>JAILHD010000080.1 GCA_024696155.1 Treponema sp. | reverse complement strand
CCGATGCTGGAAGCGATTTTTGTAACGGCATCTTTGTCCAGCGTCTTGATGCAAAGCTTCATAGCGGGTTCCCTAAAATCAGAAAAATCATTGAAGGTCCAGAATTTGTCGCCAAGCTCTTCTTTTGAATTAGAATAGAGCCCCATTTCGTTGTCGATTGAAATTACGGCATCTTTTCCAAGTACGTCGAATGTTGCTTTTAAGAGAGTCTGAGTTTCTTCTGGCGAAAATTCGCAATTGTAGATTTTTTTGCCCTTGTAAAATGCCATCCCGCCGCCGTTTGTGATGAGGACATCGGGTGCAATGCCTTCTAGAAATTTTGAGGCGTTTACGAGGGCGCGTGAAGTTGAAATTCCAAAAAGAATGCCTTTTTTTTGTGCCTGTGCGATTGTCTTTTTTGTGAAATCAGAAATTGATTTGTCGTTGCGGAATAAAGTTCCGTCTAAGTCCGAAAGAATTAAAGATATGTGTTCCATAAATAAATATGTATTATTTTAGATTTTTTTTCTACTGCTTTTCACTTTAATCTGCTATCATTATTACTATAAATTCTGGAGAAAATTATGGTAGAAAGAAAAAATCTTGCAAAACGGATTGCAATGTCCTTTTTTGGAGTAATCATCTGCGCAATCAGCGTGGGAATTTTTAAAATTGCGGCACTTGGTGTAGATCCTTTTCAGTCGCTTATGGCTGGCCTTGATGTTTTAATTCCGCTTGATTTTGGGCTTCTTTACATAATTGTAAATGTAATTCTTCTTTCTTTTGCCCTGATTTTTGACCGTCATTATATTGGAATTGCAACTTTTATAAATCTTTTTCTGCTTGGATACATTACACAATTTTCATATGAATTTTTGCAGACAATAATTGTAAATCCGTCTATTTTTGTACGCATTGCCTGTCTTGTAGTAGGCGTTGTAATCATATGCTTTGGCTCGGCATTTTACATCACCGCTGATCTTGGAGTTTCAACTTATGATGCGGTTGCCCTCATAATCTGTAATACCTGGAAAAAAGGCAAGTTTCAGTTTGTCCGCCCGATTACTGATTTTGTCTGCGTAATTCTTGGTGTCTCTCTTTTTCTGATTGCTGGTGGGAAACCTTCTGCAATCCCAACTATTGCCGGCGTTGGAACAATCATTACTGCATTCTTTATGGGACCGCTTATTGAATTCTTTAATGTGCACATAGCACGCCCGATTCTTGCTAAATAATCACGCCGCCGTGGAAGTGAAGTTCGTAAATCTTCTTTTCCAGATAGAAAATGTCTTCGTAGCCCTGGAACCATTCAAAGTCGCCGCTGGTCTGGCAGTGGTAGGTGTAGTCTCCCTGGCGGAAGATGTCCGGGCCGCGGAAGGGTTTGTCTGCCGGGACTTCGTAGAGGGCGGCTTTCAAAAAATCGCCGGAAAAAGGTTCGGCTGTAACGCGACCGTAATAGTTCATTGACCAAAGGGGCACGCCGTCTCGCCATATGGCTTCTTCGCCGGAAAAATTCTTTCCGCCAAGATAGGTGTCAATGTAAAGAAGAAGGCCGGATTCTGTTTTTTCTTCGTAGCGCAAATCGTGTGAGCCCGGACGGCAAGGGGAGGTTTCTGCTCCGTGACCGGCGTAGGTCTTTTGTTTTGCTTTTTGTAAAAATGTGATTAATTTTGCGCGGTCGCTTTTGTCGGTGCTTTCTGTCAAAGGTATATTGCAGTCGTCGTCATTTTTTACAATCCGGTCAATCGGAATATGATAAAGATTACTTAGCGCAATAAGTCCGTCCAGTTCCGGCACGGCAAGTCCGTTTTCCCATTTGCTAACAGTCTGGCGGGCGAGCATTAGTTTTTCCGCAAGTTCTTCCTGAGAGTATCCGTTTTGCTTTCTGAGCAGCGCCAGTTTTTCACCTAGAATCATATTGTCCTCACTTAACTATAAGGTATCACAGACGGAGATTTATTCACACCGCTTTTTGAAGGCAAAAATGTCATGGCCAGGTGACATAACTTACTGTATTTCATCTGAAATATCTGCATATTATATGAAAAATCCGTACAAAAATAGAATTAATCATATATAATGGGAGAATGAATTTAAAAATGAAAATCCGTGAAGTTACGGAAAATAAAAAAGACTTTCTTGATTTACTTTTACTTGCCGACGAACAGGAAGATATGATTGACCGCTATCTTGAGCGTGGCAGAATGTTTGTGCTTGAAGACGAAGGCGGAAAGGTTTTTGGTGAGTGTGTCGTGACTGATGAAGGTGACGGTGTACTTGAAATCAAAAACATTGCGACTGCTCCAGAAGTTCATGGCAAGGGGTACGGAAGAACTCTGATTCAATATGTGGAGAATGTTTTTTCCGGCAAATTTTCGTTTTTGCAGGTTGGAACCGGTGACAGTCCGCTTACAGTACCCTTTTATGAAAAATGTGGCTTTACAAGGCATCACGTAGAGAAAGATTTTTTTACAAAGAACTATGACCATCTGATTTTTGAGGCTGGGATTCAGCTTACAGATATGGTTTATTTAAGAAAAAAAATTTAATTAAGGAAAATAAAAAAATGAAAACAATTGGTTTAATTGGCGGAATGAGCTGGGAAAGCACAATCACATACTATCAGGTTATCAACGAAACGGTCAAAAATACACTTGGAGGATTTCATTCATCAAAAATCATGATGTACAACGTTGATTTTGCGGAACTAGAAAAAAATATGTCCGAAGGCAACTGGGACGGCAACGCAAAAATTCTTACTGAAGCTTCTGACAGACTAGAAAAAGCCGGCGCAGATTTTATTGTGATTGCAACAAACACAATGCATAAACTTGTGCCTCAGATTAAAAAAGAAATCAATATTCCGATTCTTCATATTGCTGATGCAACTGCACGGGCAATTAATAAGGACGGTCATAAAAAAATCGCTTTGCTTGGAACAAAATTTACAATGACTCAGGACTTTATAAAGCAGCGCTTAATTAACGCAGGTCTTGAAGTTATTGTGCCAGATGAAGAAGACATCAACACTGTAAACGAAATCATCTTTAACGAGCTTTGCCTTGGAAGCGTACTCGATTCATCTCGCGAAAAATACAAGCGCATAATCGAAAAAATGAAAGCACAGGGCGCAGAAGGTGTGATTCTTGGTTGTACAGAAATTGGAATGCTCATCAGTCAGAAAGACAGCGTTCTTCCGGTTTACGACACAACTTTGATTCACGCGGAAGAAGCTGCAAGAATGCAGTGTGAATAAGTGGGAAGAAAAATGAATATTTACGTTGATTTTGATGATTGCCTTTGCGAGACGGCGCGATATTTTTCTAAGCTTGTAAAAGAACTCTTTGGTCTTAATATTCCATATGAGCAGATCAGGTATTTTAATTTAAAGGAATCTTTTTCTTTGACTGACGAGCAGTATGATGAAATGATGATTAAAGGCCATACTCCCGAGGTGCTTTTGTCTTATGATGAAACTCCAGGTGCAATTCAGACAATCAACAACTGGCTTGATAAAGGGCATAACGTAAAAATCATTACAGGGCGACCGTTTAGCACTTTTGAACCTTCCCGCGAATGGTTAAACCGCCATGGACTTGAGCGTGTTGAATTATTCTGCCTTAACAAATACGGGCGTGATAATTTTTTAAAGGGCAGTACCTTCAGCCTTGAACTCGAAGACTATTATAAAATGCACTTTGACTACGCGGTGGAAGATTCTCCGACTGCCTTCAAATTTTTTAATCATCTGCCAGATTTAAAGGTTATGGTTTTTGACCGTCCGTGGAATCAGGAGTGCGAATTTCCTAATCAGAATTACAAACGATGTATAGACTGGAAAATGATTGAGAAGATTGTGCAATAAAAGCATTTAAAAAAATTGGGAGGCAAATATGGAATTCATCAAATCAGACGAAATCAAAGAACTGTCAAATCCGGGCGTAGTTTCGCGTCAGCTTTTGAATCCTGAAAATTCAAGCAGTCAGCGCGTTACCATTACCGAAGTTCACCTTATTCCGGGAGCAAGTCAGCCACGCCATACTCATGACGCTTCCGAGCAAATCTGGTATGCCACCAAAGGCAAGGGCAAACTTCTTCTTGCTGACGACAAGGAAATGGATTTTAAGGCCGGAGATGTTGCCCGTTTTGCAGATAAGGACGTTCACGGACTTTTGAACGACAGCAACGGAGAATTTATTTACGTTTCTGTTACTGCTCCTCCAATCAATTTTGGATACGCGTATAAGGATAAAAAGTAAAAGAAGAGGCTTAAAAATTGACAAGAATTTATTTTGTCCGTCATTGTAAGCCAGACGGCACTATAAGAGACGACAGAAATCGTCCGTTGACAGAAGAAGGCCTTGAAGACTCAATCAAGGTGGCGGAAATCCTCAAGGATAAAAAAATCGACGTTTTTATCTCAAGCCCCTATAGGCGAAGCTATGACTCAATAAAAAAAGCTGCTGACTCTTATGGCATGGAGATTCAGACGGACGAACGGCTTCATGAGCGCAAGGCAGGAAAAACTGGAAACACTCACGAAATGTTTAAAAAACGCTGGGCAGAGTTTTCTTTTGCTGAAGAAGACGGTGAATCCATTGGGGATGTTCAGAAAAGAAACATCGAGGCTGTCAAAGAAATTCTTAAACGATATGATGGCAAGAACATTGTCATCGGAACCCACGGAACTGCCCTTTCTTCAATAATCAATTACTACGACAAAAGCTTTAATGGCGAAAGTTTTATGAAAATCATAGACTTTATGCCCTGGATTCTGAAGATGGAATTTGACGGAGAAAAATTTCTTTCAATGGAAGAAGTATTTCATATCTATAAGGAGTACAACGAGGTGTAACTATGGAAATTAAAAAGACAAATGCAAGCGACATTGAAACTTTGATGCAAATCCGTCTGGAAATGCTGCGGATTGTGAATGGCATGGATGAGAAGGCCTCTTTTGACAAGACTCTTGTTGAATGCAGCCGCGAATATTTTTTAAATGGCGACCAGACAACTGTTTTTGCGATGGATGGCGATAAAATTGCAGGCTGCGCAAGCCTAAGCTACATCACCGTCATGCCGACTTTTGATCATCCAACAGGAAAGCGGGCACATCTTATGAACGTCTACACAAGGGCTGAATTCCGCAGGCGTGGAGTTGGAAAAATGATGGTTGAATTTTTGATTGAAGAAGCAAAATCCCGCGGCGTAACTGAAATCAGTCTGGATGCTACGCAGATGGGGCATCCGCTCTACAAAAGCCTGGGCTTCAATGACAACGGCGAGGGGATGAATCTTTCGCTTTAAAAGGCAGTAAATATGGAAGCAAAGAAAATCACTTACAAAACGCTGGCGCCCGCGGACTACGACGAACTTTGGGAATTATGGAATCAGGTTGAGCAGACAAAGCGCGCCCTTAATCCTGTAGACGACAGCCGAGAAGGAATCACCCGCTACATGAAGCGTAATCCAACAACATGTTTTGCGGCCTTGGCCAATGACGGCGGCGCGGAAAAAATCGTCGGCGCGATTCTTACAGGTCACGACGGAAGGCGGGCAATTATTCATCATCTTTGCGTCCATCCTGATTTTCAGCGTATGGGAATTGCCAGCACACTTGTTGCAAAGGCGGAAGAAGCCCTAAAAAAAGAAGGAATTACAAAAGCATTTGGCCTTGTCTTCAAGGACAACGAAAATGCAAACACTTTTTGGGAAAGAATGGGATATTCACTCCGCATCAACCTCAATTACCGGAATAAAAGTCTGAACGCGGATGTTCCGACTGGAGAATAAAATCAGAAGATTTAATCAGGAGGATTCATATGGAAGAAATCATCCGGCAGATTGCCAGTCAGCAGGAAATCAATTTCATCAATGTAAAGGACCAGATTCTTTTTGCTGATCTTGAAACTATTTTTGACGGCGAAAATAATTCTCGTTACATTTTCCATTATCTGCATTCCATGGACAGATTTTTCATCAACCCGATGGACTACGTTTATGAGGGAGAAAAGCTTTTTGGCATCCCGAAAAATCTGAGCGTTATAGATCCGGCTCGTGCAGGATATGTCAGCGACAAAAGCATAGTGATATCACGTGAGCAGCTTTTGAATTATTTTGAATATGTAAAAAGCAAGATAGAGTCCTATTTTGAAAAATTAACGGCCGCTGAGCTTCTTGAAAAACCAAAGGACTGCGACTACACAAGACTGGAGCTGATTCTTGGACAGTTCCGACATCTGATGTGGCATGTTGGTCTTTCAAGTGCCGTCACATTCACTTCAAAAAAAGAATGGAACACATTTACAGGTTTAAGCGTACTGAATCAAAAGCTGTTTGAAATGCACGCAGAAAATAAAAAGGATGAGAAGAAATAAACAATGGAACTAAAATGAAAACCCGCCTTGAATACCGTCTGCTCAAAAGTGAATGGAAAAAGCTCTCGTGCTTTTTTTAATTCTATTCAGATTTTTCAATAAAACTGACTATATTTTCTATGAAGATTCTCTCTCGTCTGAAATAATCTTCTTCTGAATCTATTTTTTGACTGCAGGATTGTGAAATTACTTCTGCATAATTTTCAGGAAGCTTTTGCAAACTGTGAGAATAATAAATTGCCCTGTCCTCTGCCGGTGAGTAAAATCCGTTCAGATAAAAAAGGGCGTGAATACCAGCTCGTATTGCGGTATTCAAATTTTCATGCATTTGGATGAATGCGTCACGGCGATACCATCGGTCCTTTTTATAATCAGAAAGAAGATAATGAATGTACCCCAAGGCATTGTTCAGATTATTTTTTAAATCTTCTTTTACAAAATGATTTATCTGCTCAAGTTCAATTTTATAGGAATTATTCGGATCGTATAAAATTTGGGATTCCAGTATGGAAAATTTTCTTGGTTCTTCAAACTTAGAAAACGTGTCTACATCAATAAAATCAGTGAACAAAATCTCAAACCAAACATCATTATTTTTTACACAATGAAAAGGAATTTGCGGTTCTTGATTCAGGCCGAAAATATCTTCAGCTGTAACTTTGCTGTTGCTTTTTCGTATAACGATTAAATCAACCATGCCGTTGTATTCGCCGTTCTCTTTTTTCTGAGGAAAATAATCTGCACGGGCAACGCTTCCAGAAAGAAGAATAGTTTCAATTTCTGATTTATCTATTGATTTTATGAAAGCGAGGGTTTTATCTTTCATTTTCTGAATAAACTCTTTTTGCTGTTCAATTATTGCTTCTTTATTTTTCATCTTTGCTCCAATAGTGCCTAATAATCTATTTAAGTTTAATTCTATTCTTTAAAATTTTTGCTGCTTCTGATAATGCATGGAATTCCCTTCGATATAATCCATAATCTGCAATATTTGTTTTATGAAAACTCTCATAATTGCCAAAAATCTCTATAGCTTTTTCTAATGGAAGCCAAACAGTCTTATAACCGGCCTGCTTTTCATATTCTGTAAGGTGAACTTTACCAGTATCTTCAATGGCATCACAAATATAATAATGATTGATATGTCTCCAGTCTAAAAATAATTCTTGAATTTCAAGATAGGCCTGTTTTACATTTACAATCAGCCCTGTTTCTTCCTGTATTTCTCTTTTGCAACATTGTTCAAGAGATTCATTTCCCTCTTGTCCGCCGCCAGGAATTATATACTTACCTTCATTTGATTCATAACATAATAAGACATTACCGCCAATTATTATAATGCCTCTACAGGCATGACGAAGATTTTTTACACATCCTATGTAATCATCATTTATTAATTCAATTATTTTCATTTTTCTCGATTAGCCGGATAAAATGTCAATTTGGCCGGTGTTTTTTTTATGATAGTATAAATGCAGGTAAAAAGCAAAAATTCTGAAGACGTTACGTGAAAATCAGGGGATGGTGGCTGTATTTAATCGGTGAAATGCTACATCTTGTTGGAAAATGATTTACTTTTGCATATGATTTTATTTAAGATTGATTAGGTTCGCAGATATTATATGAATTATGCGTAACTTACTCGTAGGATGAGAGAACAAAATGAAAAATATGGAAGTAATAAAAAATTTAGTCGGCGATTCCGTCACAGAGTCAAACTTAAAAAATGTTGACTGCTATGCGTTTAAGAATTTTGCGCTTTTCATTCAGTCAATGGGCTTTTGTGAATTTGCCGTAAAAGAGCAGCATGTTCATCCATCCTATATGATAATAATCGAATTTGGAACTGACGACTTTTTAATTCCTCCAAAAATCGAACTAAAGAAAAATTATTATCTTGCGTCCATTGTGTCTCCGAATGTTCCGCATGAAGACAAGGCTGTTGACTTTCCCAATTATTACACAATCATGATTGACAGAGAATATTTTGAAAGCCAGTTTTTGCTGTATCAAAATGAAATTCCAAAATATGAAGGCCAGCAGTTTTTGATTTGCCATGATTTTTTAAAAATGCTTCATTTGTATGCCTTTGAATCCTCAAAAAATATGAAGAACGGCGAAATAACCCTTGACTGCCAGACAACGCTTTTGACCCACTGGATAATCCGCAGTCTTCTAGGTGAAAACTATGACATGCGCTCCGTTTCCACAAATGAAAGAATAGGTAGAGTCCAAACCTATATTGAGCTTCATTGCGGTGAGGACCTTTCTGTCCCAGACCTTGCGAAAAGTGCCAACATGTCTGTTTCCAATTTCAATAGGCTGTTTACAAAAGAAGTAGGCCTGTCTCCCAAAAATTATCTTATCGATGTCCGACTAAACAAGGCTGTAAAACTTTTGCGAAGGAACGATTTTTCTGTGTCCGAAATAGCCGAGCAATGCGGCTTTTATTCACTTTCGCATTTTTCCGCTGTTTTTAAAAAAGTACATGATATGAGCCCCAGCGAATACAGGGAAAAATATCAGCTACGATAATTCAAATTTGCAAACTTTTAAGCGATTTTTAAAAGTGTAGATTTTGAATTTGTGTATCATTGTTAACACTATGACAAAAGAAGAATTGCTTAAAATGATGAATGAAAACCCCGTGATGCACCTTGCCACGGTTGATGAGAACGGCTTTCCCCGTGTCCGCGGAATCCTTATGTTCAAAGCCTGCAACGACGGAATTATTTTCCACACAGGCGCTTTTAAGGATCTTTACAAGCAGCTTATGGCAAATCCAAATGCTGAACTTTGCTTTCAGTGCAAAGGAATCCAAGTTCGCGTTTGCGGAAAGTTTGAACTTGACCAAAGCGACGAGCTTTTTGAAGAAATCTATAACCATCCGTCGCGCGCCTTTATAAAGCAGTGGGGAAAGTCAAAGGAAGAAGTTAAGGACTTTTTAAAGATTTTCAAAATGAAGAACGGAAAAGCCCACACCTGGTCCATGGCCGATAACTTTAAGCCAAAGGAATACATTGAACTTTAAGCGGAAAACCTATCTGAATATGCTCTGACTCTCTTAATTACAATGTATTTCATCGATAGAAAACTGCATCTTGTCTAAAAATATTTAATATAAATCATCTTTGGGATATGCTTGGGCTATGATTGGCCCATGCAAGGTTATGTTTTTTGACATCTGGGATGTAGTTTCTATTTACGAGCATGAATTAAAAACAAATCCCTACAAGCTTCAGGGAATACAAAGAGGCTAAAAAAATTGTCTTATTTTTTAAGACAATCCCATGCTTCTGTCAGAGAGGCAACTTCAAAATATGCTGGTTTTTCTTGGTGGAAGATTACAGTGCCTTCTTCCAGCCTGCGATTTAAGTATATTACGTTTAAACCGAACTTCAGGGCAGGTTCAATGTCGTGAACGGGGCTGTCGCCAATGTACCAGGAAGTTTCCTTTTGTGCACCAGCTTTTTGCATGGCAATTTCAAAAATACGCAAGTCCGGCTTACTTACGCCCACTTCGCCCGAAATAATAATCGGGTCAAAATATTGGGTAAGGTTTTCTTTATTAAGCTTCCAGCGTTGATTGGAAGAGTCGCCGTTTGAAATAAGGCCTGTAGGAATTTGATGATTTTTTAGTTTTTCAAGAATGCCGCGGGCATCGGAAAATAGCCCGACACCTTTTTCGTAATTCGACCAGTAAAGTCGGAATCGTTCTTCAATTTCCGCGTCGTCAAGAATAATTCCATTCAGCTCGAACATCTTTTTTACGCGGAGGTGGCGCTGTTCATCAAAAGTGTGAAGTCCAGCTGAATATTCATCAAAAATTTTTTGTGCCACCACTTTCCACGTTGAACGGAATTCCTGATAGTCCATCTTAATTTCGCTTTTATAAGTGTCGAAGACGGTTTTAATCCCAATATCCTCGCCAACTTCAAAGTCCATTAATGTTCTGTCTAAATCAAAGAAAACCGTCATTTTTGTGCTCATGGCTAAATACTATCACAGAAGCTGAATATTATAAAACAGGTTTTTAGCTACCTTCCGTTGCATGCCGGAAAAAATTAAAAAAATTGTAGAGTTTCTGGAA
>JAILHD010000008.1 GCA_024696155.1 Treponema sp. | reverse complement strand
CCAAAATCCTTGGATCGAAAATACAGTATTGCCGGCTGGAACTTTGTAGCACCTGCTTCAATACTTATTTTTATCATGAGTTTTTACCCGATGGTTCAGTCCTTTATTCTGTCTTTAAAAAGCGGAATGGGTAACAACCTTCAGTTTTCGGGGCTGCGAAACTACATGCGTCTTTTCCAGGACGAAATGTTTATGGCCGCAGTAAAAAATGTATTCATATATTTTGTATTCCAGGTTCCTATCATGCTCTTTCTTGCTTTGATTCTGGCGTCAATTTTAAACGATCCCAAATTAAAGTATAAGGGCCTTTTCAGAACTCTGGTTTTTCTTCCTTGCGCAACATCGCTTGTAAGTTCTGCTCTCATTTTTAAGTCGCTTTTCAGTCTGGACGGCCTTGTAAATGTTTTGTTCGTAAAGTGGGGAATTCTTGACGAGGCCTTCAACTGGCTTGATGACCCGATCTGGGCAAAAGTTGTAATTATCCTTACAATCACCTGGCGCTGGACAGGCTACAATACAGTATTCTTTCTGGCAGGCCTTCAGAATATTGATTCAAGTATTTACGAAGCTGCCCGCATTGACGGTGCAAATCCTATTCAGTCTTTCTTTAAGATTACGCTTCCTTCTCTAAAGCCTGTAATTCTTCTTACAGCAATTATGTCTACCAATGGTACACTTCAGCTGTTCGACGAAGTTCGTAACCTTACAGGTGGCGGACCAGGAAACGCAACACTTACAATTTCTCAGTACATATATAATCTGTCATTCAGATTCAACCCGCAGTTTGGATACGCCGCAACAGTTTCTTATGCAATCCTGATTCTTGTTGCCGTGCTTTCATTCGTACAGCTTAAAGTAGGAGATAAAGAATAATGGCTAAAATTCCAATTACAAAAAATTCAGATTTTTTTAAACTTGCAGAATATACTTTTATTGTAATAGTTTGTCTTTTTTCGATTTTCCCGTTTTACTGGATGCTTGCAGGAGCTACAAACCGTTCCGTAGATGTAATTACAGGAAAAATTACCCCAGGTCTGTATCTTTTTGAAAATATCCGCAATATTCCAAAAGGACTTCCACGTGCCTTCTGGAATTCAATCCGTACTTCCGCAATTCAGACAATTGTGAGCATTTTAGTTTGTTCAATGGCAGGTTACGGCTTTCAGATTTACCGCGACAAAGCAAAAAGCCGCTTAATGAACATCCTTCTGCTTTCTATGATGATTCCGCTTGCAACCACAATGGTTCCGCTGTTTAAAATGTTCAGTAAAGTACATCTTTTGAACAGCACAATGGGCTTTGTTCTGCCAGGCGTTTCTACAGCCTTTTTGATTTTCTTCTTCCGCCAGAATTCAGTTGCCTTTCCAATTGAAACAATCCAGGCAGCACGTGTAGACGGACTGAACGAGCTTCAGATTTACCTTCGCGTATATATTCCGATTATGGCGCCGACCTTTGCCGCAGCTGCAATCGTAACATTTATGACGTCATGGAATAACTACATGTGGCCCCTTATCGTAATGCAGAACCAGAAAATGCAGACAATGCCGCTTTTGGTTTCAGGGCTTACTGCCGGCTACGTAACCGACTACGGCCTTTTAATGCTGTGCGTTTCGATTATGACAATTCCAACAGTTGTGCTGTTCTTCAGTCAGCAGAAAAAATTTATAGAAGGTGTTACAGGCAGTGTAAAATAACACAAAAAATAATCTGCCATAAAAAAAACAGCTTCCAGTCGAGTTTCTGATTTCAAAACCGCGCAATAATGCGCTACACGTATTTTGTGGTATGGAAACCATAATACATGCCGCTTTCGCGGCACTCCACAAAATAAGTGTTTTTGAAATCAGCTCCTCTCCTTTGCGCTGTTTTTTTATACCTTATTAGCAAGCTTAATAATTTCAAACCGGTCCTTAACACCAAGTTTAGAATAAATCGTGCTAACCTGATTTCGCACAGTCTGCAAAGCCAGCTTCAGCTCTTCTGCAATCTCGTCATTATCGTGACCGGTCGCAATTAAAGCAAAAATCTGACGCTCACGCTTTGTAAGGGTTTTTAGCCATTCAAATTTTTTCTCTGCGGCTTCATTTAAAGATGATGTGCTCCCTCCAGCATCATTTTTTAACGAATCAGCCTCTTTGCCTTCAACAGCGCCACCATGTTTTTTGTCATCTTCACTGTCGGTCGCGCTGCCTCCTACAAATTTAGTCTGAATTATCTTTTTAACAATGCTCGGGCTAATCTGTAAAACGCCAGACTTTAGCGCACGAATACTCATAATCAGTTCTGTAGGGCTTAAATCTTTTAGCAAATATCCGCTTGCTCCACTCAAAAGCGCTTCTCGAACGTAAGCGTCTTCGTCATAGGTAGAAAGCATAATTATAAGAATTTCAGGGTGTTTTGATTTTATTATTTTTACAGCCTCAATTCCGTTCATCTCCGGCATGTTTATGTCCATCAGAATTACGTCGGGCTTTTCTAAGTCGCAGAATTTAACAGCTTCGCGTCCGTTAGAGGCCTTGCTGATTACCCGCATATCTTCAGCGTAGTTATTCAAAAAGGTGCACAAACTTTCGGTAAAAAGGCTCTGGTCGTCCACCAGCATTAATTTCAACTTTTCCATAGATAAAATAGTATAACATAGATTGCAATTTTGATGTATAATAAAAAAATGTTGCGTTCGGGGCGTTTGAATATTAAAAAAAATAATGCAAACTTTCTTTTCCGCGTTTTTCCGTTTTCTATCGTTGTATTTTTGTGCCTGATTGCTTTTTCAAATTTTTTAAGTCTTTTCTGTTTTTCGCCAGAACGTGCGCTGAATATCAGTTTATCAACTTCAGATTTTTTGACCGAAAAATCTTTTTTTCTTACTTTTTATTCGTTTTTTCTTCTATATTTATTGAGCGTTTATGCAATTCTTTTTATAGAAAACTTTTATACAAAAATTCTCTTTTTTATTCTGGGGCTTGCCTCTGCAGTTTTAATGGCTTATTCCACAAACTGTACTTTTACACTAAAAATTTTTATTTATGTTTCTTTTTTAATCTGTTCAGTTTTTGGCTATAATGGCGGAGTAAGCATTTTTCTTTCTTTTTCCTCTTTTATTATTTTCTGCTTTATAGAAAGTCTTGAATCTTTTGTTTATTCAAATGATGCAGTAGTTGTGCGAAAAACTTTTAGCGAGATGAATGCGGTGATTTTTACAATGCTTTCAAGCACCATTGTAGCAATGATTTTAAAACAGCTTGAAAGAAACTATATTCTTTCTTCTGAAACCGTTCGTCATCAAAATCTTGTTATGAATCAGATGACCGAACTGAATAATAAACTTCAGGAATATGCAAAAACTCATGGAGAAGAAGCCGTTCAAAACGAGCGTATGCGAATTACACGTGATATGCACGATTCCTGCGGTTATGCCTTTGTGAATATTACCGCAATTATAGACGCAATTATGAGTAACCCAGAAATTGAACGTGATAAACTTTCAGATATTTTGCTTACGCTTCGTAATCTTGCTTCAAATGGCTTAAAAGAAACCCGCAAAACTCTTCGTCAGATTCGTGAGGTTGAATCTCCAGATCAGAATAATCTTACCGCCATTTACGAAATTAAACGGATTTTTCAGCAGATTACAGGCATTAATGTAGATATTCAAAGCGGAAACCTTAAAGAAAATTACGGCATTACAATAAATGCCATCATCATGCATACGCTTCAAGAGGGTCTTACAAATTCCATCCGCCATGGTCGGGCAAAAAACATCTTTGTTACTTTCTGGGACGACGTAAAGCTTCTTACCATGGTTATAAAAGACGATGGTATTGGTTCCAAAGAAATAGTAAAAGGAATCGGTCTTGCCGGCATGGAAGAACGCCTTAATAAAGTTATGGGCAAATTCAAAGTTTCTACTCCAAAAGAAGGTGGCTTCCGTCTTGAAATTCAGATTCCACTTGTAAATATCGCTGCGGATGAACTTAAGTTGTAAAAATATCTGAAATCAAGATTGTACTATACAATTATATAAAACATCTGCTATAATATTTATATGTTTGTAGGTGCAGTGCTTTCTCACAAGGCAAATGTCTGTTCATTTAAGAACAGCCGAATTATCATCAGGTTAAAAACTCCGGTTTTTCAGGTTGTAATTAACGACAAGGATTTAACCTGCATCTCCAAAAAAATTGAGTTTTGTCTTAATCCGGAATTAAGCGGACTTAGGGCAAAGGTTATGGGACGCGAATATGAGCCTGAAGAACTAAAGGTGATTTTTCCTGCCATAACACCAAGTATGTGGATTTCTACCCAGTTTGATAACGGTAACCTTGAATCGAATCTGGAAGGAATTGCAAAAACCATCGGCGGAAAGGTGATGTTTGTAAACGAGTTCAGAAATCTGGATGATGTTTACGCTCTTTTGCTTAAACAGGCCAATTATGAGGCTGCAAAGCATAAATCAACTATCCGATCTTACTGTGAAAAAAACATTGAGCTTTTAAACGATCAGATTCGACGTTTTTACACAGAAAAGAATTTTTTTACTGACATGCTGTCAGAAATCTAAAAATCCCTTTTTATTTATACAAAATCTCCCCGGTCTACAACTATCTGACGGTCAATTTTTTTAAGGCGTCGTTTAAGGCATTCTATGCATTCGGCGGCTTCGCTGGAAGTGCAGATTTTATTTTCGTAAAGCTCGTATTTTTTGCGGACACTTACAGGAGAAAGATTTGGCATAACGACGTTTGCACCGGCAAGAAGGCCTTTTTCGCGGCCGAGCGGGTCTGCTGTTCCAAGAGCAGTTGTAGCTGGAATCAGCGCGTGAGGAAGAATTATTCTTGTAAGCGCAATCATAATAAGCGTGAGTTTTACACTGCCTTGTGGAAAGTCCTTAAATGGCGTTGCATGATGCGGAATGAATGGCCCGATTCCTACCATATGAGGCTGAAATTCTTTTAAGAAAAGTAAATCTTTTGCAAGCGACTCTGCGGTCTGGAATGGGGAGCCAACCATAAATCCAGCCCCAGTCTGAAACCCAAGTTCCTTTAAGTCGTTTAAGCAGCGTATGCGTTTTTCAAAAACAAGCTCGGGCGGTTTAAGTTTTTTGTAGTGTGTGCAGTCAGCAGTTTCGTGGCGTAAAAGATAGCGGTCGGCACCGGCACGTCGGAAAAGTTCATATTCAGTTCGTGATTTTTCACCTACAGAAAGCGTAACGGCACAGTCTGGATGTGCATTTTTTATTTCAGAAGTAATTTTTGCAATGTTGTCTGCGGAATAAAAATTATCTTCTCCGCTTTGCAGCACATAAGTTCTAAAGCCAAGTTCATACCCCTGCTTGCAGCATTCTAAAATCTCTTCTTTTGTAAGACGGTAGCGGTCTACGCTTTTGTTGTCTTTTCTGATGCCGCAGTAATAGCAGTTGTTTTTGCAATAATTTGAAAATTCTATAAGTCCCCGGATAAAAACATTTTTACCGTAGGTCTGTTCGGTAAGATTGCGGGCTGTAGAAAAAAGATATTTTAGAGTTTCTTCGTCGGACGCGTTTAATTCTTCTATTAATAAGGCGAGTTCTGCGAGGGAAGGGAGAGATGTCTGAAGTCTGTCGATTTTGTTCTGTATACTCATAGTTTTGTGACAGGTTCAATTGCCCTTGGAAGAAGACCGTTTGCCCAGGCTAAAAAGAGACCGTAGTTTATTACGGGGATTTCTTCTGATTTTAGGAGAGCGGTGCGTTCAAGCATTGTTTTCTGTGTAATCATGCAGGCTCCACAATGAATTACAAGTGCGAAGTCTTTTATATTTTCTGGAATCTCACGACTCCATTCAAAACTAACGGCTTTTCCGCCTGTGCAGATTTTCTTCTTAAAAATATTGGGGATTTTTACCGTACCAATATCATCATCTTTCTGGTGATGGGCGCAGGCTTCCATAATAAGCACTTTGCCGCCGTTCGGAAAATTTTCCAGAATAGAAAGGGAGTTCATAAAATATTTAAAGTCACCTTTTTTGCGGGCAAAGAGAATTGAAAAAGAAGTAAGCGGCTGATTTGGTGGAAGAATCTTAGCTACCTGGGAAAATGCCTGACTGTCTGTAATTACTAAATCTGGCGGATTTTTAAGATTCTTCAGGGCGCTTTCTAAGCCATTTTCTTTTACTACGATTGC
>JAILHD010000020.1 GCA_024696155.1 Treponema sp. | reverse complement strand
CCCATCAAGAATTCAACATTCTTCTGTGCATCTGCAAGACCTGAATCGATTGTGCTTGAACCGCTTAAGATTCCGCTCATTGCAACACCAATTGCGTTACGAGCTTCGTAATTGAATACGCCGTATTTTACCTGAGGGATTTTTCCAGAGTATTCTACGATTTTCTTGTAGATTTTATCTCCGCCGAAGAAGTCGTTAGGGGTATCGTAAGCAGGAGAACTAGCTGCAGGGAGCCATGTAGCGATTGCACCAGCAGATGGCAAAATCTTTGTATACAAATCTACACTTCCACCAAATGTTTCGCTAAGGAAGTCAGCAGCAACATCTGCATGTTTTGAATGATTCATTACCATCCAGCTTGAACCACCCTGGCTAGAGTAGTTTACAGCAGAAGCAACACCGTCTACCTTTGGTGTGCTTACAACAGCCCACTTACCTTTCTGGTCTGGCTGAGTTCCAATTGTACCAACAATCCAGCATCCGTTAATTGTAGAAGCTACAGTTCCGTTGTTGATTGTTGCAACATAAGCGTTCCAGTCTGTTACAGTTACACAAACGCCTTCCTTAATCATTTCTGCATAAAGGCTTACGCACTTTTTAAGGATGTCGTTGTTCTTCATAAATGGCTTTCCTTCTGAATCAAAAAGCCATGTTCCGCAAGACTGAAGCATAAGCATAATACAGTCTGGTTCGTTTCCTACATAAGAAATCAAAGCTTTTCCTGTCTTAGCTTTTACGATTTTTCCAAGTTCAATAAAGCGAGACCATGTGATGTCGTTAAAATCTTCAACTTTAAGTCCTGCCTGTTCAATAATATCTTTACGAAGGAAAGTTGCAGTTGCACCGTTATCAAAAGGAACAGAATAGTGTTTTCCGTTCATTTCGCCATAGCCAACTTTAAAGCCTGCAAACTGATCAAGCTTAACTTTTCCATCAAGTGGATAGAAAGCTTTTGGATAGTTCTGCATGTTCTTCTGAATTGCGTTATCCTGACAAAGAATGATGTCTGGTAAAGCAGATGTATCATTTGCAGAAAGTGATGTAATAAGTTTCTGCTGCAAGTCATCCCAAGGAGTTTCAACTACATTGATGTTTACATTTGGATGAGATTCTTTATAGATTTTTGCAGCTTCTTCCATAGAAAAGATGTTAAACTGTCGATCCCAGCACCATACAGTCAAAGTTACATCTTTGTTTGAAGCAGCTTTTCCGCCACCGCAGCTGATAAAAGAGCCGGCAATAGTAGCCAGTCCTAACAAAGCACATAAAGTCTTTTTCATTATTTCCTCCTAAGAAAAAAACATTTTTTATTCTTAAAATTCATTTTAAATCCTATTCTTCAAAAATAAAGGTAAAAAAATCCTAGTATTTAAATACCTTATTTTTTACTAATTTTGAGCGTACACTTAATATATGAAAAACTTTTATGAAAATCCGGAAATTCAGTCTTTAAATCGTCTTCCAATGAGAAGTCACCTTATTCCTTTTGACAGCGCAATTACAGCACTTACAGAATGCGCAGAAGGACCAGAAAGTCGCGAAAAATCAGAATCTGCTTTTGTAAAATATCTTGATGGTCAGTGGGATTTTGCTTTTACTACAGATCCGGAACTTTCTTTTGATGATGTAAAAAAATGGGACAAAATTAATGTTCCAGGAACATGGAGTCTGCAAGGCTGGGATAAGCCCCACTACACCAACGTTCAGATGCCTTTTGACACAATTCCTCCAAATGTACCAGAAGAAAATCCTACAGGTCTTTATCGTCTTTCCGTAAAAATTCCTTCTGAATGGAAAGGCCGCCGCGTTGTGCTTCACATTGGCTCTGCAGAGAGCGTAACTGTAGTTTATGTAAACGGCATTGAAGTTGGAATGAGCAAAGATACCCGCCTTCCTTGCGAATTTGACATTTCTTACCATATAAAGGATGCCGCTGCCAGCGGAAAAGAAGTCATAATCGACATTAAGGTTATCCGCTATTCCGATGCCTCTTTTGTGGAAGACCAGGACCAGTGGTGGTTTGGAGGCATTCACAGAAGCGTTTATCTTTATTCTACAGAAGACACCTATATTGCAGATGTAGAAGCTCTTTCTAAGCTGGAAGAAGCCGGCGACGTGATTGCGGCAGATGTTGACGGAATAAAAAATGCCTTCCACGAAGACTCAGATGCCCCGGGCTACAAAGCTGGTGACAAAGCAACAGGACTTATTCCACTTTATGTTACACTTGGCCGCACAGATTTAAATTCTGAAGTTACACGCTTTAATCACGCTGATAATGACAAGTTTGAACGCGTTATAAAATATGCCGTTTACGAACTTGACGGCACTGTTCAGAAAGGAAAAATCGGAAAACAGGTTGCAGAAGGCTGGAAGATGGGAACAATGTGCCTTCGCCTGAACTTAAATCAAATCAGATGCCATGTAAAAATTAAAAATCCAAAGCTCTGGAGCCATGAAAAACCTAATCTTTACCTGGTTTGCGTAAGCCTTCACGAATCAAACGGAGGAATGCCAGGCCGCCATATTGAATCAACATGTTTTACAACAGGCTTCAAATCAATTCAGATTAAAAACCGCGAACTTTTGATAAACGGAAAGAAGGTTTACATAAAAGGTGTAAACCGTCATGAACACAGCCAGCTGCACGGAAAAACACTTAGTACCAAAGAAATGGTAAAAGACCTTCACATTATGAAGTCTTACAATTTTAATGCAGTGCGTACCTGCCACTACCCTGATGATGAACGCTGGTACGAACTTTGTAACCGCTACGGAATGTACGTACTGGACGAAGCAAATATTGAAAATCACGGAAACTATGATGTTATGCCTCGTAGCGACGAATGGACAAATGCCTACATGCAGCGCATTATGCGTATGGTTCGCCGTGACAAAAACAACGTCTGCATTTTTGGCTGGTCACTTGGAAACGAAAGCGGCGACGGACAGAATCAGGTGGCAGCACAGTCATGGATTCGCCGCGTTGACCATACACGCCTTGTTCATTACGAAGGTTTTGTACGTCCGCCGTTCACCCAGGGAGATTTTTCTCTGGACAGCCTTGCAAGAGGAAAGGGCCTTACAGATTTTATAGGCCCAATGTACCCTTCTATTGCGCTGATTAAAGAATATGCAAAGACTTGCAAAGATTACCGTCCTATTATTATGTGCGAATATTCACATGCAATGGGTAATGCAAACGGTTCTTTGGGAGACTACTGGCGTGCAATTTACAGCACACAAGGACTTCAGGGCGGCTTTATCTGGGACTGGATAGACCAGGGCTTGCTTGCCCAGGCCCCGGAAGGAAAAGCAGGAGAGCCTCAGGGTGGAAAATACTGGAAGTACGGCGGAGATTTTGGTGATAAACCTAGCGATTACGACTTCTGCTTAAACGGAATTATGTTCCCGGATCAGACAACAAAGCCTGCAATGGAAGAATGTAAAAAACTCTTTGCGCCAGTATGGTTCCACACTATTGATGCAGCAAAAGGCAAATATGAAGTTGAGAACCGCTTTGACTTTACAGATTTAAATAACGTAAAACTGTTCTGGAACATTTTGAAAAACGGCGTAAGCGTAAAAAAAGGTGAAATTCATCTTTCTGATTCAAAAGT
>JAILHD010000168.1 GCA_024696155.1 Treponema sp. | reverse complement strand
TTTTTTTCTTTTTTAAGGAATAACTAATGAATAATCAGCATGATATTGTAAATGAAAAGATTGTTTTGCAGGAAGAAAATAAGATTGCTCTGGAATTTGTGATTCCAGCTTCCTGTGATTTTTTTGACGGACATTTTCCTGAATACAAGCTTTTGCCTGCTGTAGCTCAGTTTGAAATTATTACACGTTTTTCTAAAAAATATTTTAAGACTCAGCGTTATGTGCCTAACATTAAGCGCATGAAGTTTTCGGCTCCTATTAAACCGGATACTTTGATTCATCTGGAGCTGACTTATAAAAAGGAAAAAGGGCTTGTTAGTTTTACAATGGGCGATGCTAAGGTTGAAGGTAAAGTTTATTCTACTGGCAGTTTTGCTGCTTTAAGTGAGGTGTGCAAAGGTTAAAAATGCTTCTTAAAGTGGCAATGAATTGAACCTTTGCTTAACTTCTGCTTTGCAGAAGTTGCTGCAATTAATTTAGGAGAAATTTATGACAGATAAAGTAAAAATTATTCCACAGTTTTTGGATCATGATGAACTGGAAGTTATGCTGCCTCACCGCGGTAAGATGTTCCTTTTGAGCCGTTCTACTGCTCACGATACTGATAAACACACTTTGACGGCAGAAACTGATATTACTCCGGATTGTATTTTCTATGAAGAAGATGCTGACGGTGTTCCAAGCTGGGCTGGTTTTGAATTCCTGGCACAGGGAATTTCTGCTTTGACTGGTATTACTAATACTGAAAAGGGAAGAACTCCGCTTCCGGGCTTTATTCTTTCTGTTATGGAATTTAAGGCTGATGTTGACTACTTTAAGAACGGTACAACTGTTCAGATGAAGGTAAGTGAAGATTTCCGCGATGAAGAAAATCACGTTTACAGATATATCTGTTCTTTGTATACCGAAGTTGACGCGGCTGAGCCAAAGGTTACTGCAAAAATCAGCGTAATGGAAACTGAAGACGCAGAGGCTTTGTTCGGTTCTAACTAAAATGATTTATTCGGAATTTGATTTAAAAAATATTCCACGAATTGTTGATTTAGTTGAGACAATGTGGGCGCCGCCAGAGGCTGAAAAAAGCTTTAGGCGCCTTTATGCTGAATTTGTTGTGCAAAGCAACATCAGCGAGTATGAATATTCTATTCAGGGGCTGAAAGAAAAAGCAGAGGTTGCGGAGGAAAATCCTTTTGCAGCTGCGGCTTTTGCCACAAAAAAACATTTTGATTCAGAAAAAAAGCAGCTTGATAAATGGTTTAATGAGGCCACCTGCAATGGAAAAAATCTGACGGAAGAGCAGAAGTATTCTTTTAAACTTTCACGCACATTTTTAGATTTAATGGATTCCAGAGTTTATGAGCTTATGGAAAAAGATGATATAAAGCTTGCTCTTTTTGTAAGCCTAAAAAAAGGCTGCGGGAATCCTCTTTTAGAACGGTTTAAGGCAGATCTGACTGGTCAGGGTTTTAAAAACATGTATTTGTGGACTGACTGCGAGTGTAATTATGACTGGTATTTTAAGCATGGTTTTGAACTTGTTGAAAAAGCGGTTTATGAGCCTTTTTCCAGTCCGCAGGAGCCTTATTACACTTTTGTTTTCAGGCAAAACCTTGTAAAATAAAAAGGGTTAGGGATTGTAGGGGCAGCGGAGCTGTTGGTAAGCAGCTTGCTGCGTGCAATGTAGCGATAGCGGAACCCCGAAAAGCCCGACCCGAGCAAAGCGAGGGGAACCTCCAGAAAATTGATGGGAGATTAAAATGGAAAACGTAAATGCAGACAAAAAAGTTCTGGTAACTGGTGCGAGCGGTGGAATTGGCCGGGCAATTGCTGTTGAGGCTGCTAAGGCTGGATATTATGTAATCTGTCACTATAACGGAAGCAAAGGAAAGGCTGAGGAAACTCTTGCTCAGATTCAGGCTGCTGGCGGACAGGGCGAACTGATTCAGTTTGATGTTTCAAACCGCGATGACTGTAAAGCTAAACTTGATGATTTGACTGCACGTCACGGAATTTTGTGGGGTGTTGTAAATAATGCGGGAATTACCCGTGATAATACTTTTGCTGCTTTGAGTGGCGAAGACTGGGATAAAGTTATTCATACTAATCTGGACAGCTTCTACAATGTTTTGAATCCGTTGATTTTGCCTATGGCAAGCCGAAAAAATAAGCGCGGAGGAAGAATTATTACTATTTCTTCTGTAAGTGGTGTAAACGGAAACCGTGGTCAGACTAACTATTCTGCAGCAAAGGCCGGAATTATTGGTGCAACTAAAGCTCTGGCTGTTGAACTTGCCCGCCGTAACATCACCTGTAACGCAATTGCACCTGGTGTAATTGAAACAGAAATGACTAAGGCAATTGATCCTGATGTTTACCAGATGATTATGGGAACAATTCCAATGAACCGTGCCGGAAAGCCCGAAGAAATTGCCAGTGCTGCTGTGTTCCTTCTTAGCGAAGGTGCGGGATATATTACAAGACAAACTCTTGTAATTGATGGCGGTATGTGATGATAATAGAAGAAGCGTTAAAAAATGAGCCGCGGCAGCGGGTCATTTTAGCTTCTACATGAAATCATCTCGCTGGTCGACTATGCGGCCAGCGCTGATAATCGAAAATCCGTTAAAAACTGGACTGCGACAGCGGGCCAGTTTAGGATTATCGAGAAAACGCTTCGCCATGTGACTAGCGCATGGCGTGATAATCGAAAATCCGTTAAAAAATGAGCCGCGACAGCGGGTCATTTTAGCTTTTACATGAAATCATCTCGCTGGTCGACTATGCGGCCAGCGTTTTTTATTTTTAAATAAAAATAGCATTATTTAAAATCTAAGTTATAATTAACGCATGGAATCTGATTTAAACTCCAGTCCATTAAAGAAGAGTATTTATCTCCGATGTATTTCTTTTGTTGCCTTTCTTGGTGCAATTATTACATTTGTGAATTATGAAGCTTTTCAGAAAAACCTTAACGCACGAAATCAGATTTACCTTACAGAAATCATTAAATTTGCCGAGCAAAGCATAGATATAGCTGACCTGGAAGAATGTACCCGCACTTTAACGCCATCTGAAAAATTCTATGAAACGCATAATGAGCTTAGAAAAATATTAAATAATTCAAATATTGATAATATTTATATCATTGATCCGCTGAATGTTGATGTCACAAAAAATGCCATGTGCATTATAAATGGAATTTCAAAAAGTAAACCCTACGATAATCATGCGAAAATTTATTATCTTGGAGATATTTTTGGTTCAAATTTTTCGCCATCGCTGATGAGAGAGCTTGGATGGTCAAAAAAGCATCCGAAGGGCCTGGAATTTTATAATGAAAGCGAACCAAAAAAATACGGTTTTTATTATACAGCTTATACTCCGCTCATTGATTCTGATGGAGAAGTTTTTGGATTTTTGTGTGTTGATATTTCCACAAAAGACATCAGAAATTCCATCGCAAATCATACAAAGCTTATTTTAGTTTTGATTATTATCTGCGGTATTTTATTCTGCTATTCTTTTATCACCTGGGGACAGGTTTACATTGCTGACCCGATTGAAAAACTGGAAAAGAGTGTTTCAGAATTTGCTCAGAAAAGCCATAATCAGACAAATCCCAGCGAACTGCTTTACAATGAGCCTGATATTCAGACCAATAATGAAGTTGAATTCCTTTCTCATGCGGTGACAAAAATGACTTCGGACATAAAAAGCTATGCCGAAAATCTGATTGCCGCAGAGCATAAGGTTACCGACCTTAAAGAGAACGTTACAAAGCTCAACGTTCTTGCTCATCAGGATTCGCTTACCCACGTTAAAAACAAAACTGCCTACGACAAATACTTAGAAATTCTGAATGCAAAAATTACGGGTGAAACAGCTCAGTTTGCCATTGTGATGATTGATTTGAATCACCTTAAGCGTATAAACGACACCTACGGCCATGAACACGGAAACGATTATATTACGGGTTCCTGCAGCATAATTTGTGATATTTACCAGCATTCCCCGGTTTTCCGAATCGGTGGTGACGAGTTTGTTGTTATTCTGGAACGTCGAGATTTTGAGGAACGGGAGAAGCTTTACAAAAATCTTACAGATATATTTGGAAATGAAAGTCTTTATGAAGGCAAAGACCCATGGCTGAAATTTTCCGCCGCAGCCGGAATGGCAGTTTTTAATCCCGATACCGACAAAACAACAGACGACGTTTTCAAAAAAGCCGACAAGATTATGTACGACAATAAGATGGCCATGCATGACGGAAGAGACTAGATTTTCAAAATATCGCTTTCCGTTGCATTTTATAGTAAATTTGTGTAAATTTGGGTTATTAATATAGAAAATCTTTTTAGAAGGAATAGATATGAATTTTACAAAACCTAATGGAAAGCGCCGTGTTGTTATTACTGGCGGCAGTATGATTTCTGCTCTTGGACGCGATTGGGAAACAGCTTATGCAAACCTTAAGGCTGGAAAAAATAAAATCAGATATATGCCTGAATGGGAACGTTTTACAAAGATGAATACTCGTCTGGCTTGTCCTTATGATGGAGAATTGCCTTCTTTCCCACGCAAAAAGGTTCGCGGAATGGGCCGTGTTGCACTTCTTTCTCTTGTAACTGCAAGCGAAGCTTTGAAGGATGCCGGATTTTTGACTGAAGACGGTTCAGATGTTATTGAGGAATTGAAAAACGGTCGTACTGGTATTGCATACGGAACTTGTATGGGAAGTATGGATGCTATTGGTGACCTTGCAGAAATGATGAGAACAGGTGATTCATCTCACTTGAACAGCCAGACTTATATCAAGGCTATGCCTCAGACTAACGCTTGTAACCTTTCGGTTTATTATCAGATTCG
>JAILHD010000029.1 GCA_024696155.1 Treponema sp. | reverse complement strand
GATTGCAGTTATAGTAGAAGTATTTTTGCTTGCAATTTTAACTGTAATTACAACAACAACTACAATTACAATAATTGCCGCAAGACCGATTATAATCCATTTTAAAAGACCTGAGACTAAGCCGCCCAAGCCGCCTTTCTTGTCTGAAGCTGATGAAGATGCTTCTCCACCATCATCCAGGTTGATATCATCGTTATCTGCCATTTCCCCTCCAGCAAATCTCTATATATAGTAACATTAAAAATGCCCCTCGTCTAGAATAATTATATCTACACGTCTGTTATACGCACGCCCTTCAGCCGTTTCATTAGAAAACTTAGGCCTTGTATCAGCGTACCCGGCAACCGAAAAACTATTTTCGTTTACTCCATAATCGGCCAAATAATGAAGAACATTAATACTTCTTTGTGCCGAAAGTTCCCAGTTACTTGTAAACTCTGAACCAAAAGGAACCGGAGTATTGTCTGTATGACCTTCTATTCTATAACGGCGGTCTTTTACTTCCGGCGACTTAAAAAAGTCTGCAAGGCGAAGTAAAGTATCGCGCGTTTCTTCTATATTAAGTACCGCACTTCCCTCGTCAAAAAAGTTATCAGAAAGGAGAGTGATTATTAGTCCGCGCTCATCACTTGTAATGGTAATTCTGCTTGATTTTATATCTGGAGCAAAAAGACTTACCGCCTTCTTTTTTGCAAGACCTAAAGAACGTCCCTTTTCCAGAGAAGGAAGAGAGTTAATCATATTACCAAGGTCAGAAAGTTTACCGGAAGACAATGAAAGACCGCCAGAAACAGATTCTGTTTCGTTCATCTGCAGGTTCTGAGTAATGGTTGCAAGTGTTGTGATATCGATTTCTGATGGATCATAAAGCATTACGAAGAAGCAGAGCATCAGTGTAATCATATCACCGTAGGTACCTTGCCAGGCAGCCGACGGTTTTTCAGGTTCCTTCGATTTTCCCATTTTATCCGCCTAAATTAGTCTTTCAATACATCAGCTTCAATAGCTTTTCTTGTTACTGGATCAAGATAAGTAAGAAGTTTCTGAGCCATAATACGAGGGTTTTCACCGGCCTGAATGGCAAGAACTCCCTCAATTACCATTTCTTTTGCACGCATTTCCTGCTGGTTATGAGCAAGAAGTTTTGTAGAGAATGGAGAAATAAGCCAGTTTGCCATCATAGAACCATAAAGAGTTGTAATCAAAGCAACCGCCATGTTAGGACCAAGTGATGACTTATCTTCAAGGTTGTTCAACATACCAATAAGACCTACTACAGTACCCATCATACCAAAACCAGGAGCAAATCCCGCCCATGCGTTAATAAGTCCTACCCAGTACATATGGCGTGCTTCACACTGGTTCATTTCATTTTCCATAACCGCACGAATAATGTTACCGTCAGTACCATCTACTACAAGACGGAGTCCCATCTTCATAAACTGGTCTTCCAGATCATCAAGTCCATCTTCCAAAGCAAGAATACCTTCGCGGCGAGCTTTTTCTGAAAGTGCCTGCATATTAATTACAATGTTTTTTTCTCCAAAATCCGGAACCTTAAACGCACGGCCCATAATTTTGAACAAACTTAGAATATTTTTTAAAGGAGCGGCAATGAACATGGCGAAATAAGAACCGCCAATTGTCATGGCTGCAGATGGAATATCAATAATTCCTCCCAAAGTACCACCAGAAGTAACAACCGACATGACGATCATTACTGCACCACCAACAATACCAATTATAGTAGCTATATCCATTACAACACCTCTTGCCAGCTTGTACCGACTTTTTTACGGTATGAGATAATTTTATCAATAATTTCTTGTGGAGAATTCTTTACGATGAGTTTTTTTCCCGACAACATTGTTAATGTTAAATCAGGATTAGATTCCATACTTTCTATCATGTGTGGATTTACCCAGTAACTTTTCCCATCCAAACGCATAACTTCAATCATACTTTTTAATTTTCGGAATTTTTTATATCCTACATAATCTAAAATTATAATCTTTTTTTTCTATATTTCAACCTAATTTCTAATGTTTATTTTTTAAAATTAACAAAAAATTATTACACATTTTTGTTATATCTTACTATAATTTTAAGCATGAGTGATATGAGCAAACTTCCATATGTGTATGTAATTGAAGATGAAGAATCAATTTCGCAGTTAATCTGCCTTTATCTTTCAAAATCAGAAATTGGTACAAAAGCTTTCTACAACGCTGAGGATGCACTTGCCAATTTTGATAAGGACCGCAAGCCTGACCTTATTATACTCGACTTGAATTTGCCAGGAATGAGCGGATTTGATTTCTTAAACGAATTGAACAAACACTATTCTGAAGCCGAAAGACCAGCAGTGATGATTCTTTCTGCACGTGATGCAGATGAAGATATGATTAAAGGCCTCGGACTTGGAGCAGATGAATTTGTTACAAAACCATTCTCCCCAAGTGTTCTTGTTGCGCGAGTAAATGCAAACCTTCGCCGACAGATTTCTGCATCTGCTAAAGCAGAAGAGTCTATTCGTTTTGACGACTTTACCCTTCTTCTTAACTCTTGCGTTCTTAAAAAAGGCAGCCAGAAGATTCCGCTTTCTTCTAAGGAATACGAAGTTCTTGAATACATTGTAAAAAATGCAGGAAAGACTCTTGTTCCAGAGCAGATTTATCAGGCTGTCTGGAAAGTTGACTTTGGTGATATTACAGCTGTTGCAGTTTATATTCAGCGCCTTCGCAAGAAGCTTCACACAGAAGGTTCTGACAAAGAATACATTAAAACAGTCTTTGGAAAAGGCTATGTATTCAACCCGGACTGCATCATAAACTAAAAATTTTCTGAATATAACACATAATTCGGAGGATTAAATGAATCTCAGAAAACAACTTTATCTTCTTGCAGGGATAATTATTGCTATTCCGATTTTATGTGTTATGTTCATTGGAATAAATAATTACTTATATCAGCACACTAAAAGACGTTTCCTGACTCAAGATAAGGAATCCTTAAAAAAACTTGAGCTTCAGGAAAAACGTGCGCTTTCTAAGAACGAAGAAGGCCCTCTTTCCGGCACTTTTGAAGACTTACCACCAGAATTTGACTGTTTTTTGATTGATGGTCACGGAAAAATCATTATTTCTACAATCAAAAACATAACTGCAGGAACAGTTTTAACTCCTTATAACATTATTCCTTTTTTTCAGACTGCAGAAGAAAATTATATCTATCAGTTTACAACACATTATTTTGATGATGATGAATATACAATTGTAACCCGCATTCCAAAAAAGGACATGCATCAGAAAAATCCACGTGACTATTTTGTACCGCTTTTTATATTCATTGCCCTTCTGGTAACAATCAGTATTATTGTGCTGATTAAACTTGCAAAAAATATGTTCCAGTCAATCATCAATATTCAGGAACAGATGAGCCAGATTGCACAGGGAAATCTTGATGTAAAAATTGACTACAACACTTCAATCAAACAAAACGAAATTACATCAATTTCTAACAGCCTTGAAACCATGAGAAAGTCTCTTCTTGACGGGCAGAACCGTAAAAATAAATTCATTATGGGTATAAGCCACGACCTTAGAACACCAATTGCCATTATTAAAGGATACGCAGAAGCAATTTCTGATGGTGTTATTAAAGGAAAGGAAGGCAGAATTCACGCTCTTAATCTGATAATTTCAAAGGCAACCCACCTTGAAAACATGATTAATACGCTTATAAACTTTGTAAAACTTGAAAACAGCGATTTAAGAAAAACCCTTGCTCCACAGCCAATTACAAAGCTTATTAAACATATTGTTTCAGATGCAGAAAGTACAATCAGCGTATTCAATCGTGTGCTTATAAGTGAAGTAAACCTTCCAAATGAATACATAATTCCTTATGACGAACAGCTTGTAAACCGGGTTTTTGAAAACCTTATTGGAAACGCGCTTCGCTACACAGAAGAAGGTGACGAAATTAAAATCTGCGCATACGAGCAGGATAAATCAATAATTGTAAAAATCTGCGACTCTGGAATTGGCATCAGCGAAACAGACCTTGCAAATATTTTTGATCTTTTCTACCGCGCTTCTAATTCACGCCGCGAAGAAGGCATGGGAATTGGTCTTTCTGTTGTAAAGAACATTATAGAAACTCACGGCTGGAAGATTGATGTAGAATCAGAAAAAGGAAAAGGAAGTTGTTTCTCTATTACAATCCCTATTCCTGATCAGACAGTTCCAGAAATTCAAGAATAAATCGATTTAAATATAAAATACCGGACTTTCCAAGTGTAAAACCATGTTCAGACATTTGGCAAAGTCCTTTTTTTTGCCACGACTCAGAAAGTGTTTTTACATATGACGGAAAGCCGGCGCTTATTCCAAAGCATTTATTAAAATCTTCTTCATTCACGCCGCTGATTTTTCTTAAACCCATCATAAAGTATTCAACTATAGAAGTTTTTACATCAATATTTTCTGTCTGGCAGGTTGAAACTGCGGATTTTACATACTCTTTTATATCTGTTGTATTTGTATAGCGGAGGGCACTGCCATCTGCAGCATAAAGAGTTCCTGTAGCACCACTTCCACATCCTAAATAAGATTTATGATTCCAGTAGCAAAGATTATGAGAACTTTCGTTACCGGGCTTACAGAAATTAGAAACCTCATATTGTAAATATCCGTGCTGTTCTAAAAACTCGCGGCCTTTAAGCCATAAGCTGTCAGAAAATTCAAAGTCATAGTCCAGTTTTTTTTGATTAAGAAGCTTTCCAAACGGAGTTTCATCTTCAAAAGTAAGGGAATACATTGAAATATGATCCGGGTTATACGAAATTACGCTAGAAAGACCTTCTACAAAACTCTGTTCTGTTTCAAAAGGTAAGCCGCAGATTAAATCTACAGAAAATCGATGCTTCCAGAACTTATTTATAAGACTAAGTGCCTCTTTATTTTTTTGAACATTGGCACGGCGCTTACAAAAAGAAAGAGCTTTATCACTAAAAGATTGAATTCCAACCGAAATACGGTTAATGCCTGCACTTTCAAGTCCTAAAAGAAATTCTTTTGTAATATCATCTGGATTTGCTTCAATTGTTACTTCGCATTGCTCAGAAAGAACCGCTGCATTTTTAACGGCATCTAAAATCTGCTTAATCTGCAAAGAAGATAAGAGGCTTGGCGTGCCTCCTCCAATGTAAACAGACTTCCAGCTCTGCCCCCCACAGGCTTTTGCGCGTTCTTTTATTTCACAACAAAGAGCGTCAACATAAGTCTGAGAAACATCTTTAGAACCGCCAATACTAAAAAAATCGCAGTACTGACATTTAGAAATACAGAAAGGAATATGAATATATAAAGCGGGATTAGTGCAGCTCATTCCTAAAAAAGACGGAACTTATGGAATGGAAAATAGCACAAAACAACTTTACCAATAACATTTTCCATTTTTACAGGACCATAAAGACGCGAATCATCACTTGATTTTCTGTTATCACCAAGTACAAAGTATTCATCGTCTGCAAGAATAATTTCATCAAAAGAACCTTTTACACCAAGGTAAGCATCCCACTCCGACGGAGCTGTAAAAAATGTAACATTATACGGAGCTTTTGCAATTTCAAATTCTGTAAGATAATATTTTCCGTCGGCAGGTTTTACGTACAAAACGTAATCGCGCATGTAAATTCTGTCTCCAGGCAGACCCACTACGCGGCGAATCTGACTGTTAGTTCCAGGAAAGTTTGGCTTTTCAAAAAGAGAAACCTGCTGCGCTGTAAAAAAACGTACAAACATATCAGAAAAACGCTGAAACTTTGTAAGCTGCAAAGTCTTTCTTGGTTTTAAAAGAACAACGTCCCCTCTTTCCATTTTTTTAGCAAACGGAGAAACCATAACCATTGAATTTTCTTCAATATCGGGAATCATAGAAACTGAAGACTGATGAACAGGAAAAATAAGATAAGTAAGGATAAGATTAAGAATTACAAATAAAAAAATCGCATTAAAAATAGTAAAAAAAATGCGAACATGGGTCTGAACTTTGTGCGGATGAGAATAATGCAATAATCTGTTGTTCATACTTTCCTCAGAAAAATCTTTTTAAATAAAAATATCACATATAAAGTGCTTTTACAACAGACTGATTTAATTATATAATTCCGTTAGTTATGGCAGACGAAAGAAAAATTATTGCAGACAACAGAAAAGCCCGCTTTGATTACTTTGTAGAAGAAACTTACGAATGCGGACTTGAGCTTGTAGGAACAGAAGTAAAATCAGTAAAAAATGGAAATATTTCATTTCCTGATTCTTTTGCCGAAATTATAAATAACGAAGTTTGGCTTAAAAACTTTCATATATCGGAATATGTGTATTCATCTATTTTTAATCACGATCCGGACAGACCTAAAAAACTTCTTCTTCATAAGGAGGAAATAAAACGGCTGATCCGCAAGGTTGAAGAAAAAGGATTTACTCTTATTCCGCTTAATTTCTACCTTGTAAAAGGCAGAGTAAAGGTAACTCTTGGGGTTTGTAAAGGTAAAAAGCAGTTTGATAAGCGGGCAAGCATAAAAGACCGCGACGTTAAACGCGAAATCCAGAGAGAGTTTTCGGAAAGACTCAGAGGATAGGATATTTGAGGATTAGAGTTTGCAAAGAAAATTAAAAAAGTCTAAGTCAATTTTAATTTTTCTCTTATTTACACTTTTTACAAGTTTTTTACATTCGCAGGAATTTGAAATTGATTACTGCGGAATATTTTCTGATGCCCTTGATTTGAATATGGCAAAGCTGACAAGTGATCTTTACTTTACCCAGCTTTCAGAGATTCAGGGCTTTTCTGTAACAGACAGACGCTCTGAGTTCAAATTTAAAGAATATGAAAATCTTGATAAATCAACTTTTGCTCCTGCTAAAAAAACCTTTTTTGCAGAAATAAATAAAAAAGAAAATTCAGATAACTGGGTAGCAGTATTCCATATTGTTCATGAAAATTCAGAAGTTACAAAAACAAAGGAATACGATTCTTTCTACAAAATCCTGATGGAGCCAAAAGAAAACTTAAGGGCTTCTCTAAATAATCTGATTACAAAAGGCGGAGATTCCCCTTCTGACAACGCAGCCAAAGCACAAAACGATATGCCCCCTGCCAAATCAACAGTTTCTACAGAATTTCTTTCCGGTACATGGAAGGCAGAAAACGGCCTGAACAAAGTTGTAATAATGCGAGGCGGCCGTGGATTTGTAATTTTTAACAACGGCGCCAGCATGAACATTGTTATAAAACTGGACGAAAACTCAGGCAAAAAGATTACAATTACTCAAAATCAAAAATCTAATGCGTCTTATTTTCCGGAACTTTCGCGCGAAGAGGCGCTGGAACATGCTGTAAACGCCCAGCCAATTGAATGGACTCTTACAGCAAGCGATTCAAATACACTGATTGGTCAAAAACGTACACTGGTACAGGATAGCGGCACTGTTGTTTATGCCGACATTCCTGTAACCTGGACAAGAGCGAACTAAATTTTTACAGCACCCTGACGGAGTACTTTTACCTTGCAGCCGGCAACGCTTACGATTGTAGAAGGCACGGCACTTTTTTTATCTCCATCAAGAACAATTAAATCAACATCTTTTTCAAACTCAGCTTTTATTGCTGCTTCTGTATCTAAAACAGGATTTCCGCTGCGGTTTACGCTTGTAGAATAAATTGGAGCACCAGTACCTGCAATAATATTTCTGAGCCATTCATCTCCCGGACAGCGGAACGCAATGGTTTTAAGGCCGTCTAAAGATTCGTTTTTATTATTTACAATAATTGTAAGAGGTCCCGGCCAGTAAGACAGCAATTCCGAAGGAATTTCATCATCTGTGTATTTTTTTATATCTTCTGGAGTTGCAATCAGCTGGATAAAAGGCTTTGTTTCTGCCCTTCCCTTAATTTTTTTGATTTTTGCATCGCCGTCCAGCGGATTTTTTGGAAGTACGATTCCAGAAAATCCATAAACTGTATCGGTTGGAATTATAACGATTTTTCCGTTTTTAAGAGCGTCTATACACGCGTAAGAAGAGTTTTCATCAGATTTGTTTAAAATCATATACAGGAATTCCTTTAATCATTGGTGAATGTTCTTTTTTAAAGGAGATTTTACCATTACTTACATCAAAAAGAAACATCACTCCAATAAAAAGGATTGTAATAAAAACACTGATAATTTTACAAGCTTGTTCAGAAAGAAAGTCAGGTTCAACATGCCTTAGCACAGTTCCTGTATCGTAAAGAGTTGTCTGCGCAGGCTTAAGCCCTGTGATTTTTACAAGTTTTTCTCCATTACTAACGTAATCCAGCTTACGCGCATAGGCAGAAATTACAGCCTTATCATTCTGCAAAGCTGAATACTCAAGAGAAAGCTCCGAATTAATATTTTGAATTTCACTTGTACGTCTGCTTAATAAAATTTTCTGCTGTTCAAGCTGTTTATAGCAGCGCATTCCATTCTGACCAAAGCAGAGAGAGAGAGAGACGTAGATTGCAGTTCCAACAAAAATTGAGAACAAATATTTTGCACATTTCATTTGTAAATTTATCGGCAAGGTAACAAAAATTCTGCACGGATTTTTAGAGTCAAATTATAAAATTTCATTATTAGATGTTACTAACATTTTATGATATAATAGTGACCCTATCACACTCTATACATAAAGGATTAATAAATCGTTATGGAAGAAAAAAAATTCAAACCATTTATTCCTGCCGATAGAATTCTTCCGGAAATTACTCCGGTATCTATTGTCCTGGGAATCCTGCTTGCAGTGCTATTTGGTGCTGCAAACGCATACCTGGGCCTTCGCGTAGGTATGACAATTTCAGCTTCAATTCCAGCTGCCGTTATCTCAATGGGAATTATCAGAATCATCATGAAGCGTGATTCTATCCTTGAGAACAATATGGTTCAGACCATTGGTTCAGCCGGAGAATCTTTGGCTGCAGGAGCAATCTTTACACTCCCTGCTTTGTTTATGTGGGCCTCAGAAAGCGATGTTATTCATAAGCCGTCTTTCTGGGTAATTGCAATCATTTCACTTTGTGCTGCATTACTCGGCCTTATCTTTATGGTTCCACTCCGCTCTGCACTCATTGTAGAAGAGCACGGGGTACTTCCATTCCCAGAAGGAACAGCTTGTGCTGAAGTTCTTCTTGCTGGTGAAGAAGGTGGAGAAAAATCAAAACTTGTATTTTCGGGTCTTGGTATTTCAACTCTTTACAAATTCATTGCAGACGGACTTAAACTTTTCCCTTCCGAAATCGACTGGAGCATTAAATCTGTAGGATCTGGATTCGGTGCAGATGTTCTTCCTTCTCTTGCCGGTGTTGGTTTTATCTGCGGAAAGAAGATTTCTTCTTACCTGTTCGCAGGTGGACTTATTGGCTGGTTTGTAGCAATTCCATTGATTAATCTCTTTGGAAGCACATTACAGCTTGCTCCTGCAAAAGTTCCTGTAAGTGAACTTGGCGTATGGGGAATCTGGAGTAACTACATCCGTTATGTTGGTGCCGGAGCCGTAGCAACAGGCGGTATTATCAGCCTTATTAAATCTCTTCCAACAATCATCAGAACATTCACAAAAGCAGTTGGTGGCTTTGGTCACAAAGTAGCCTCAGAAGAACGCACAAACCGCGACCTTCCTTCAGCATTCCTTTTTGCACTTGCAGCACTTATCGTAATTACAATCTGGCTTCTTCCAGCTATTCCAGTTGGAATTCTTGGAGCTTTGATTATCGTGCTTTTTGGATTCTTCTTTGCAACAGTTTCAAGCCGTATGGTTGGTATTGTTGGTTCTTCTAACAACCCTGTATCTGGAATGACAATTGCAACATTGATTATTGCAACTGCCCTTCTTAAATCTACAGGACATACAGGAATCGCAGGTATGATTTCTGCAATCTGTATTGGAACAATCATCTGTATCATTGCATGTATGGCTGGTGATATTTCACAGGATCTTAAAACTGGTTACATCGTTGGTGCTACACCAAGAAACCAGCAGATTGGTGAATTGATTGGTTCGGTTGCAGCAGCTCTTGCAATCGGCGGAATTATGTTCCTTCTGGACAAAGCATGGGGATTCGGTTCAAAAGAACTTCCTGCTCCACAGGCAACATTGATGAAGCTTGTTGTAGAAGGCGTTATGGGCGGAAACCTTCCTTGGATCCTTGTTTTTACAGGTGCTGGAATTGGTATTGCAATTGAAGTTGTAGGCATTCCTGTTCTTCCAGTTGCTGTAGGTCTTTACCTTCCTATCCATCTTTCAACACCAATCTGGATTGGCGGTCTTTTGAGAGCATGGTTCGACAGAAAGGGAGAAGCTGGAAAAGAAGCCGGAGAAAACGGAATTCTTTTTGGTTCAGGACTTATTGCTGGCGAAGGTCTTGTAGGTATTATTCTTGCAATTCTTGCAGTAATCCCTGTAAACGGCAAAAACCTTCTTGCAGTAATGGATATGGGTGGAGCTCTTGGAAACGCTGGAGGAGTAATCTTCTTTGCAGCATTGATGGCTCTCTACTACGTATTTGCTAACAAGAAACTTAAGAAATAAACCTGATGAAGCAGAAAACTAAAAAACTTTCTGCCAATTACATGGATATGGTCTTTGTTTTAAACAAAGACCTTCCATGGAGTCAGAAAGAAAACGGCATTGTAGAAATCCAGATGGAAAACAAAGGCTTTTTCAATGCCGTAGCACAAAAATTTTTTAAACGACCTCGTTTTAGCCGCATTTCTTTAGATAAATATGGCTCTAAGCTTTGGCTTTGCATTGACGGAAAAAATACAGTCATGCAGCTTGTAGAAGCAATGGAAAACGCTTTTCCGTCAGAAAAAGACAAGATGATAAACCGCGTTATTCAGTTTCTGGCAACGCTTGAATCAAACAGGTTTATCAAAAAATCACACTAAAACTTAAAAAATCTTATTTTTGCAATTCTCGATTTGTATGTTATAATAGAATAACTTATATTTCTCTATTTTTTTTGCACGTTTCTACCGATAATAAAATAGCGGAATTTTATACTCTATAAGGGGAAAAATATGAGTAAACCAGAAGAAAATACAAATGAATTAGAAAGTTACGGAGTTTGGGTAAAAAATACATCAGAAACTCCAGAAGACATTACAGATACACAGCTTGACGATACCTTAGACATTCCTGAATTTGATGATTCTGAGTTTTCGGACATGTTTAAAAATGATATAAATTTTGATGAAACTAAGATAGATGAAAATCCCGCTGAAACATCTTTTACAGAAGATGATAATACAACCCTTACAACAGATGAATTAATGAATATTGCAAATACAACCAGCGTTTCTGAACAGGAAGTTGACGAATCAATGATGTTTGCAAACGGCGAAGAAATTTCTAATGATGAGGGCACTGACGAAGTTGTTCTTCATGACTTCCCGGAAGATGCAGCCTTTGAAACAGAAAATCTTGAAGAACCAGTTGTAGAAGAAACTGCAGTTGATATTCCAGAAATCGATGAATCTTTTGATACCCCTTCGAATGATGAAGTTTCTGATTCAGAAGCAACTCCAGACATTGATATTTCTGAGTTTGGCTTAGAAAACACAGAACATACTGGCAATTCTTTTTCAGATGAAATTGAAGTTAATACAGAAGCAAATAATTCTGACGTAGAATTTGAAGAAATCAACTTTGACTCAATTGACGAACCTGCTTCTCCAAAAGAAGAAAATCAGGAAACAATCCAGCTTGCTCCTGGCGAAGAAGAAGTCTCTCTTGATGACTTTTTGGAAGACGGATTCTCTGATGATTCTGTAGCAAGCGGAAACAACGGCTACGAACCTGGAAAAGAACCTGGTGCACAGGCAGTTAATAATACAGCATCAACTCCTGCTGCAGAGTCAGAAAGCGTTTCTCTCGACGATTTTATTGATACAAGTAGTTTTGGAATTGAAGAAAATGCAGCACCAGCAGAAGAATCTGTAGTTGAAGAAGAGCCTATTCTTGATATGGATCTTTCATTTGATGATTCAGCAGACACTTTGGAAACAGTAGATAATAAAACTGATGATGATTATTCTGACTTTACAGCAGATGATTCAGAAGAAGTTGAGAATGAAGAAACTACTGAAGAGACTAAAGTTTCTTTTGATGAAGAAGAACCTTACGTTGCAGATACCTCAAATGTATCTACAGAGGAAGTAGACCTTTCTGACTTTGGTATTGACTCAGACGCAGAGGAAACTCCTGTAAATCAGAATATAGAAGAAAAGAAGGCTGCAGACGCAGTTGTTGATTATGACCTTGCAATTGGTGATGAAGATACTTTGTCATCAGCTCCTGTAATCAGTGAAATTAAAGAAACAGAAGAACCTGAAGTTCCTGTTGAACCTCAGCCGGCACAAGTTGCGCAGCCAGATCCTACAACCACTAACCTCTTGCAGCAGATTGTTGCAGAGCTTTCTGGCCTTAAAAATGATATTAACAAGCTAAAATCAGAAATCAACGAAGTTAAAGAGCGCGAAGCTAACGGCTTTAGTGCAGGAAGTTTTACAGCAGATGAAACTCCAGTTGTAGAGGAAACACCAATTGTAGAAGAAACTCCTGCTTTTGAGGAGACACCTGCGGTTGAAGAAGCTGCAACCGATTTTGCAGAGACTCCAGTTGTAGAAGAGGACGCTCCGGTATTCGAAGAGACTTCGGTAACAGAAGAAGAAGTTCCAGCCTTTGAGGAAACACCAGCAATTGAGGAAGAAGTTCCTGTTTTTGAGGAAACACCGACAGTTGAAGATACAATTCCTTCTTTTGATGAAACTACAGTAACGGAAGAAGAGACTCCTGTTTTTGAAGAAACACCGGTAACAGAAGATGAACTTCCAAGTTTTGATGAAACACCAGTGACAGAAGAAGACACTCCAGTCTTTGACGAAACACCAGTAATTGAAGATGAACTTCCAAGTTTTGATGAGACTCCGGTAACAGAAGAAGAAACTCCTGTATTTGATGAAACTCCAGTAGTTGAAGAAGATGCACCTGTTTTTGAAGAAACTCAAATTTCTTTGGACGAACCAGCTGTAGAAGAAACTAGTTTTGAAACTACAGAAACTGAGCCGTTAGCTGAAGACACTGTTAATGAAGAGTCTTCTTCAGATGATACAATCGTTGATGAACCTGTAGTTGAAGAAACTCCAGTTCCAGAAGACGCAGAAATTACCTTAGAAGATACACAGGTATTTGAAGACCTTGATATTCCAGAATCAGAAGAGCCTGTTACCGAAGAAACTACAGATGAAGGCGGATTCTTTACAGATGATGGCGATGAAACTATCGCCCTTTCTGGCGACGAACTTGCAAACATCATGACAACATCAGAAGTCACAGAAGGAGAAGTCCTCCCTGAACAGCCAATGGAAGAAACTTCAGAGCCAATCTTTGAAACTGAAACAGAAGAACCAGAGGTTGATGTAGTAGAAAATGAACCTGTAGAAAATGAAGAAACATCACTTTCTGAAGATTTATCATTCGACTTTGAAGATAAAAATCTTGAAGAGCCTGATATTGAATCAATTCAGTTTGATGAAACAGAAGAAACAGATTCTGAACTTCCAGATGAAATCTCAATTCCAAAATCTGATGACATTTTTGTAGAATCTAATCAGACAGACTTTATGGGTGATGTAAGCACAGAGCAGACAAGCGAGCCTGTTTTTGAAACTACAGATACAATCTTAAATGAGTCTGGCGATTCAGGAAATTCTGCAGAAAGTGGTGTACAGTTTGATTCACCAGATACACTTTTTGAACATCACTTTGACACTACAGAAACACTTCTTGCAGATTTAGAAGGCACAGAAGAAGCTGTAACAACAGAATCTACAGAAGAAAATACAGAGACTACAATTGAAGCTCCAGTTGAAGAAACATTTGCTCCAGAACCTGTTGTAGAAGAATCTGCACCAGTAGAAGACGATGTTCCAACAGTAGATAAACTTCTTTCTGCAGAAATAGATCCTGTAAAAACTGCAACAGAAGTTTCTGATGAATTTGCAGAAGTTGATAATCTTGATTCAAATATTTCAAAAGACAATATTGATTATCTGAATGCAGACAAGGAAGATACATTATCTCAGGACAGCCTTTACACCCCATCTGGTAATTCAAATGAGGATTTAAAACGTGATATTAAGTCTGTACTGCTTTACATGGATCAGCTTTTGGAAAATCTTCCAGAAGAAAAAATCATGGAATTTGCAAAATCAGATGAGTTTGTTACATACAAAAAATTGTTCTCTGAGTTGGGATTGTCTTAATCATGGACTTGAATGCTCAGAACTCCGGACTTTTGCATAAAATAGAATTAATGTCAAAAATTAATAACAACCGGCATTCTTTTTTCGATTTTATAAAAAACAATAAAATCGAAATTTTTGTCGAGTTTTATTTTTATTCTGATTTATTCTTTTGTAAGCAATCTTATGGCTTAGACGGAAGCTCAATTCTATTATCTAACTCAACAAAATCTTTCTGGGACGGGCTAACACCTGTACTGGGAAAGATTTATAATTTTACAAAGGAAGATAATTCACTTACTCCGCTTTTGCAGTTTTTTTCTTTTGAAATTAAAGAAAAAATTCAAACTATAAGTATTTGCAGAACTTCAGAAGATTCTTTAATTCTTATCTGTAATAAACCGCTAACTACCCTTTTAGTACAGAGTTTTGAGTCAATAAATTCTAAAAATTGTACAGACATTCAGAGCAATTTTGCTGGTGGCATAAAAAACTATATGTTTTCTTTGGATTTTTCAGAAAGTCTGGAAGATTATAAAAATATTAATCTGCCTGCAAACAATGATATAGAAGATTTATTTGAAAACGCCCTTCTAAAGGAATTGTTTAACAGGCTGACTTTTTATTTTCAAAGTCCCAGCGCTGTTACAAAAAGTTCAAAAGCGGCGGCAAATGTTATTTTTGCAACAAAATCAGTTTTTGTACCTGAACTCTTACACAAGCATCTGATTTCTATATTAAAAGATGTATTAGAAGACAGTTCTGACCTTATAGGTTTTAATTTTTTGGGACAGGCACATTCAGTAACGGCTGCAAAAGAATTTTTAAAGGTGATTTAATTGGCATTCGAATATTTTGATTCAAAAGAAGGAGTAAAAACCGTAAAAGCAAACGGATTATTTCTTCATTCATCGTATGCACCATTAAAAGAAGCCGAACGATTTGTGCAGAGCCAGAAGGCCCCTTTTGAACCAGAATACATCGTAATTACGGAACCTGCCCTTTCATATTGCGTGCCTTATTTACGAAAGAAATTTTCTAATGCAAAAATTGGAGCAATTCGATATTGTATAGAATTCTCAAATCAAGATTCAGATTTTGATTTTGTTTTTACAAGCAATAATGCAAACAATCTTAAAAACACATTATTAAGTTATTTTACAGAAGAAAACCTTTTTTCTGTTTTTTTTATTTCGTGGCCAGCATCAGAAAAAGCATTTCCAGAAGAAAATAAAATTGCCTGGAACCAGATAAAAGAAGCTCTATATACAGCAAAAACTCTTTTAATAACACGCCAGTTTTTTGAAAAAAAATGGCTTATAAATACAGCAAACTTTGTTAAATATGCAAATAATTTTTATGCACTTAAAAAATCTAATTCTCCTGTTTTTGTTGCAGCATCTGGGCCAAGTTTAAAAGACATTCTGCCTTTACTAAAAACTATTCAATCAAAATTTTTAATCATCGCTTTAAGCTCTGCTATAAGCGTACTCTTATATAATGGCATTACCCCAGATTTTTGCATTAACACAGACGGCGGATATTGGGCTGGGGAACACTTAAAAAAACTTTTAGATACCAGCTTGCCATTGACATTAAGCTGTGAAGCATACTGCAAAAAATCAATTTTACAGAATTCAAAAATTATTCCACTTAATTATTCAGATGGAATGAGCCTAGAACTTTGTAAAAATACAAATATTCCGTTTATCAAAGCCAGCAGAAACGGCACAGTAAGTGGAACTGCATTAGAACTTGCGCTTAATTTAACAGATTCAAAAGTTTATTTTACAGGCCTTGATTTATGCTCTCAAAACGGTTTTCAGCACACCCAACCAAATGAACTGGAAATTAACACAAGTATAACAGACAATAAGCTTTCTTCTAAAGAAAAACGGCTTGCAAGGGCATCTTTTAAAAATGAATCGCTGGAGATTTATGAAGACTGGTTCAAAAAACAAGAATTATCAGAAGGAAAAGTTTTTAGAATCATTTCTTCAGAGTTAAAAAAGAATTCTCTAGGCATGATAAAAGATATTTCGCCTGATGATTTTGAAAAAGCTTCTACAACTTATAAAAACAAAAAAGATTTTGACTTAGAAAAAACTGCAACAATCAGCAATGAAGAAAAATCAGAAGCTTTAAATAAACTTTGTGATTTAATCGTACAAAAATCACAGACAGAAGAATGGAAAAAATCAATTTTTCCGCTTGATTATGTGACATTAAAACATAATCCTTCAAATCAAGAAAGCAAACAAAAATTAGAAAAAGAAAACTCAAGATTGGTAAAAAAATTACAGAAAATTTTAAAAGATGAATAATTCAATTTACAATGAAATTATACTTTCAAAATCATGCTCACAAATTCCAGTTTTACAAAATGGTAGAACAATAGAATCAAAATATAATCCAGAACGGGAAGCCGAACAGATAATTCAAACTTTTGAACAAAACACTTTATTTTTTATATTAATTGGGATTGGAAGCGGCATTTTATTAAAAAAAACAGCAGAAAACTTTCCCAAAGCAAAAATTATTGGTGTAGAAAAAACACAGGAAGATTTAGAGTTTTTATCAAAAATAACTACAGTTTCAGAACTATCTGCAAACAAAAATATCATTCTAAGCAGTATAAATAACTTAGAAAATTGCATCATCCAAAATTATGTTCCTGCCCTTCACGGGAACATCAAAATATTTGAAAACAAAGCATGGCTTAATGAAAATAAGGATATAAAAAATGAACTTCAGACTCAGATTCAAACTGCTCTTAAAAAAGTAAGTGCTGACTTTTCTGTTCAGGCCCACTTTGGAAAAATCTGGCAGAAAAACATATTAACAAACTTAAAATTATTATCTTTACTCAATAATAAAAACCAAGCAAGTCAGCCAGATGTAAATAAAACCGCAGCAATCATTGCTGCAGGTCCTACGCTTGATGATTATATAAAAGAGTTACAGAATGAAAACTATTTTATTATTGCAACAGATACAGCTTACAGTATTTTGCAAAAATACAACATCACAGCAGATGCCGCAGTAAGCCTTGACGGACAATGCGTCTCTTATAATCACTTTTTAGAATGCAAAACAGAGCTTTCTTACAAAACAAACTTCTATTTTGATTTATCAAGTAACCCAAGTGCAGTAAAAAAACGTACAGAAGCTGGTAATAAAGTAAACTACTTTGTATCAGGTCATCCTCTTAGTGAATACGCAAATGTATTTTCAAAAAATCAGTTTTTAAAACTATATTCAGGAAGCGGAACTGTAACAATTACAGCCCTGGACCTTGCTCTAAAAATGGGATTTTCTAAAATCAAAGTTTTTGGTGCTGACTTTTCTTACCCAAAACACAAACCGTATGCAAAAGGGTCCTATCTTGATTCACTTTATCAGCTTGCAGAAAATAGGCTAAACTCAACAGAAAAACAGTTTTCTAAGCTGATGTTCAGAACTGAATTAAAACCGGTTAAAAATGCTGTAACAACTACAGTTTTAGAATCATATAAGGAATCATTTGAAGATTACCTTAAAGCTCAAGGCTGTTCATTCAGTAAACATAATAATGTTTATGAAATCTCTGTAAAAAAAGCAGCAAAACAAACACCACAGATAGCTGCCAGCAGTTTTAATTTTTCTTCGTTTATAGACTCTTTAAAAAATGAAAAAAAATCAGAAATATATTTACTTCCATACATTGCATGGCTAAGAAAAAATTCCAAATTTTCCGATAATAAATATGAAGAGTTTGTCAAACTTGCACGCGAATCTTTACTTAAGGTATAATTAAATTATGAAAAAAACGTCAGTCATCATATATTCGGTATTTGCAATTGCAATTTACTTTTTTTCAATCATATATTTTTGCAGTTCTTTATATTATGAATATCAGGAAGGCAGCAGCAAAACAGAAGAAACTTTTAATTTTATTTCTAATAAATTAATTCAAAACTCTTCACATCCAGATTTTGAATTTGAAACAAAACGCCTTTTAAATAAATTTTCACATTCATCTGACCGTATTGCAGAAGTAACATTTAAAATTAACGGGGCATACCTGTTTTTATATCCAGAAAATCCGATTCAGGATTCCCGCTACATAAAAAATCTTGCATATTCGTATTCAGATGGTAAAAGAAAATGCACTTTTGAAGCAAAAATGTATTTAATCCGCCCGAGTATGATTTACCAATATGGCAAAAAATCCTTTTTGATTATTCTTGCTGTAACAACTATTACTTTTATTCTGATTATATACACCTCTTTAACTTCTTCCCCACACGCAGAAAATGATGATAAATCAGAAGAAAACGAAAACAGAAAAGAAGAGACTACAGCAAACATCAACACCGCAAAAGTTCCTGCTCCACGCACAAAACTTCAGGACAAAGTAAGTTTTAATACAACTTTAACAGATAAACTCCGCATTTCAATTGCAAATGAAAAAGAATTTGCAATTATTGTTATGAAGTTCCTTGGAATTGAAAAAGGAACAGAAGAATATCAGAAATTACTAGAACTTCTTGATGACCGACTGAAAGTACAGAACCTGATTTTTGAAGACAAAGAAGATACCTTAATTGTTTTAAAACAGGACACAAACCTGGACGAAAACCTTACACTTATAGAAAATACCCTCAATGAGGTTGAACGTACATTTAAAGATTTATCTCCAATCTGTTATGCAGGTATTTCAAACAGAAATTTAAGAATTGTTACCGGCGAAAGACTTTTGTTTGAAGCAGAAGCTGCATTGGAACACGCAGTACAGGCAGAAGAAAAGGTAATTGCATTCCGTGCAAACACTGAACAGTACAATGAATTTATGAATCAGAATTAATCCTGATTTTCTAATTCTTCTTCAAATATACTTGTTTCAAAATCTGGTTGAAGATCTTCTTCCAATGGAACTTCAACCGCTGCTTCATCATCAATAGATTTTATAAAATCCTTGAATTTTGCAATATTTTCGCTATCTGGGAATTTTTCTATTAAAACATCAAGATAGTTTTTTCCATCTTCATACTGTTTTTTAGCAAAGTAAACAGCAATAAGATTTTCTAAATATTCGTGATTATCAGGCTGTAGATAAATAAGTTCTTTATAAGCGCGTTCAGCCTTTTTAAGATCTCCTGTCATAGCATAAATGTATGCAACAGAAGCTTTTAAAGAATCATTCTCTTTATCACGGCGCAAAAGCGTGCGGTACATAGGAAGAGCTTCTTCCCAGTTTGATTGAACAGCATAAGTTTTAGCAACTTTGTAATATGCTGCCCAGTAAAGATTGGAATTCTGCATGCTAAGTTTATAATACTGCAAGGCCTTGTCGTATTTTTCCAGCGAATAATAAATATCAGCAATATTCATATATTCGGCATAAATATTATTAATCGTCTTTTGTCTATCACCAGGAATTGGAATCGGCTTAGAAACACAAGAGAAAAACAAAACACTTGCAGCAATAAACAGAAGTTTTTTCATTCTAAAAATTAATTAACCAAGAACTACCTTTTCAATTTCGTAAAGCTGTTTTCGGTAAAGACCAGAAATATTGTGGCCGTAATCAGCAATCAACTGGATGATATTGCGTGGAGCATCTTTTGTGTCACATCCGTTCAAACGGTCACCCGCGTCACCAAGACCTGGCATAATGTAAGCTTTTTCATTCATTACAGGGTCTACCCAAAGTGTATAACATGTACAGTTTGGAAGAGCACGAGTAACACGGATACTACCTTTAAGAGTAGAAATTGTATTAAAGAAAGCGATTGATTTTGGATTTACGCCCTGCTCCTGAAGATATTTTACAACAGTAACCAAAGAACCGCCTGTAGCGTTCATAGGATCAGCAAAAATCAAATCTTTACCGTCAAGCTGTTTAAGATCAAAGAAAGACTTGTTCAAATCCATAATGTATTCCATGTCTGACTCGCCTTTATTGTCGTTACGGCTGATTTTAAAAAGTGCAAAAGGAGTAATGTAATCGTGTGATGAATATTCCTGAATCTCTTTAGAAACAATCATACTTGGAAGAAGAGCACCGCGAAGCATAACGCACATTACAGAATTTTCAATTTTATCATCAATATCAGGGATTTTATGAACAGCATAGTTCTGAACAGGATATGTTACCGGAGTTTTTACGAACATGTGGCTTTTTTTATCTGAATGCTGATCTGTATAAGCCATGCGGAAAAGCATTTCATAAGCACGCTGGCTGTAATACATAAATTCCTGATGATCTGTATTGATGTCGCGGAGTTTAGAAATTACGCGTGAACATTCTGCGTGAGCACCCTCTTCTGTAACAAAAGAAAAAACTTTAATATTTGGATGCTTAGCACAGATAGCCTGCATTTCTTTACCAAGTTTATCATAACCTTCTACGATTTTTGCCTCATCTACAGGTTCAAAAGACTTCATTGTATCTTTAAACATGTCATCAAGACGTTTGAGATCTGCCATATCTTCAGCAGTAAGATAGCCATCCAAATCTTCAGCTTTTAGAATAATCTTATTTTCTTTCATTAATTTCCCCTGTCTACAGAATTAAAATTTTATAAAGTTGTTTTTTAGCAATCTGAATGTCAGATATAATAAGTTCATCATCGCTAATCAACTGGCAATTAGAATTAGTAAGTCCAAATGCAAGAGTTAAAAGAGAACGTCCAGCCCTTAAGAATTTTGATTCCTTAAACTTAAAATCAAGAGTCAAAATATACTGGCTTGGATAATCCTTGTCGACTACAAATGAGCCGCTTACATGGTCAAGTTTTAAGTCAAGCTGAGCACCTGTAAGTAAAGTCAAGAATGATTGCGGACGTCCGGCATAAAAACGGATTTCGTTATTTTCACGTGCCCCTGCAAGATAATCATAAATATAATCATCAAGAAGATGAGTAGCTGCATCCGCGTCCAGTTCCAGAGAACGAATATTATCAAATTGAGAAAGCATTACAGGTATGTCTCTACCAACTAATGCAACGCTCTTTGACGGAAAGCAAACTTCCAAAGCATTGTTCTCGTAAACATTGTATGTATTTTTAAGGGCTGTTGTTACCAGGTTAGTCTGCCAGCCGCTTTTTGGTGTAAGGATTTTAGAAGCAAGTGAATCACCAAAATCTGCATCACTTGAAATCTGAATCATAGTCTTATTTTTTTTATGAATAAGACCTGCATAAACATTATTAATTCGATCAGAAACCATCTGTGCGTCTTTTTCAGAAAAACCTTTAATATTGTTCTGCAAAAAACGAACCATCAGTTCTGGGTCAACATCGTTTGGAATAGAGATGTAAAATGCACTTTCATTATCAAGCAAATCCAGTGCATTTACAGGCTTTTCCTCTGCTACAGGAAGTGTTTTACAAGAAGTAAAAACTCCTGCAGCAAGACCAGCACAAAGTGCCAGTCCGCAAATTGAAAGTGCAATTTTGTTTGAAAAACTATGCTTTTTCAACTTTGAAGCTCCATTTAGCATCGTCAGCGTCTACAGTTACAGCATCAGAAATTGAATCTGCCCATGCAATTGAGTTTGCAAGAGTTTCGCCAGAAACAAAATCCTTGAACATTTCGTAAGCAGATTTAAGAACTGCGTCACCAGAAATTTCAAGCTTGATTCTGTCTGTAACTTCGTAGCCGTTTTCTTTACGCTGGTTCTGGATACCGCGAATCAAATCACGGATGTAACCTTCTTTCTTAAGTTCGTCAGTTACTTTTGAATCCAAACCAACTGTAAGAGTTCCTTCGTTCAAAACTTTAAGGTCATCTTTTTCAAAGCGGTCTACAAGAACTTTTTCTTCAGTCAAATC
>JAILHD010000175.1 GCA_024696155.1 Treponema sp. | reverse complement strand
GCTCTATTCTAATTCAAAAGAAGAGCTTGGCGACAAATTCTGGACCTTCAATGATTTTTCTGATTTTAGGGAACCCGCTATGAAGCTTTGCATCAAGACGCTGGACAAAGATGCCGTTACAAAAATCGCTTCCAGCATCGGCATAGAAAAAGTTGATATGCTTCCATTTTCAGACATCCCCTGGTACAAGCTCAGCAGCCATAAGGCTACAAAAGAAAATGCAATTCAGGCGCTGTGTACGCATATAAACCTTCCCGCTCAAAAAATTGCCGCCTTTGGAGACGACTTTAACGATATTGGAATGCTTAAACTCTGTGGAAAAGGAATTGCCATGCAGAACGCCATCGCCGAGGTAAAGGAAGCTGCCGATGAAACCTGCCCTGCAAATCAGGAAGACGGCGTTGCAAAATGGATTGAGAGGCTGCTTTAGTTTCTTTTCCTGCGCCTTGCCAGGGAAAATACAGATGAACTTAATTATCTACCAGACAAGCGGCATATCCAATTATCCAGAAAGTTCATTTGTTCCGGAGTGTGAAACCAATGTTCACCGCCTTTCATAACAGTAAGCGGCGAATTGTGTTTTTGCGAAAACTTACTGATTATTTCAAATGGCATAAAACTGTCACTTTCTCCGTAAAGAATACTAGTCGGAAGCTTCCACTTCAAAGGATGTTCCCGAACATAAGTCAGATATTCCCAGGATAAATCCGGACCAAATGAAGTTGAGATTACTTTCTTTTTTTCAAACTCAGCTTCTGTAACGCCTGCAGCTTTCATCATATTGCAGATTAAAAATTCCATATCTGCAATCGGTGAAATAAAATATGCCTTTTCTATCAAGCCGTCCAAATCTGCGTTCATGCTGAAAAAGGCCCCGATGCTGTTTGCAATCAAAATTATTTTTTCATATCTTGATTTGAATTCTGAAACTGCATCGTGGATTTCCTTTCCATTTTCCCAGGGCGTAAAAGTTTTGTAATCTAATCCGATTACGTCATAATCCGGGAACAGAGATTTGTAATGTTCGCTTTCTGTGTGGCTTCCGCCCATTCCGTGAATATATAATACTAAATTCATTTTCTTTTTTCCTTTCCTGTGTAAGGCCGCCGGTCAGAGCGGCCGGCATAATTCTCCCCGTCACGACATTGTTCAATCAAGGCGCACCAGAACTGTCCGTCAAAATATATTGTTGTAATCGTAAAATTGTCTTCTGTGATTTTCATACATCTTCCATTTGCCCGTTCATCGCAGAGTACACATGCTGCATATGCCCGCGCAGGCCAAATTGAGGAAAAGAGTGTTGAAATCAGAAAAGTGAAGACGCCACATCACCGGCCACCATCTGATTTCGGAAAGTAAGATCTGATCAGCCCAAACAAGGCTAAACAAATCTCTCGAAAGATGTATTTTAAGAGTTTACAGTTTTATCCTAGCTAAAATGAGGATGGAATGCAAGAACTTTCAGACAAGATGCAGATTTTTTCAGGTGAAATGCAATATAATCAATCACGTTTTTCTTTTTCATGATTTTTTGAAGCAGTTCATCGTCCAGGCTAGCAAAAAAATCTTCCGCATTTATCTGTGATTTTGCACGAATGTCTTTTAGCAGCAAGGTATCAGCCTTTTTTCGTTCAGCCTCAGATTTAGGCCACCCTTGGCCGAAGGGGTCAGAAAAAAGGGCTTTAATTGTCATTTTAAGATTTTCTTCACCACCATAAGTGTATTCTTCACCCAGAGGCAGAGAAACAGCATTTCCATTATTAATCTGGGCAAAAAGATAGGCATCCTTTGGAGCGGGTACATAGCCACATAGCACTCCGGGAATCGAATTGCAGGCAAGCATCATACCCTGCCCTGATGAACATCCTGTAACAACAAAATCAACAGCTTCAGTCCAAAGCAAAAGTCCCGCCAAAATCGAAATCTCAATATAGGAATATTTTTCGTTTTCATCAGGAAAACAGCCAAAATTAAGCACCTCTGCATCTTTAGCAAAGTCTTTCACTGTGTCATAAATCAATTTATTTTTTGAAGCCTGCGAGCTTGCCTGAATAACTGCAACTTTCATATTTTTAATCCTTCAAAACCCTTTATAACCCCCATTATAAAACAAATTATAGGGATTAACTTGGATTTTCACATAAGATGCGTATTTTTGCCGATGAAATGCAGTTTTTTTATCCGATTTTATTTTATAATTATTAGGAAATATGATTAAGATAGATGATTTACAACTTATAGGCTCCGGTGCAACGGCAAATGTCTATTTATATGACAATAACAAGATCATTAAGTTATTCAACAATGATTATGACATTAACGCTGTTAATTATGAAGCTAAAATCGCACAAGAGATTAATGACTTGTGCATCAATGCGCCGAAATTTTATCAGACAATCAT
>JAILHD010000033.1 GCA_024696155.1 Treponema sp. | reverse complement strand
GGAAAATGGATTAACAGATAGATTTATTCGTATTTAAATCTTTCATTCTTAATAAATCTTTCTAAACTTGTCTGCCATTCTGGAATCTTAATTTTTAATTCCTTAATGATTTTGTCTTTGCTCAAAACTGAATATGCAGGGCGTTCAACTTTAGCCCCATATTCAGTCGTAGAGCAGGCATTTATTGTGCAGTCACTTGTAATTCTGCCATATTTTTTACCAAGTCTATAAATTTCACATGCAAAATCATGCCAGTTTGTTTCTCCAGCATTGGTAAAATGGTATATACCGTAAGATGGGGCGCTGTGTTTTCCAAAAAGAGATTTTGCTCCATCATTTTTTTCTATAAGTTTAATAAGAACTTCTGCTAAATCAGGTGCGCAGGTTGGCGTTCCTTTTTGATCATTTACAACTTTTATCTGGTCATGAGTATTCATTACTTTTGTCATTGTGTAAACAAAATTTTTACCGTCAAAACCATAAAGCCATGCAGTACGAACAATATAGTAAGTGTTCATTTCTTTTTGAATGGCTACTTCTCCTGCAAGCTTTGTTTTTCCATAAACTCCAAGAGGATTTTTTGCATCAGTTTCTGTGTATGGCCTGTTTCCATTACCGCCAAAAACATAATCAGTACTTATATGAATTAATTTTGCCCCGATTTTGCGTGCAACACGGGCAATATTTCTAGGGCCTTCTTCATTCAGTTTTGCTGCAAGATCTGTTTCCTCTTCTGCTTTTTCTACATTTGTGTAGCCGGAACAGTTAATAATCCAGTTAATTTTGCGGTCTTTGTGCGCAATTTTAGAAGGAAAATATGCATTTGTTTCAACCGATTCGATAAAACCTTCCAAAGCATCAATGTTTGTAATGTCAACTTCGCGGTCTGTTCCTATCCAGTTGTATTTTTTTTCATTAAGCTGACGGCAAACTTCACTGCCAAGCATTCCTTTATTTCCGATTACCCAAATCATATTTCCTCCCTGATGAAGCCTAGAACTGTTTGAAAATAAAATCGCAGAAAGTTGTAATTCGTCTTATAAAAGAACGGCGGATTCTATCTGTAAAAAACGGAACATGTGGTGCATTAACACCGCCTACAGCGTAGAATACCCAGTTATCACCATCTCTAAAAAGGTAGATAGTAATAAGCATTTTTTCTGGCCATAAACAATCAAATTTATCAAGATATCGAAGTTTATTTGTGTTTTTAGAAGTGTATAAAAGTTCAGAATCATTACTTTTGTAAATTTTCATGTCCTGATATACGTCCCCAAAAGGTTCCATATACATATGAACATTAAGGTTTGTAACTTCTCCGTCTTTTTTCTGAGAAAGAATTTCTGCAGAATCATAAAGAAGATATTCATCACCACCGTTAGAAATGTATGGAATATTTGTAAAATCTTCTACTCTGTAAAGAAGCTGATTAAGAACTTCTGCATAGTTTTCGTTTCCTTTATATGGTTTAACCTGAATAACTTCTGCAAGATATTTTGGCTTAACGTCTTTTACTGTATTTAAAAGAAAATCGCCTTTTTTAGAAACGCCTTCAGAAAATACCATGTTTTTAGTGTAATCAATATTTCTGATTAGAATTTCGCCATTTTCAAGTTTTACTTTTTCTTCTGGAGAAAGTTTATCATTAAAAGGATTTGCAAAAAGAGATGATGTTGCAAGCAACAAAGTAAGTAAAATTTTTATTTTTTTCATGTTTTCTATTATAAAATAATACTAACTTCTATTCAATTCTGTGCTATAATGATTCATCATGATTTCGAGCAACATTAAAAGTTTAGTTGAAAGTCCATCCAGCGGTGTAATCCGCAAGATGTTTGAAGAAGGTGCCGCCCTCAAAAAAAAGTTTGGTGCGGAAAATGTTTATGATTTTAGTCTTGGCAACCCGGATTTAGATCCTCCAACAAAAGTAATCAGCGCAATTAAAGAAGTTTGTGGTGCAGAAACTCATCTTTGCCACGGTTATATGCCTAATGCTGGTTACCCGGAAACTCGCGCTGCTATGGCAAAAAAGACAAGTCTTGAACAGGGTGTAGAGGTTCCTTTTGAAAACGTTATTATGCAGGTTGGTGCTGCAGGTGCACTGAACTCTACCTTAAAAGCTCTTTTGAATCCAGGGGATGAAGTTATTGTCCCAACTCCATATTTTGTTGAATATGATCACTATATTCATAATCATGGGGGAGAAATTGTTCGTGTAAAGACAAATGAAGATTTTTCTCTGAATTCACAGAATATTGCAGCTGCTTTGAATGAAAAATCTGCTGCAATAATTATTAACTCTCCAAATAATCCTACAGGCCGTATTTATTCTGAACAGGAAATACTGGCACTTGTAGAAGTTTTAAAGGCTCACGGACAGAAAACAGGCCGATATCCTTATATTATTTGTGATGAACCATACCGCGCAATCACTTATGATGGAGCAAAAGTTGCTTCTGTTTTTGATAAATATGAATACTGCGTAGTGGGCACAAGTTTTGCAAAAAATCTCAGTCTTCCAGGCGAGCGAATCGGCTATGTTGCAGTAAATCCTGCATGCCCTGAAGCAAAGGACCTTGTTGGTGCCATTATTTTTGCCACAAGAATCCTGGGCTATGTAAATGCCCCGGCCTTTTTCCAGCGCGTTATTACAAAATCTTGGGATGCAGAATGTGATTACAGTCTGTACCAGAAACGTTCGCGTGAGATTTGCGAAGTAATGGATTATGCAGGTCTAAAATACGTAAAACCAGAAGGTGCCTTCTACCTTTGGGTAAAGTGCCCTGACAAGTGGAATGATGACGATATGGCATTTGTAAATCATATGAAGAGCTTTAATATTCTTTGTGCCCCTGGAAGTGGTTTTGGTGGAAAAGGATGGTTTAGAATTGCCTATTGCTGCAGTGAGCAGACAATTTTGAATAGTAAGGAAGCTTTTAAGCGAGCTGCACTGTAAACGGCATTTTCGTTTTAATTAGGAGGAATATATGAAGATTTTAATGGTAACTTCAGAGGCTGTGCCTTTTGCAAAAACTGGGGGACTTGCCGATGCTGTTTCTGCGCTTTCTTTAAACTTAAAAAAACTTGGGCATGATGTTCGCATTGTTATGCCACGTTACTATAAAATTGACCGCAGTAAACTAAAGCCAATTGAGGCAGCAATAAAAGTTCATGCAGGAACTGAACCTACCTGGGTAAAATTCTATGAATCTGCATTGCCTGGCAGCAAGGTTCCTGTTTATTTTATTGATCACGAAGGATGCTACGGCCGTGACGGCATCTATGGAACAAAATGGGATCCGGATTTTGGCGATAACCCTTATCGTTCTGCTGTTTTGTGCCATGGTGCTTTTGAACTTTGCCGCTACTTAGGCTGGTATCCTGACGTTATGCATGCTCACGACTGGTTTTCTTGTCTTGTGCCAGTTCTTCTTAAACATGTATGCCGTAACGGCTATTTTGCACATACATCTTCAGTTCTTACAATTCATAATCTTGGTTATCAGGGTGTTTATTCAAAAGACAAATTCCCTGCTCTTGGATTGGACTGGAATCTTTATTATGGTGCAGGTCTAGAGCACAACGGTGCATTAAACTTATTGCAGGCTGGTATTTCTACAGCAGATATGATTACAACGGTTTCTCCTACTTACGCGTGGGAAATGAGCACAGCAGAAGGCGGATTTGGTCTTGATGGACTTATTCGTGTCCGTAGTGATGCCGTACGCGGAGTTCTAAATGGCTGTGATCTTGATACCTGGAATCCAAAGACAGATCAACTTCTTCCTGCAAATTTTGATTATAAAGATTTAAGCGGTAAGGCAAAGTGTAAAAAAGAACTTCAAAGTATTTTTGGCTTACCAGAAGTTCCAAACCTTCCTGTTGTGGGAATGGTTACCCGTCTTGCAGATCAGAAGGGAATTGCAGAAGTTTTTGCAGCAAATTACGGATGTCTTTACAGTTTGTGTAATAATCTTGGCCTGCAGTTTGTTCTTTTAGGAAGCGGTGAAAAATGGTGTGAAGATGAAATTAATTCTTTGCAGGCAAAACTTCCTAATTTTAAGGCAAAAATAGGCTATGATGAAAAACTCAGCCATCTGATAGAGGCGGGAAGTGACTTCTTCCTTATGCCAAGCCGTTATGAACCATGTGGACTAAATCAGATGTATTCTATGCTTTATGGAACCTTGCCAATCGTTCGCCGAACAGGAGGCCTTGCAGATACAGTAGAGCAGTACAATGAACAGAATGGGGAAGGAACTGGCTTTTTGTTTGATAACCTTACGCCTGGTGCAATTTACGATACTGTAGGCTGGGCAATGTATGCTTATTACAATAAGCCAGAGCATATTGCAAAAATGCAGAAAAAAGGAATGCAGAAAAACTTCAGTTGGGAACAGAGTGTAAACGGTTACCTTGACGTCTATTCCCAGGCTTTAATGAAGGGCTGTGGCATTGATACTAAAAGCTGGAATTAGAATTCAAACCATTGTTCATCTGAGTTCAAATACCAGTCAGCCTGCAATGTCTGGCTGGTAGGCGAACACCATGAAATACTTCCATTACTGTTCAAAATTACAACCTGATTCTTATTTTGACAGATATCAACCGGAATACTTGAAGATCGGTTGTAAGCAAAGCGCTTTTTTGTCGAAAGATTATAGCAGTAAACCTTGTTCTTTCCGATGTTTGTAAACAGATTTCCACCTTTCAGATATGTAAATACATCAGAGTCTTCGTTAGAAAAACGAAGGATATTTGTAATTACTTTTGTATCAATATCATAACTGAATACGTAAGTTGTTTTTCCAGTCTCATCAGAAACAAGATTAATTCCGTAAATCATGTTGTCCTTAATACTAAGTGCGTAAGCAACATTTCCTTTTACTCCAAGAGGAACAGTTTCTAAAGTTTCTGGATTAACACTCAAAAGTGGAACCTGTGGATTTGATGCTGCAGATTTTGCAACAAAAAGGTTTCCGTTTTTTGCAAGTACAGCATCCTGAATACCTGTTCCAGAATAAACTTCCTTTAGGCTTTTCTTTTCAAAATCATAAATGCTTACTTCGCTGTTGCTTTCAATTTCTACAATATAATCTTTGTCTTCAATTTTAAAATGTCTCACGCTCTGCAAAGAAGATTTTGGTATAAAAAGCACTTCTTCTTCCTTTGTGCTGATGTTTTTTCTAATAACTGGTGAACGAGAAGATTTTGCCCATAAAATTACAGAGTTATCATCAAGAGAAATAACTTTATTATGTCCCTGTGTGCTGCATACAGTTTCTGGGATTCCTGTCTGATAGTCAGAACGGTAAAGTTTATCATCTGTAAGGAAGAAAAAGTCTTTTCCTGTTTCTGTAATGTCAAAAATCTTTTTATATTTATTTTCTGTAATCTGATTAAAGTTTTGAGTTGTAGAAGTTGGTTCAATATCAGCCTTGTAAACTGCACCATTTCTTCCGCCTAAGTAAAGATCTGCTAGATTTTTTGTACCAACACAAATTGCAGCTTCTCCACGTGGTCCTCTAAAGGTTTTTACTAAACGAGGATTTGAAAGTTTGTTTCCATCCTGAACTTCAAGCATCTTCAATTCATAATTGTTGCGTCCATCATATTCAAGATAGTAAAAATTATGATCCTTATCAGAAGAAACAATAATTGGATTCTGAGCAGAAATTGAAGTTACTGTTGTTCCTTTAAATGCATTTAAAACGTAAATTGTGTTGTCTTTAATTCCTGCAAGAAAAACATTGCTGTCGAACATTACAACATCAGAAAGTCCCTGAATTACCTGAAATTTCTGTTTAAGCTGTCCTGTTCCAAGATTAAAATAAGACAAAGTTCCTGCAGGAGAGTAGAAGGCAACTGTTTTCTCTGTTTCAGAAGTATGAATATAATTTACAATGCTTGTGTTTGCTTTTATTTTATCAATGATTGTCCAGCTTGCAGTTCGAATAAAAATAGCTCCATCAACAGTTGCAGTTCCTACTATAAGATAGTTACCTTTTGCAGAAAACTTAAGGGATGTAATTGAATCTGTAAAGTTTCGCTGATATTTTCTATTTAAAGTCTTCCAGTCCCAAACGCTTACTTTATTTACGGAGCCGCCATCTGTTTCATAAACAGCAATATCATTTCCGTTAGGGCTTACGGCAATCAGTTTAATTCCAACATCACTAATCTGATAGTGTTCTCCAAGGTTATCATCACCCCAGCGGATTAAAAATCCATCTTCGCCAGATGTAAAGTAAGCAGTATCCCAGCCAGTAGAATTTGGAACTGCCTGTATATTTGTTACTTGTTCCTGATGCGACTGAGTAGAAAAATGTGACTGTCCATAAAGCATGGCAGCGCTAAGAAAGATGACTGTAAAAATGGACTTTTTCATATAAACCCCTATTTTTTTGCTGTAAAATAAGTTATATCGCCAGTTAATCCAATTAAGAATATCATAACTATAAAGGCAATTCCAACAACTTGAATATAATACTGGATTTTTGGTTTAATTTTTTTGTGAGCAATAAATTCTATGAATGCAATAAGAATAAGTCCGCCGTCCAAAACTGGAATTGGCAGAAGGTTCATTATAAAAAGCGAAATACTGATTATTGCAAGAAGGCTTAGGGTACTTATGATTCCTGTTTTTGCACCTTCTGCAAAACCTTCTTTAATAGTAGAACCTAGCATATCTGTTACACGGGCAGGGCCACTTACTGCATTTTTTACCTCTACACCCTTAAAAAGAATTGTAAGGCTTTTGAGGGTAAGTCCTACGGCTCCAAAGGCCTGCTTTGTTCCTTCTGAAATTGCACCAAAAAATCCAAATTCTGGTGTTTGAACTTCTATTACATTTTTTGAATCAGCTACAACACCAATTTTTCCGCTTCCTGTCTTTTTGTCCAGATCAGAATGAACTGTAAATTCTAAAACGGTGCCATCACGATCTACCGCAATTAATAAGTCTTCATCTGGGCGAGAAGAAATTTCTACCAGCAGGTCATTAAAATTTTCTGTTTTTTTTCCTTCAATACTAATGATTTTGTCGCCAGTTTTAATTCCTGCCTCTGCTGCAGCACTGTGCAATTCTGGATAGATCTCTGTGGCAATTGTAATTTTGTTAGAATATGTGTAATAAGTGTAGCCTATACCAGCAATGATACTAAAAGCAATGATTGCAAAAATAAAATTAAAAAAAGGCCCTGCAAAACCAATTAAAGCTCTTTTTACAGGATGTACCCCATATAAAGAATCAGAGTCTGCTTCAATCTGTGTTAGATTTTCTTCAATTGCTTTTTGAAAATCTTTTTCACCTTTCATTCCGCAGTAACCACCTAAAGGAAAAAGCGAAATTCTGTAATCTGTTCCGCGAAAGTTTCTATGAAGAAGAACTGGCCCAAAACCTACAGAAAAACTTTCGACTTTTACACCAAATAGCTTTGCCGCAATAAAATGACCAAATTCATGGAAGATAATCAAAAAAATAAGACATAAAAGTCCTAAAATCCATTTCATCTATAAAAGTTCCTTTGCAAGTGAGCGGGCTTTTGCGTCAGTCTCAAATACTGCATTGAAGTCAGAAGGTGCGTTTGTAAAATCTTTGTCAAGAACAGCACGTACAGTTTTTGCAATATCCAGATAACCAATTTTCTTTTCCAGAAATGCCCCAACAGCAACTTCATTTGCAGCATTAAACGCGATTGTATATCCCAAGCCTTTTTTTACGCATTCGAATGCGTAATCCAGGAGAGGGAAAACATCTGTTCTAGGTTTATAAAAAGTCATAGTCTTATCAAAAAGACTGAATGGTTCAAGATAAGTTTTTTTATTTTCTGGATAGGTTAGGGCACCAAAAATCGGATGCTTCATATCAGGATCACTTATCTGAGCATAAAGCATACCATCTTTTGTCTGAACAAGTGAATGTACAAGACTTTGCGGATGCACTACAACCTGAATATCTTCTGACTTTGCGTCAAAAAGATAGGCAGCTTCAATTACTTCAAGGCCTTTGTTCGCAAGTGTAGAAGAATCGATTGTAATCTTTTTTCCCATTTTCCAGGTTGGATGATTTAATGCCTGCTCAAGTGTAACGCTTTTTAACTGTTCTGCAGAATATTCGCGGAAAGGTCCGCCGCTTGCTGTAATTACAATTTTTGCAATATTTTCACGTCCACACTGATTTACAAGATTAAAAATAGCAGAATGTTCAGAATCAACAGGCAAAAGTTTTGCACCTGTTTTTGCGCTCAAAGCTTTAATTAAAGGCCCTGCCATTACAATAGTTTCCTTGTTTGCAAGAGCAAGATCAATTTTGTTTTCTAAAACAATTTTACTTGGTAAAAGACCAGAAGCGCCCGCAATTCCATTTACTACTATATCTGGTTTTGACTGATCAATAAGGCGCTCAAAAACTGCTTCTGAATTATCTTCGCATGTAAGAAGGGTAGGACAATTATATTCACAACCCAAAGCCTTAAGTTTTTCTTTACTTGAAGATGAATGTGCCTGTAATCCGCAGATTATAAAATCTGAAGGCATATTTTTTGCAATATTTATGGCGTTAGTTCCAATAGAACCGGTGCATCCTAAAACTAAAACTCTTTTCATTTGAATAAAAATTGAATCGCAATATAGAAAACAGGAGCTGCAACAAGCAGAGAGTCAATTGAATCTAAAACTCCACCACGACCAGGAATCATAGTTCCACTGTCTTTACAGTCCAGACTTCTCTTAATTACAGATTCAACTAAATCTCCTATAATGGCACTAATTGCTGTAATCAGCGAAATAATTACAAGATTTAAATAAGAAAGATTAAAAATTTCAGGAAAAATATATTTTACTAAAACTGCACTTGCAATTGAAGATACAATTCCTCCAATAAAACCAACAAGACTTTTATTTGGACTTGCTGCAACTATGCCTCGTGTTGATTTTCCAAAAAGAACACCAAAGAACCATGCTCCAGAATCACACATAAATACAATGATTAAGTATAATGCAAGCATATACGATGGCTCTGGAAGGGTTGTAATTCTTGAAATGAATGTAATAAAGAATCCGCAATAGAGGATAATGAATGCAGAATTAGAAAATTTTTCAAAAGAAAGTTCAAAGCTTTTTGCGTTTAAGCATTCAAAACCTAAAAGTAATAAAAGTTCAAAAATATAAACCCAAAAAACAATTTCTAGATTTATGTTTGAAAGAATTGCTAAATAACAGATGATTTGTAAAAATCCAATACAGATTAAAAGTAAGCTTTTACTGAATAATGGTTTAGATTTTACAGAAAGCATATTATAGAATTCGTTTCCTGCAAAAATAGAAAAAAGAGCAATTAATAATTGAATAAAGATATGATTTAAATATGAAAACGAAACTAAAAAAAGTATTAGAGGTACTCCAATAAAAAATACACACAAACGTTTAAATACTTTAGACATTATTTCTTAGCCTTTTCTGCGCCAAAACGGCGTTCCCTTTTAGTAAAAGATTCAATATGCCGATAGAATTCTTCCTCCGAATAGTCCGGCCATAAAGTATCAGTGTAAACAAACTCTGAATATGCAACATGCCAGAGTAAAAAGTTACTCAAGCGCTGTTCTCCGCCAGTTCTGATTAGAAGATCAACATCCGAACATTCTGGCATATCAAGATACTTTGAAAAATCAGCTTCTTTTAGCGAATTAAAATCTACACCTGCAGCAAGAGCTTTTTTTACTCCTCGTAAAATTTCGTCTCTTCCTCCATAATTGATAGCAAGGTTTAATGTAAGATTATTAAAGTTTTTAGTATCTTCCATACATTCAAGTAAGTCATTTTGAATGTTTTTTGGAAGTGCAGATATATCGCCAATATGATTGATTCTGATGTTATTGTCTTTATAGAATTGAAGTTCACCTTTAAGGTGAGTATGAATAAGATTCATTAAAAAGCCAACTTCCTGTTCAGCGCGTTTCCAGTTTTCTGTAGAAAATGCATAAAGGGTAAGACTTTTAATTCCCAAGTCAGCTGCTGCTTTAACAATACGTTTCGCAGTCTTTAAGCCTTCATTATGTCCGCTTGTACGAGGAAGTTTTCTTTGTGTTGCCCATCGTCCGTTACCATCCATAGTGATGGCAACGTGTTTAGGCAAATTAGTTGAATCAATTGTCATTTAGTTAGCCAAAATGTCCTTTTCTTTAGCATCGTAAATTTTATTGATTTCTTCGATATATTTATCTGTAAGCTTCTGAAGCTTGTCTGTTTCTGTTTTAAGCTCGTCTTCTGTAATTTCTCCACCTTTCTGCTGCTTTTTAAGAGCATCGTTTCCATCGCGGCGAAGGTTACGGATAGAAGTGCGTGAATTTTCTGCAACAGTTTTAGCCTGTTTTACAAGTTCCTTGCGGCGGTCAGCTGTAAGAGCTGGAATCTGAATACGGATTACTTTACCATCGTTGGAAGGATTCAAACCAAGATCACTTGCCTGGATTGCCTTTTCAATTTCTGAGATAAGTGATTTATCAAACGGAGTAATGATTACTGAACGTGCTTCTGGAATTGCAATTGTTGCAACCTGATTCAAAGGAGATTTTGTTCCGTAATAATCTACACGTACTTTGTCAAAAATGGCCGCACTTGCACGTCCAGTTCTGATTGTATTGAATGAATCTTTAAGAGATTCTACTGTTTTCTGCATTTTTGGTTCGATATCTGCCATTTTCTAAAATTCCTTCGATTAATAATTAAATTAAAAACTTGTGACTCCCAGTCACCCGGGAGTCACAATATTATTTACTTTCCAAGAACGAACAATTTAGCTGTTGCAAAGCTCAAAGAAGCTCCAACATTCTTTCCTGTTTCTGCAAGTTTAGCAGATACAGATTTTTTGTCATCCTTTACGAACATCTGATCTTCAAAACAGATTTCTGCAAGGTGTTTGTTAACTTTACCCTGAAGAATACCGTCTTTAACGTTCTGTGGCTTAGAAGCCATTTTTTCATCCTGATCCATCTGAGCCTGGAAGATTTCTTTCTGCTCGTTGATGTAAGACTCTGGAACGTCTTTTTTTGTAAGATAAGATGGTGTGAATGCTGCAATGTGGAGACAGCAGTCTTTTGCAAATGTTTTTACTTCATCTGCATTAGAACCTTTTACTACTACAACGGCACCAGTTTTGTTGTCGCTGTGAACATAGTAAGCTCCAGCTGCATCTGCAGGAACGTCAATAACTTCAACTTTAGAAACTGACATGTTCTCGCGGAACTTTGTAGCAACTTCAGTAAGAAGGTCTTTGTGTTCCTGTGTAACTTCTGTATATCCTTTTGAAATTGTAAGGTCAAGAAGTTTTTCACCCATAGCAACAAATTCAGCATTGTTAGCAACGAAGTCTGTTTCACTTGTCATTTCAACAACGTAGATTTTGTCTGCTGTCTGGCGCATAAAGAGACGACCTTCAGAAGTAGCGCGTTCTGCACGTTTTGCTACTGCTGCAAGTCCTTTTTCTTTCAATAATTTTTCTGCTGCGTCAGCATCACCGTTACATTCTGTGAGTGCTTTTTTACACTCCATCATTCCGGCACCTGTTCTGTCGCGCAAAGCTTTTACGTCTGCTGCTGTAACTGCCATTTTTTAGTCCTTATAAATTTTGTCTTCGTCGATGAGGCTGTCTTTTTCGTCAGCTTCAATATCTTCTTCTTTCTGCTCTGTAGGCTGATAGTTAGAATAATCTACGATTTCTTCGTCTTCATCCTTTTTTGCAGCATCTGTAACGATTTCTTCATCATCGTTAAGGTTTTCAAGAATCTTAAGTCCTGCTTCGTTGTCTGATTCAATTACTGCATTAGCAATGATTGAAGTAAACAAAGTGATGGCACGAATAGCGTCATCGTTACCAGGAATAGGGAAGTCGATTCCTTCTGGGTTACAGTTTGTATCAACAACAGCGATGATTGGAATACCCATTCTGCGTGCTTCTGCAACTGCAATCTGTTCTTTGTGTGTATCGATTACAAAAAGAGCACCTGGAAGTTCTTTCATTTCTTTAATACCACCAAGGTTCTTTTCGAGCTTAGCTTTTTCCTTCTGGAGAGAAGCTACTTCTTTCTTTGTAAGATTTTCAAATGTGCCGTCAATTTCCATCTTTTCGATTTTCTTGAGGCGCTGAAGTGATTTTTTGATTGTAGAGAAGTTTGTAAGCATACCACCAAGCCAGCGGTTGTTTACATAGAACATACCACAGCGTTCAGCTTCTTTCTGTACAGCCTGCTGTGCCTGTTTTTTAGTACCAACGAACAGGATAGATTTTCCTGCAGCTGTTACTTTACGAACTTCGTCGTATCCGTCTTTAATTGCAGCGATTGTTTTCTGCAAGTCGATGATGTGGATTCCATTGCGTTCTGCGAAGATATACTTCTTCATACGTGGATCCCAGCGTTTTACCTGATGTCCGAAGTGAACTCCAGATTCCAACAGGTTTTTCATTGTTACTACTGCCATGAGTAACGCTCCTTCACGGGGGATAATTTCTTTGTCGATTTTGTTACGGCAAAATCCCCACCAAACTCTGTTTCTCGATGCTCAACACTATAAAAGTTTGAGTACGGAAGATAGTGATAAACTTTTGTTTATCACAGCTCGCGGTTTGTCAATGCTTTAAGCGTAAGCATGCTTTGACAAATACACAAGATTAATCAACTCTACGAGCCGATTTTTAGGCTTACTCCAATAAAGAGTATCCCTGTTCCTTTAATATATCGTAAAGTTCAAAAATAGGCAATCCTATTACATTGCTGTACGAACCTTCGATTTTCTTAATAAAAATAGATGCAAGGCTTTGAATTCTGTATCCGCCTGCAGCTCCATGCCACTCTCCTGTATCAACATACCACTGGATTTCTTCATCACTCATAGGATTAAAAGAAACTTGAGTTTTGCAGATTCTTGTAGTGATGTTTTTTGTTTTTCCGTTATAAAGTGCCAGTGCAGTGATTGTTGTATGTGTGTTACCCTGAAAAAGTTTTAAAAATTCTACAGCTTCTTCTGCACTCTGTGGCTTTCCAAAAATTTTACCATCCTGAGTTACGATTGTATCTGCTCCTAAAACCCATGGAATTTCCTGTTTTGGCGGAAGAGAGTGAATTACTTCTGTAACTTTCTGACGTGCCAAAAGTTCAGGTACCTGTTCTGTTTCAATTGCAGAAAGAACTGTTTCGTCAATATTTGGAATTATTACACGGAAAGGGATTTTAAGCATTTTTAAAATCTCCTGCCGTCTAGGTGAAGAAGAGGCTAAGATTATTGGTTCCATACTTTTTAATTATTCCTTAAGTACTTTTTGTATTTATTATATTATAAAAAAAACGCTGTCACTTCAATGACAGCGTTAGAAATTTTATCAGATTAAAAAAGGTTAGTTAGATTTGTTTGATGAATCTTCCTTTTTATTATCTTTTTTATCTTTACTTTCCTGAGAAAGTTTTTTAAGAAGCTTGTATGCCTTCTGACGTACAGGTGTTACATAATGATAATCTGTAGAAATACGTGCAACAGAATCAATCATTGATTTTTTGTTTTCTGTTGTGTCTGCAAGTGCCTCGTAAGCATTAAGAACTTCCATTGCAAGAGAACTTGTAGGATTTAATGTCTGATTTTTGCGGTTAGCAAAAGCAATTGCTTCTACAGTTTCATCGTTATTATTGATTCCGATTTTTCCCAATGACTGTACAGCGGCTGCCATAACCATTGGTTCGTTATCATTAAGTGCTATATTAATTAAAGTGTTTTTTGAATGTTCAGAAGGAACTTTTGCAAGTAAAAGACAAGCTTCGCGGCGAACAGAAGAGTAGTTGTTTGTAAGACGTCCGTTTGTTCTAGACTGGCTGGTAATACCTTCACCTGCAAGATGATCAAGAGCTGCAATTACTGCTGGAGAAGTGTTTCCCTCTGCTATTGCACTTTCCAGATATTGAAGTGCAACTAATTTATTTTCAAAATCGTCTGATTCTGCAAGAGTTGAAATAATATCTCCATCAACGTCAGTCAGGTATTCACTTTCAACCGAAGTTTCATCCTGTGCATAAACAAATGTTATTGCAGAAACCAAGGTGATAGCTGCCAGAATTTTTTTAGAAAGCTTCATTATTTTCCTCCTGGAAAACTGTATTGTTCATTAACGTCTATCTTTTTTAATTATAAAGTATAAATTAATTATCGGCAAGTTTTACTTTAAAGAGTAGGAATATTTACTTTCCACTTACCATCTTCGCGAATAAAGTTGTAATAAACTACAGTCGAATTGTTTGGAAGAACCTGAACGGCCTTTACTTCCGACTTGTTGATGTAACGGATTTCATCAACTTTACTCTGTTTTCTTGAAGGAATAAAAATATACTTAAAATAATCTTCAAGACCGCGCAAAATGATTGTCTTATCAGGAAGACGCTTGTTTGCTTTTCTGATATTTACTGGACTTGAGTAATACTGAATGGAAGTTCTTGAAATGTATGGAAGCCAGGCCTGATAATCCTGTTTATCCATAATTTTCTGTAAATCTTTGATAGTATTAATGATTTCTGTTTTATCCTGAATGAATTCTTCTTTTGAAACTTCTGCAATCTGACCAATAGAACGTTTATATTCTTCATCGGAATGTTGTTTTTCGATTTTTGATTCAGTTTTAGGTTCAGCAGTTTCTTTCTGCTGAGGTACAGAACCACAGGAAATCAAACCAAATAAAGTTGTAAAAATAGCAATAGTTGTAATGATTGTTCTTTTCATGTATATGATTTTAACTCTATTGTATGTTTTCGTCAAATAAGATAATTTTTTTTTATGGTAAAAGCAGTATTTGCAGGATCTTTTGATCCTATAACTAATGGTCATCTTGATATTATTCAGCGTGCTGCAAAACTTTTTGGCAGCTTGGATGTCGTGATTTCTGAAAATCCCGAAAAAAAATATATGTTCTCTGAAGAAGAGCGCCGCAAAATGGTAGAAGAGCTTACTTCAGATCTGGATAACGTTACTGTTCATGTTTATACGGGACTTGTTGTTAATTATGCAAAAAAAATTGGGGCAAATGTTTTGATTCGTGGCGTTCGTTCTACAAATGACTTTGCCTACGAATTTGATCTTGCACTTATGAACCGCAAACTGAATCCTGATATTGAAACCGTATTTCTTCAGTCAAAAGAAAAGAATGTAGTTATTAAATCAAGCTCAATCAAAGAACTTGCCATGTTTGACGGCGACATAAGCCGAATGGTTCCTCCGCTGGTAGAGAAGGCTGTAAAACAGAAGTTTGGCAAGCTGTAATTTACAAGAAAGACATAAAAGAAAGGCATTGAAATTTATTTAGAAAGAAATGCGGAGCGGGAAGCGGGATTTCTGTAGCGTCAAAAGCGCGTCATAAAGAGTTACTCTAGTGTAGAGAGTCGCAAAAGCGGAAGAAATCACGTTTCCTGCGGAAGCATTTCTTTTTTTATTTATTTTTAAATGACATTTTTTTAAATTTTGTTTGACAAACTTGTAATTTTAGCTATAATTAATTGACACTCTGATAGGAATTGTTATATTATAATCTACAGTTTTATCAGATTAAAGTGAGGTTATATATA
>JAILHD010000143.1 GCA_024696155.1 Treponema sp. | reverse complement strand
AATCATTGTTTTTGCAAACACACTTTATCAGATTTGCGCAAAGGAAATCCCTGCGCAGATGAACACCTATGCAAGCATGACAATCACTTATGCTGTGGCAACGCTTTTTTCAGCACTGGCATTTTTCGTTACCTCAAAAGGGGGGAACATCCTCAAAGAATTCTCCCACACCAACTGGGCAACAATCGTTCTTGGAATTGTGATTACAGGACTTGAGGTCGGCTTCATTTTTGCCTACAAAGCGGGCTGGAAAGTCAGCACACTGGCAACAGTTTCAAACGCGGCTCTGGCAGTCATTTTGATTTTTGTAGGCCTTATCGGTTATCACGAAGCTATAAACTGGAGCAAGGTCTTGGGAGTTGCAATCTGCCTTATGGGGTTGTATTTTATTAATAGGAAGTAAGGGGGAAATATGTTCCGGCCAATGCGAAGATTCAAACAGCAGATAAGTGATGCAAAGTGCGTCGAAATCCTCAAAAACGAAAAGCGCGGAGTTTTATCGCTGCTCGGCGATGACGGCTACCCTTACGGGCTTCCCCTTTCCCATCTTTACAGCGAAGAAGACAATAAGATTTATTTTCACGGCGCAAAAGAAGGCCACAAAATCGACGCCATCAAAAATTATGATAAGGCAAGTTTCTGCGTTTACGATTCCGGTTACCGCAAAGAAGGCGAATGGGCTTTAAATATCAACAGCGTAATCGTATTCGGAAAAATCCGCCTTGTGACCGACCCGGAACTAACCCGCAAAATCTGCACAAAACTTACTCAGAAATTCACAGACGACCAGGAATATCTTGAAAAAGAACTGACAAACGCCCTTCCACGCGTTCAGTGCCTTGAGCTTGAAATTGAGCACATGACAGGAAAGCTGGTGAACGAATCATAAAGCAGATTTCTCAAATGCCAGCAGATTTACATCTTTTAATAAAACAATGTATTACACAAAATTTTAAAATCTGTTAATATAATCACACTTTTCAAAGATTGCCTAATCTTATTAAGTGTGGATATTTTCTGCACCTTTCTATGCTCATACGCAAGGTCTTTGCGTAGTTATAATGCAATCACATTTACATTCCGGAGTTTCGTATGCCAAAATCTTTGGGACAGGAAATTCTTTTTACCATTATGATGGTATTTGTTATGGTTTATGCAATGGTCTGCTACAACATTGCACTTGCGATGGGAGGACTATCTAATTCAGTTTTTCTGCTTGCCTTCCATGAACTTCCAATTATGATGCCGCTTGCTCTTGTTCTTGATTTTATTATTGTGGGACCGATTGCAAAAAAAGTCACTTTTTCAAAGTTCAATCCTGAACAGAGCAATCCTCTATTTATCATTCTTTCAATTTCAATCTGCTCTGTATGGCTGATGTGCCCTCTTATGAGTCTTACTGCTACAATTCTTTTCAAGGGCGGTTTTCAGAAAGAAATGATTTCCATCTGGCTTCAGACAACAGCTTTCAATTATCCAATGGCCGCATTCTGGCAGCTACTAGTAGCAGGCCCTCTTGTCCGTACACTTTTTGGATTGATGTTTAGAAACAAAAACGCTGCAGTAAAATAGGGGTCTGGAAGCCACAAACTCACAGCAACTCTGGCCGACAATTCTTCTGCCCTCGCCTTTTACGAACTTTTGAAAAAGTCGGCCCGCTTGGAACTTTACCCGCCTTGGTAAGATGGACGGAGTAACACAAGCCGAGCTCAAAAAAATCCTGGGCAAAGGCGATGTAACAGCAGTGTTTGAAATATTGCGTTAATACTGAATCTTATTTCTTGACAGATTTCACCTTCAAATAAAAGAAAACTCCGACCGCCGTAGTAAGGCTTTCTGTAATTGGAAATGTCAACCAAAAATATTGTAATCCCAGACGAGAAAAAAGATAGCCTAGAGGAACAAAAAGAACAATGGTTCTTAATATCGTAAGGAAGCAGCTCTTAAAGACGAAGCCCAGTGCCTGAAAAACGACAGGGAACATCAGAGAAGTCACCATTGGAATAAAACTCACGCCAATGAACTTAAAGGCCCACACACCAATTTTTATGACTTCTTCATCCTTTGTAAAAAAGCGGAACATAGGCTCTGCAATAAATTCAAAACACAGAGTTCCCACAAACATCAGGGCCATACCAAAAAGAATCGATTCCCTTACAGTTTTCCAACATCGCTCTAACTGTCCGCTTCCATAATTGTAGCTGATAACAGGAACTACGCAGGTCTGCATGGAACCCAGTGGAATAAAAAAGAAAGTCTGCCATTTGTAGTAAAGCCCCAGAGCAGTCACAGCCTGGTCAGAAAATGTCTTTAAAATCAGATTGAGTCCCAGAATGTAAAATGTGTATGCCGACTGCATGAGAATGTTCGGGAGTCCAAGCTTGAAGATGAGCCCGGTGTAAGGTGCAAAATAGGAAAGCCTTGGTGGCCGGCGAAAGCCTTTTTTCATCACAACAAGGGCGGCTGCAATCTGGCCGATAACCGTAGCATAAGCCGCCCCCCTTATTCCCAAAGCCGGAAAAACTACTGAACCAAAACTGAATCCAAAAATCAAAATAGGATCAAGAATGATATTTACGCCGGCACCGATTATCTGAGCCAACATAGGAAGACGCATGTTTCCTTCAGACTGTAAAACCTTTGTCCATCCGCTTTCCAGAAAAAGTCCGAAGCTGAAAATGCAGACAATCCTTCCATAAATGATACCATCGTTGATTACTTCTTCCGTGCCGCTTCCAAGACGGGCATAGACTGGCATAAAGAAAAATCCCGCAAGTGCAAAAATAGCCCACAGAATCAGGGCAAGAGGAGTTGCCATGCCGGCACATTTTCTGGACTCTGCATTTCTGCCACAGCCCAATTTTCTCGCCATCAAGGTATTTATGCCAACCCCAGTCCCTACAGCAAGGGCTATCATTAAAAGCTGAACAGGATAAATGATTTTAGCCCTGTTTCTCCCCCGCGGCCGATAAAAAAGCTGTCAACGATATTGTAAAGAGCCTGAATCAACTGAGAAAACATCACTGGCGGAGCAAGCCTGAGCAGAACCCGGCTGATTCTCTGATGCCCAAAAAGTTCCTGCGTAGTCATAAAAAATCATTATAGTGATTCGGCCAAACTTTTGACATATGTTTTAAGACATTCCGTATTTTGCATCAATTTTACACAAACTTTACATTATATTTATTGATTTTTTCCATTTTTATTCTATAACTTAAATTATGATTTTTATTCTTGAAGATGATGATAACATTCGTAAACTGATATGTTATTCCTTAACCAGTCAGAACTTTGAAATAAAAGATTTTGCAATCCCTTCTGATTTTTGGAATGCATTGGAAAACAATAAGCCCGATTTACTTTTGCTGGACATCATGCTTCCACAGGAAGACGGAATTTCTATTCTTAAAAAGCTTCGCTCAAGTCCAAAGACTTCAGGTATTCCCGTGATTATGCTTACAGCAAAGGATTCAGAATACGATGTTGTTACAGGTCTTGATGCCGGTGCCGACGATTATGTCACAAAACCTTTTGGAATGATGCCACTTGTTTCCCGAATTAAAGCTGTTCTCCGGCGTTACGAAAAAACAGGCAGTCACAAGGAATTGCTTCAAGCCGGGGAGCTTAAAATTGACGAAAACCAGCACACAGTTTTTATAAATAAAGAGCAGCTTTTTCTTACGGTCAAGGAGTTCGATCTCCTGGTTCTACTCATAAAAAATCGTGGCAACGTTCTCACTCGAGAGAAGCTTCTGGAACACATCTGGGACATTTCTGCTGATGTTGAAAGTCGTACAGTTGATGTTCATATTCGTACCCTTCGCCAGAAACTTGGAGACGCAGGAAACGCAATCGAAACTATTCGTGGAGTGGGATATAAGTTTATATGAAAAATAAATCTTTAACCTTTAGAATCTTTATCAACACCTTTTTAGTCGGTACACTCGTTTATTTTATCTGCGCTTTTATGTTTTTTGGGAACCTTTATACACACTTTGAAGAACAGCTCTTCAACGAACTGGAAAGCGAAAGTATTTTTCTAGAAGATTATGTTTTAAATGGTGAACTTCTAAAATTACAGAACCTAAAAACAAAAAACAGAATTACTCTGATCCACAGTGACGGTTCAGTTTATTTTGATAACACAGTTTCCTTTGAAAAAATGGAAAATCATGCACTTCGTTCAGAGTTTCTTGGAGCTAAAGATAAGGGAGTAAGTAAAATTTCCCGCTATTCTTCTACAATGACAGAAAAGACTCTGTATTTTGCAAAGCATCTTTCCAATGGAGATGTGCTTCGAATCAGCTGTAATCAGCATTCTGTGTGGGTTCTTGTTTTAGGAATGAGTCAGACTCTTCTATTATTACTCGTAATTGCGGTAATAATTTCCGGAATCTCTGCCTCATGGATTTCACAGAAAATTGTTCATCCTCTAAATTCCATCAACCTTGATGAGCCTGAATCCTCTGATGTTTACGAAGAATTGAAGCCTTTTACAAAACGAATTGCAGAAGAAAACTTTGAAAAAGCCCAGAGGGAAGAAATCCGTGCCCAATACACTGCAAATGTAAGCCACGAATTAAAGACTCCGCTTACAAGCATAAGCGGCTTTGCAGAAATTCTGATGCAAGGGGGAACAGATCCTAAAATTACAGTGGACTTTTCAAAGTCAATTTACGACGAAGCCCAGCGCATGACAACTCTCGTAAACGACATCATCAAGCTTTCTAAACTGGACGAAAAATCCATCGCAATGGAAAAAGAAGCTTTAAGTTTGCGTTCAATTTGCCGCGAAGTTATGGAAGTTCTTTCTGCCAGTGCAAAAACTAAAAATCTTTCTCTTAATCTGGAAGGAG
>JAILHD010000109.1 GCA_024696155.1 Treponema sp. | reverse complement strand
ATTAACCAGATTTCAATTTTTATCGAAAACCGTAAAAATGCCCTCTCGGAACTTACAAATGTTCTGGCTGAGCATAATATTAATCTTCGTGCAATCCAGATTGCAGATACAAGCGACTTTGGAATTGCCCGAATTATTGTTGATGACCCTGTTCCTGTTCAGGCTGCGCTTGAACGCTCTGCTTACATTGTAAAAACAACTCCTGTAATTGCTATGGAAATTCCGGATGAGGCAGGAAGCCTTAATCGTATTCTTAAAATACTTGCAGATAACGGACGTAACGTTGAATATATGTACGGATTTACTGGCCGCAAGACAAATGCTGCTTTTATGGTAATCCGCTGTACTGATGTTCCAAAAACAGAAGAAATTCTTGCAAATGCTGGAATTAGAACCGTAGATCAGAGCGAAGTTTCTCAGTTGTAAGTTTATTTCTGCGTGGCTATAATTAAGGCTTAGGAGAAATAAAATGAAAAAGTCAGCTGCTTTTCTAGCCTTAGCCTTATCCGCAATGTTTTTAACATCCTGTGTAAGCCTTAGCTTTAATACAAGCCACACAACTTCAGAATCACAAACTGATTATTCAGAGTCCTGGACAGACGGCGACTTAAAACACGTTGCAGATTCTCTGGTTCAGGACTGCGTAAATTCAACGGGATTTAGCAATTATATAAAAGAAACTGGAGAAATCCCTCAGGTAATTATTGGTCCTGTTGCAAATAAGAGTGGCGAACATATTGATACTTCAAAACTTGCCCGCCGCCTTCAAACTTCTATAATCAACTCTGGTGCTATGAAGGTTGTTGCTGCACCAGAACACCTTGCTTTGTATTCAGACAATGTTGAAGACGATTATTACTATGCCTTTGAAAAATTAAAAGAATCTGCTTTACAGCTTGGTGCAGATTTTATCTTTCAGGGTTCTGTAACTTCCAAAATTGAAAATAAAGATAACAGACAGATTTGTAACTTCCTTGTTGAGATGGAGATTTTAGATCTCCAGAACGATAAGATTTTGTGGCAGGGTATAAACGACGACGTTAAAAAATCTTTAAAAAAATCCCTAATGTAGAAACTTAAGTATAATTTCAGTATAATGCATGCATGAATATAATCGTTGTGGGCGGTGGTGGACGTGAACACACTATTTGCTGGAAATTAGCTCAGAGTTCACTTGTGGACAAAATCATCGTAGCGCCAGGAAACGGCGGAACGGCTGATGAATCTAAATGTGTAAATGTTAATCCAAAAGATTGTGATTATATTTCTGAAGGCGAAAATCCATACGTTGCAATTGCTAAGCACGAAAATTGTCGTATGGCAGTAATTGGACCTGAAGACCCTCTTTGTGATGGTATTGCAGACGATTTCTGGAAGGCTGATATTCCTTGTGTTGGTGCAAAAAAGGCTGGTGCTCAGCTTGAAGGCAGTAAGGATTTTGCAAAGGCTTTCATGAAAAAATACAACGTTGCTTGTGCTGCAAGCGAAACTTTCACAAGTAAAGATGCTGCTGTTGAATACGTAAAAAAACACGGTGCTCCAATTGTAATTAAGGCCGATGGTCTTGCTGCCGGAAAAGGCGTTGTTGTTGCTGCAACAATGGACGAAGCTCTTGCCGCTATTGAAGATATTATGGAAAGCGGACGTGTGGGTGATGCCGGTAAAAAACTTGTAATTGAAGATTATCTTGAAGGTGTAGAAATTTCAATTTTGGCTGCAGTTTCTGTAACACCTGAATATGCTGTGCAGGGTAGTGCAACAATTGTTCCTTTTCTTCCTGCCCGTGATCACAAACGTCTTAATGATGGTGCTAAAGGTCCAAATACTGGCGGAATGGGCGCTGTATGTCCTCTTTCTGATGTTACTCCAGAGATTATGGAACAGTTCTGTAAAGACTGCCTTGAACCAACTTTGAATGGTCTTATCAAAGAAAAGTTTGATTACCGCGGATTTATCTTCTTTGGCGTAATGCTTACAAAGAATGGTCCAAAACTTTTGGAATACAATGTTCGTCTTGGTGACCCTGAAACACAGGCAGTTCTTCCTTTGATGGATTTTGATATGGCTGCAATGTGTACCGCAATCTTAAATGGAACACTTAAAGATTTTGCTTTCAAATGGAAGCCTGGTTTCCAGTGTGCTCCAGTTGTAGTAAGCGGCGGTTATCCTGGAAGCTACAAAAAAGGCTGCGAAATTACATACGATGCAACTGAACTTGCAGAAAGTACAGCAAAAATATTTATTGCAGGTGCCGTAAAAGACGGTGATAAGCTTGTTACAAGCGGTGGCCGTGTTCTTGCATGCAGCGCTTACGGAAGCACTTTTGATGAAGCCTGGAAACTTGCTTATCGTGGAATTAATGCTGTTCATTTTGAAGGCGCTTTCCATCGTAACGACATTGGTTTACCAGGTGCTGCTGAAAGCGGTAAGTTGTAGAAAATAATACGAGGCATAAATGGTAAAGAAGCTCCTGAAATGGATTCCATCTATTTTTATTGCATGCTGTAGCTTTTATCTTTCATCGCAGGAGCATATAGAACACATGCCGAGTTTCTGGAATGCAGATAAGGTTGTTCATTTTTTTTGTTATTCTGGATTCTGCTTCTTTACCGCTTTTGCCTGCAATATCAAAAATTTCAAAAAAATCTGCCTCCCGGTTCTGATTATCAGTCTCTGGGGAATCAGTGATGAAATTCATCAGAGCTTTGTACCTGGTCGTTCTGCCTCTGTTTTTGACTGGCTGGCAGATACAACTGGTGCCTTTTTGGGCGCTGTGTTATATGTCTGGGTTATAAAGAAAGTGAGCAGACTGCATTAATCAACTTTTCGGGAGAAAGGTTAAATCCTTCTCCTTGTGAAAATGACTGACTTGCAGCGCCGTGGGCATAAACGGTAGTTATTGCAGCATCTGTGACAGTATAGCTTTGAGCTAGCAGTGATGCCGCCATTCCTGCAAGAACGTCACCACTTCCTGCTTTTGCCAGGCTCTGGCAGCCCGCATTGCATATGTAAATCTTTTGAACGCCTTCTTCTGCGCTTGCAATGAATGTATTTGCGCTTTTCATTATTACGGTTACAGCAGGGAGTTGCGTTGTAATTTTTTTTCCAATTTCAATTCGTTTTTCAGCCTGCGAGAGTTCCTTTACGGTAATATTTTCTTCTGGGAAAATAGACTCATAAAGTTTTTGTAATTCTTTAAGATGCGGTGTAAGGATGATTTTTGCACCAGGTACGGCATTTAATTTTTTTAGCAGGGAAGGTAGTCCTGGATAGCTGAATAAATCTGCATCGAGTACGCAGGCTGGATTTTTTGCAGTGGTGAACCAGTATGTAAAAGCGGAAAGAGCCTTTTCTACAGAGTCACTCTCTTTTCCAAGTCCGCTCCCAATTAAAATGCAGGTTGTGTTAGCGGGAATAGAATCCAAAATCATCAGTTCTGGGCTGATTTTGAATTGTTCCAGATTTGACTGTGTTGTTTTTACAAGAGTTACAAGTCCGCTTCCAAAGTTTAGGGCGGCTGATGCTGCAAGAATTCCAGCTCCTGATTTTTCGCCTGCAAAAACTGCTGTATGACCAAAATTTCCTTTGTGAGCTGCTTTGTTTTTTCTGAATGGAAGTTTTATATCATCTTGTTCGATTAAAAAGGCTGATGGCGTTCCGCAATCTTCAAAGCGATTTCTTTGCATTCCCAAGTCTGCTACTTTTATTTTGCCACAAACGGCTTTTGCATAGTCACTAAAAAGTGTCGCCTTAAGGCATCCCATTGTTACTGTCTCGTGGGCATGGAATTTTAGCCCTGTTGGAATGTCGCAGGCAATTTTGTAAGCATCAAGGGTATTTAGTTTTTCTATGATTTTTTCAATATTCGGGCGAAGTTCGCCGGTAAATCCAGTTCCAAGAAGGCAGTCTACGATTACGTTAAATTTTTCAAGTTCGCCAGTGCCCCCAAGTTTCCAGAATTCCTCTTCTGAAATGATTGTAACACCTGTGGTCTCTGCCATCTGGCGTTGTACTATAGCTTCTTCTGTTTTGGGATTTTTTTGCGCAACTACAAGGCATTCGATTTTGCCGCAAAGACGTCGTGCAAGTGCGTATCCGTCGCCGCCGTTGTTTCCGCTACCGCAGACAATTAATACTTTTTGCGGAGCGGGAAGTTTTTTTACGGCTTCTTCCATTGCAGCCGCTGCGTTTTCCATCATAATAAATGGCGGAAACTTATAACGTTTTTTAGCTTCTGTTTCTACTTCCTGAGAATTAGAAAAAATTGCCTTCATTTTTATTCGCTGTCTTTTTCTTTATCTGATGATTCTTTTACAGATTTTTTTACTTCTTTAGCAGCTTCTTTTGCATCTGAACCAATCTGTTTTCCTAAATCTCTAAAGAAATGTCCAGTTTCTGTAAGTGCCTTTTTACCCTGTTTTCCGACTTCTTTCCAGTCGTTTGAGTCTGAAGATTCTTCTGTTTTTGCAGGTTCTTCTGTTGCCTCTTCTTTTTTTGCTTTTGCAGAAACAAGGCTAACACATGCTGCAAGCATAATTATTGATACTAATTTTTTCATATTTTATTCTCCAAATTCTATCATGGTTTTGAGTGAGTTGTCCGTGCCATAAATAAAAACAACATGATGAGTTTCGGTTACACAGGCATATTTAATGCATATTTCTTCGCCTTCTTTTACGGCGTTTTTGTAAGTGATTCTGATTTTCTTAAAATTATGAGCTGCGTATACTTCTTCTGGCAAGACTTCCATTGCGTAATCAACGTAAATAAGATTGTGTACGTGGTGATTAAAATCAATGTCATTGCGGCGAGGTTTTAATGTAATTTTATTAGTAAAGGTTTGAGGAACTTCGATTTTAGGGAGTTTAGAATCAGCAAAAACAGATTTTTGTTCAGGTTCGTATTTTGCAAGAAGTTCTGGAGTGATTTTACTTGGACGGTTCTGATTTAAATCAAAATGAATCCAGCGGGTTGTGCCTTTAGCGCAAAGTTCACCGTTTTTGTAAAGTTCAAAATCACGCGAAGTGCTGAACATAGAAGTTGCGCCCTGGCTCCAGGTTACTGAACGGATTTTATCGCCGTATTTTGGTAAGCTTTCAATTTCTACATACCAGTCGGTTAAAATCCATGCAGTTCCATCTGAACTTCCTTTTAAGATGTGGTCGCCAGCTGCATCTGAATGATGGTTACCTGAATTTTCAAGAATTTTCAATATTGCTTCGATTTTTAAATCGCCATTATTGTAAAAATCTTCCAGAAGAGGTTCGTAATTTAATTCAACAAACATTTTTAAATCTCCCCGATTTTAAATTTTTTTAGAGTGCCTTTACAAAGCGTTCACCCTGAGATATAAAGCCCATTCTTTTTAGATACAATGTATGTTCAGGAATGTTGTTTTTAATAGAAAGTTGTTTTACACCAGATTTTGCAAGCTGCTGGTAAAGGAATTTTCCTACTGAGCAGTCGCGGTATGAAGGTGTTGTGTAATCAAGGTCAATTTCCAAAGCACCTGCTGTTTCTTCATGTGCAAGAAGAAGTCCTGCCGGTGTGTTTCCACATCTGATGATGTATGCCTTTCCAAAATTGTCTACGGCATTTGGAAAGTAATGTGAAATGTCCTTTTTGTAAAAATCTGTAAAGAACTGAATGTACGAGTCGTCTTTTTTAAGTTCTGTAATTGTGTAAGGGCTTTTGTTCTTAGAAAGTTTATAAAGCTTTACTGCGTTGATAACGATAAGCGCAACCTGTAAGCCAGCTGTAGGATATGATTTGATAATCAATGCATAAATTGCAAAAATAATACTTCCAAGAGTATTAACTACTCGTAATTTTGAAACAGAGGTCATAAGCATAGAAACAACTACAAGAATAGAACCTGTATAGCCTATGAGTTCGATGATTGTTTTGATAATGTTCTCGTTCATAATTTCTTTATTATACTGAAATTAGTGTAAAAAAATAAGCCCCAGCACTCCAGCAGGAATCAGGTATGCTGCAAACCAGTGAAGCTTTCCGCGACGAATGATTTTCATAAGGAATGTGAGCGAGATGTAGCCTACTGCAAAAGCTGCTGCACAGCCTGCAATTACGGGAGCGGCGCCAATACTTTCATTTACTTCGTCAAGGTCTTTTAATTCCAGAAGAAATGCGCCAAGAATTGCAGGAATTGAAACTATAAAAGAGAAGTCTCCTGCAGCTTTTGCATCTACGCCGCTGTAGAGGGCACCTGCGATTGTAGAGCCGCTTCTGCTGATTCCTGGTAATGTTCCAAAGCCCTGCATAACGCCGATTACAACTGACTGAAAGAGCGAAATGCCTTCTGCAGGTGCTGCGCCTTCTTTTTCTGCTTTTGCTTCGTTCTGCCTGCGTTTTAAGTTACTTACAATCAGTAAAATTGCTGTTACAAGAAAGCCTGCGCATGTAGATTTGATTGAAAGTTCAGGCATTTTTTTGCTTGTAAAGATTCCGATTACTGCGGTAATAAAAGTTGAAATTATTACGGCAACAATTGTACGCCGCCCTGCCTTGTCACTTCCTGTAAGAAGATCTTCCGGATGGACAGTTGATTCCGATTGTGTGCGGCGTACAATCCATCTTCCTAGAATGCAAAAAAGACGTGCGATTTTGCGCCAGAAGTAAAGGCAAACTGCAAAAAGTGTTGCCAGATGGAGAAAAACGTCAAAAAGAAGCGGAACATCGTCCAGCTTAAAAAGATTCTGAGCCACGGCAAGGTGACCAGATGATGAAATAGGAAGGAATTCCGCAATTCCTTGAAGAATTCCCAGTAAGATTCCCTGAAAAACTGTCATAGATAGCCTCTGTTGTATTTACATTTCTGAAACGTGCATTGATTCTACATCCTGCACGCGTATGTGATGATGTCCTAAGTCTAGAAAGTCGCCCCATTCTTCAGGCATAAAGCATCCGTGTTCGTAGCAGCCGCCATCTTTACGGCAATGTACGCACGGATTTTTGCTGTAGTGTTCCAGTTTTTCTACATCGAGTATTTCACTGGAACCGTTTTTGTACTTTATCTGGAGTTTCATAAGTGCTCCTGTGTAAGCCAGCTGGTCAGAGCGGGCGGTGTTCTATCTTGCTTTTATTCCTTACCAGCAAAATTGCCATTGCAATCAGTGAACCAAAAATCATCATAAAGCAAAGTATTTGCCCTGTAGAAAAGTTTAAAAGCGAAGTGTTTGTGTAGAGTGGTGCGCTTGCATCTTTTGCAATTCTGTAACCAATATCTGCATCTGGTTCGCGGAAATACTCTATAAAAAAGCGGAAAAATCCGTAGCCACATGCGTAGCTTAAGCCAAGCTGACCATCAAACTTTTTGTGCTTTCTCATAAACCACAAAATTGCCCATAAAATTACGCCTTCAAAGAGAGCCTCATAAAGCTGACTTGGATGGCGTGGAAGATTTACAAGGTTTCTTCCTACTGTTGGAACGCCGACTTTTTCTGCAAAGGCAATAACCCATTCTTTAGAGGTAGAAAAACGTTCTGCCAATGGAAAAACAATACCCCATGGAGCAGTTGTAATGCGGCCGTATAATTCGCCGTTCAAAAAATTTCCAAGGCGGCCAAAGGTGTAGCCTAGAGGTATGGCAACACACATTGCATCGCACCACTGCCAGAAAGGCTTTTTATGCATACGGCACCAGAAAATCATTCCGATTAAGCCGCCTATAAATCCGCCGTGGTAGCTCATTCCTGCAAGTCCTGTAAAGTTACCGGCTGAATCAAAAGGCCAGAAAATAAGCCAGGGCTTTTTCCAGTAGAGTCCGGAGGTGTCATAAATGAGGGTAGAAAAAATGCGTGCCCCCACAAGAAGGAATACAATTCCTGTTGCAATAAAACTGAAAATATCGTCTTCGGTAGCTTTTTCTGTTCCGTTATCTAAAGCACCTTCGCCGGCAAGTTTTTTAAGAATCCAGTAAGCGGTACCAAAGGCAAAAACGTACATTAAGCCATACCAGCGCAGAAGTCCCAGAAATTTTATGCCAGGAAAAATTTGCGGCTGAATCCATTTTGGGTAATTTATGTATAGAAAGTTCATAGTTTAAATCCCTGTCCGGCAGCTTTAATCAGTTTTGATTTTAAAAGCTGATTTTCTTTGCGCACTTGAGTAAGTTCATAGTTCAGTGTTTTTACCATTTCTGCGAGTTCACTTACGCTTAAAGTTCCGCCGCTAACCAGATCTTCAATGCCCGCAAGCTTTAAGTTGTAATCTCCAGTTGCATCTTCATCTGCACTCTGGAAGTTATCGGTGGCACCTTCAAGATTAAAAGCGGCGTCAAAAGTTCTAGGAGGTGTGGTAATTACTTTGTCTGCAATGCGGTACACAGCCTGACCAAGCAGCGATTGAGGTTTGTAAACAACAACCGGCAGCTGGGATGCAAGTGCCTTGTCCTGAAGCATATCCCTGTACATAAGACCAAGATATTCAAGTTCAAGTCCAAGGTACTGATTGCAGGATTTCTTTATCCTCTGAGCACGCTCTGCATCTTTTGGGTCTTCAATCATATTCATTACAAGACGTGGACGGAACTGTTCCATGCGGCTCTTAAAAAGTGCTGTTGCCTGTGGATCCTGACGTTCAAGTTCCTGAACCAGCTGAGGAATATAAAGCTTTTGCATGGATTTTGCGTTTTTCTTAAGACCGTCAATGTAGGCACGTCCAGGAGTGCCACGCTTAAAGGTGGTGTATAAAAGACGGAATGTTGCGTTTTTTAAGAAAAGATAGCCGTTCAAAGTTGCAGTAACAGCAGGCGCAGAAACAATAATTCCCTGAGGAGAAAGCAAAAACATATCCAGAATAAACTGATGGGTTCCTGCTCCCAGGTCCAGAATTACGTAGTCAGTATTAATATTTTTAAGATTGCGAATCAGTTTTACCTTCTGCACATGTTTAAGCGAAGTTAAATCTGGAATCTGACTGTCGCCTGCAATAAAACTTACGTTGTCGTAATCAGTTGGCTGGATAATATCTTTAAAATCAATTTTGTCTGTAAACCATGAACCAAGGCTGGCTACACCCGGGTGCTGCCCGATTACCAGATGAAGGTTCGAGGCTCCCAAATCCAAATCAACTAATACAACTTTTTTTCCCTGCTGCCCAAGGGCAATCGCAAGGTTCGCAGAAAGAAGGCTTTTACCAACTCCACCCTTTCCGCTTGCTACCGGAATTATCTGTGCCATAAAAAAATTATATCATATAAATGGTAAAAAGCGAAGAATTATAGAAAAGTATAAAGGTTTGGAAGGCTTTCCCTAATTTTTTATTTATAAAATTACATTTTCTTCCTTTGCATATTTGGGCTTTCTGCCGTAAAATAGAAACGTTATGAAAAAAAATTTTAAATTAAAAAATATTCCTCGGGCTGCACTTCTTTTTGTGGTCTTAACTTTTGCGTCTCAGTGTTTTGCTCAGTCTTCTATAGAATCTGATACAAAAATCTCTAGTTTCCAATATATGAAAAAACTTAATTCGGTGTTTGACTTTGTTCAGCTGAATTATGTTGATGAGCTTGATGCCAAGCTGCTTTACGAAGGTGCCCTCAAAGGTATGCTGGAGGCAATTGGCGATCCTTATACTCTTTACCTTGATTCTGATTACATGCGCGATTTGGGCGATACAACTAACGGAACATTTGGTGGAGTTGGTCTTACAATTTCTAAGCCTACAGAAAATAAGCCCGATAAGCCTGCCTATGTAGAAGTTTCTTCTCCAATCGAAGATTCCCCGGGCGCAAAAGCTGGCATTCAGTCTGGTGATTATATTGTTGCTATTGACGGAAAACCTACACCAGAAATGAGCATGAGTGAGGTTTTGAGCAATCTTCGCGGCGAGGTTGGAAGCCCTGTAAATGTAACAATTCTTCGCGGTGCAAACATGAAGTTTGACATTAAACTGGTTCGTGCCCTAATAGAAGTTCCAACCGTAAAAGATGGAATGATTGAAGGCACAAAAATCGGCTACATGCGTCTTATTCAGTTTACGCCGGAAACTCCAAAGCGTGTGCAGGAAGCAATTGATAATTTTAAAGCTGCAGGTTACAAGAGCATGATAATTGACCTTCGCGACAATCCTGGCGGACTTATTACAAGTGCCGTAGAAGTCGGAGATAAATTTATTGACGCTGGCCCGATTGTTTCTACAAAGAGCCGTTTGATTCTGGAAAATCATCAGTTTACAGCAAGCAAAGACAAAACCGTTGTTTCTAAAATGCCTATTGTTGTACTTATAAATCACGGGTCGGCCAGTGCATCTGAGATTCTTTCCGGGGCACTTAAGGACAATCATCTGGCTTACCTTGTTGGTGAACGTACTTACGGAAAAGGCTCTGTTCAGCAGGTGGTTCCGCTTGGTGAAAATAACGGCGTAAAACTTACAATTGCCCGCTACTATACTCCAAGCGACACAAATATCGATAAAATTGGTATTCCGCCTGATCTGGAAATTAAAAATATGCAGGACTTTACAAAAGATGAAGAAACACTTTATGTAAAGATGATTGAAAGCGAAGTAATTACAAAGATGGTTGAAGCAAATCCTAATATGAAGGAAATTGATATTGCTGCTGCCGCAGAGCGTATTGCAGTTGATTATCCGTTTGATTTGCGTCTGCTCCGACGCCTTTTGAGAGTTCAGCTTCAGCGCCATCAGCCGACTCCGCTATACGATATGGATTACGACTTGCAGCTTAAAGAAGCAATTAAGATTTTGCAGGATGGAAAATACAACGAGCTTGTAAAAAAGACAAAGACTCTTAGACAACTTCAGGACGAGGCAACAGAAAAAGAAACTGTTGCTGTAAAGTAGCGCCAGAAATAAGATGCGCCAATTTATTGTAGAAAAACAGAATTTAAAAGATGGTCTCATAGAACTGATAGGGCGGGAGTTCCGTTATCTGCGCCAGGTGCTTCGCGTAAAAAAAGGCGATATGCTTAACGTGCGTTTTGATGACGGAGAACTGCGTGGAACCACAGTTGCTTTTATTGACGACAGTGCTAAAAAAATTACGCTTCAGGTTTGCGATTTTGATGCTACAGGAGAAGGTGGAGCCGCTGCAAATTCCATTACCCGCGGAACTCAGGCTGGAGAAATAAAAACTGCTTTTGACGGGCGAAAGTTTGTTCTTTTTCAGTTTATTCCAAAGGCACAGAAGTTTGAGCTTATTGTGCGCCAGGCAACGGAATGCGGTATAAGCGTAATTGTGCCTGTGATTGGTGAATTTTCTGAAGCAAACTGTACCCGAATGTTTGAAGGGGCAAAGCGCGAACGCTTTGAACGCATTATAAAAGAGGCAAGGCAGCAGAGCGGTTCTCCAGTGGCAACTAAAATTGAAGAACCAGTTCCATTGGAAGACGCGATTAACTGGTGGAAGGCGTTTTGTGGTGGAGAAGGTGATTCCTTTGCAGAAAAAAATGGCCTTGGCGTTGCGCTATGGGAACGGACAGAGGGAGAAGAGCCTCTGAATCAACTTGTAAATAATCATAAAAATGCACAAAATATCTGTATTGCCGTAGGAAATGAAGGCGGAATCAGTCCTTCCGAAGTAAAGCTATTGAAGGAAAAAGGATTTTTTTCTACCATTCATTTTGAAGGAAATATATTAAGATGTGAGACCGCGGCGCTTTATGGAATTGCTGCAGTACAATGTGCAGTTTCGCAGCTTAATCAGCAATAAAAGGTGGGAAGAAAAATGGCAGAACGTGTTTCTATAGTTGGTGTACCAGTTGATATTTGTGAGCCGGATAAGCTTGAAAATGAAATTATGGAAATTTTGGCAAAACCTGGTACAAAGCAGATTATTTTCCTTTCTATCTGGGATTTGCTTGAGGCACGCAAAAAGGGTGATTTTGCTGAATGCGTTAAAAGTGCAGATTTAATCATCCCTATTTCTAAGAGTATTCTGCGTGCGGCTGCCTTTTTAAAAAAGCCTGTTCCTGTACGCTACAATCCTTTTTCTGCTGTAATCCAGATTCTTTCTGTTATTGATTCTCATTTTAAGTCTATTTATCTTCTTGGTTCTTCTAAAAAGACAATCACTAAAGTTGAACACAATATTAAAGATACCTTTACGTCGCTAAAAGTTATTGGCCGCTATGTTGGATATTATCCAAAGAACTGCGAGCCAGATATCATTCAGGCAATTTTTAAGGCACAGCCTTCGCTTGTTTTGATTAGTGACGGAATCCGCGAAAAAAATTGCTGGGCTTACCGACGCCGCAATCAGTTTTCTAACAGTACCTTCCTTTATTACAAAGATGCCTTTGGAATCTTTTCTGAACGTGTGCGCCGCGTAGATGAAAAGACTTTTGACAAAGGCCTTGAGTTCTTTACAGAGCTTGCCCATAACCCATTTAAAATCTTTTTAGTTCTACGATTATTCTTCTTTATGTTAACTGTTGTATGGTATAAACTTTTTAAGAAATAAAATATTATAACAACCAGTTATATAACTTAAATAATACTAAAGAATATAAGTAGGAATAAAAAATGCCGCGTTTCATGAATAAGAACCAGGTTTTTCTGGTTAGTACGCGTGAAGACGTTGTTTTATTCTGCAACGAAGTATTACACAAATATACAACGGTTCAACGCGTTTATGATTTCAACTGCGTTTCGCATAATACAGATGGAATTATTATTTACGATGCCTGCAAAGAGGCAGAAACTCTGTCTTTTCTGGTGAAGGCACATAAGTTTACTTGTCCGTTTATAATTTTTATATCACCTCTATTGAATGAAGATATTCAGCGTGCGTTAAGGCTTTTTACAAATTTGTGTTTTTCTTCTATTACAAATATGGTTACAAAGCGAAGTTTTGCAGATTTTGCTGAGCGATTTTTTGCAGCTTGTAATGATGATTGCGTAATTAAAGGAAAACAGATGTGTAAGACTGAAAATCAAACCGTAATTCATAACGAAACAATCAACGGTTTGTTTGCAGGTGTGTCTCCACAAATCAGAAATTTTCGTGCAAGTATCCGCTCAGTTTCTACGGTGGATACGCCGGTTTTTCTTTTGGGAGAAACTGGCTGTGGAAAAACTGTAGCAGCCAGATTGATTCACGATCTTTCTGTTCGTAAAAAAGGGCCTTTTATACCTGTCCCTATTTCTGAATTTGCAGCCTCTATAAATGAAAGTACGTTCTTTGGAAAAACAGAGGGGGCCTACACCGACGCAAAATATGACATCGGCTATTTTAAGCAGGCTGACCATGGAAGTTTGTTTCTGGACGAGGTGGGAACCTGCAGACTTAATCAGCAGGAAAAACTTTTAAGATTTGCAGATGAAAAGACCTTTACTCCAGTAGGAAGTTCAAAGCCTGTAAAAGTTGATGCCAGAATCATTCTTGCAACAAACGCAAACATAAAAGATATGATTCAAAAAGGAACTATGCGTCTGGATTTCTTTCATCGTTTTGATAACAATGTGCTTACAATTCCGCCGCTAAGGGAACGCCCTGAAGACATTCCTTATATTGCAAAACAGTATCTCAATGATAATAAAATCAAAAAATTCCTTACACCAACAGCAATAGAAAGGCTTTGTGAATTCAACTGGACAGGAAATATCCGCGATTTGCATCATTGTCTGGATCGCACTACGCTTGCCTGTTCAAAAGAGCGCATAGATTCTGATGATCTGGATTTTGGCTACCTTGCCTGATCCATAAGTGCCAGAATTGAGTTTCCAAAATTCTCTACTTTTACAGAACCAAGTCCATAAACTTTTAGCAGTTCTGATTTTGATGAAGGCTTTTTTGCTGCAATATCAAAAATTGTTTTGTCGCCAAAAATTACATAAGGCGGAACGTTCATGTCGCTGGCTTTGTTTTTTCTCCATTCCTTTAACTTAGAAATGATGCTTTCTGCCTGCGGGTCGTCTGCGGAAGGTTTTTCTGCAACAATATTATCTGCACGTTTATGAACGATATATGACTGCTTTTTCTGAGGTTTAGGAAATGCAAGAGATGGCCTGTTTTCTCCGTAAGTGATGCTGTCTGCAACATATGAAGTATTATTCTTCCCCGCGCCCTTCTGTGCCGGCACAAACGAAAGTTCCACCTTTTCGCGCGAAGAAAGTAAATCGTAACCTTTAGGTGTAATTTGCAAAAGGTTATAATCTCCGCTCTTAATTAGAATGTGTTCCTGAATCAGAACTTCTACAAGATTAAACCAGTCGTCCTTAGAAAGTTCCCGCCCGATTCCCCAGGTGCTTAAAAAGTTATGTTCATTTTCTAAAATGCGTTTTGCCCGCGAGCCGAGCAGAACATCAATTACATAAGCTGCTCCAAAACGTTCTTTTGTGCGGATAATGCACGAAAGAAGTTTTTGAACGGGAATAGTCATATCTGTAAGAGGAATTTTTCCTCCGAAATTTTTACAAATGTCGCAGCAGCAGTCGGCATTTGCTTCTGAAGGTACGTATTTTTCTCCAAAGTAGGCAAGAAGTGTTCTTCTTCTGCATGTACGGGAAGATGCAAATTTTATCATGCTCTGCAAAAGAGTTTCTGCCTGTTCTGGATTTGCGCAGTCTTCAAAGAACCATCGGATTTTATGAATGTCTCCTATGCTGTACAAAAGCAGCGAAGAAGATGGTAGTCCGTCTCGACCTGCACGTCCAATTTCCTGATAATATTCTTCTATAGATTTAGGCAGGTCAAAGTTGATTACATAGCGTACATTTGGTTTATCAATTCCCATACCAAACGCAATGGTAGCCACCATAATCTGAATTTCATCTTTTACAAAAAGTTCCTGATTTTTTGCACGAACTTCGTCGGTCAATCCTGCGTGATAATTACCAACAGATAAATTCATTGTGCTAAGAATATCAGTCAGTTCGTCTACTTGCTTTCGCGAATTACAGTAAACAATTCCACTTTCGCCACGATGTTTTTCTATATAATTGATTACCTGTTGAATCGCCCCCTGACCGCGTTGTTTTGGTTGAACTTCCAGAAAAATATTTTCGCGGTTAAAGCTCGAAATAAATACAGCAGGCTCTTTCATCATCAGATTTTTGATGATGTCCTGGCGTACGTGATCTGTAGCTGTAGCCGTGAGTGCAACCATAACAGCATCCGGAAAGTAGCGGCGCATTGTGGCAATTTCCATATAGTCTGGGCGAAAGTCGTGCCCCCATTGAGAGACACAGTGTGCTTCATCCACGGTAATGCAGCTTACTAAAAGATTATTCTGATTAAAGATTTCACGGATTCGCCCTGTAGAAAGGCCTTCTGGCGAAATATAAACAATTTTTACGTTTCCGCTGATTATATCATTGATCGCCTTAAAATATTCCTGAGATTCCAGAGCGCTGTTCAAAAATACAGAATGAATTCCCCAGGCTTCCAGTGCTGCAACCTGATCCTGCATAAGAGAAATCAGCGGAGAAACTACGATTGTAATGCCTTCTAAAATCAGCGCTGGAATCTGATAGCAGATGGATTTTCCGCCGCCAGTTGGCATTATTGCAAGTGTATCTTTTTTGTTTAGTATGCTTTGAATTATATTTTTTTGTGCCGGTCTGAAAGATTCGTAACCAAAAACTGTGTTAAGTACAAGTTCGGGCTGGGCGCCCTCAAAAGTATTCGATTTTATTTTCACATAATTATTATAACAGTTCATAAGTACTTGAAAAACCCTTTTAAATATGATATATTTTGCAAACATTCGCCGGAGTGGTGGAATGGTAGACACGAAAGACTCAAAATCTTTTGTCAGCGATGGCGTAAGAGTTCAAGTCTCTTCTCCGGTATCCAAGCTTTCTCAATGCACGAGAAAGCTTTTTTTTATTTAACGCAACTTTTTGTATGGGACCGACTTGAACTCGTCGCGGAACATACTTCCGCTTTGAGCCGATTGTCGGATAATCCTAAGCAACCCGCTGTCGCAGATTGCTTTTTAACGGATTTCCGATTTTAAGCTAGTTCAAGTCTCCCCTCCGGTATGCTTCCCACGTAACAGCTAGTCCAGCTCGGGTACCATGTTGCAGCAGAGTTTGTGGTACTCTACTGATTCGCGCATGTGGAGGGGGCGGATTTTTTCGCTTTGATCCAGATCGGCGATGGTGCGGGCAACTTTAATGCAACTGGCGGTAAGGCGCGGAGAAAAACCGTAGCGGTTAATTGCTGCATTTAGAACGCCTTTGCTTGCATCTTCCTGAATACAGAACTGGGCAATGCCTTCTGGCGAAAGATGAGCGTTTTTCATATTCTGGCGATGTTTCATAAATTTTATTCCAGCGGCAATTTTCTGTCTGATCTCTGCTGTGGTTTTTAATTCTTCCCGCGACTGTGAGTCTGAATTAATGTTTTTTTCTTCATTATCAACATAAACCCGTAAATCAATTCGGTCTAAAAGTGGGGCAGAAAATTTTTTCCAGTACTGATCCACGCTTTTTGCACTGCAAAGGCATATTTTTGTTTTTGATCCAAAGTTTCCGCAAGGACACGGATTTACTGCCATAAAAAGCTGGAATTTTGCTGGGTAAATTGAAGTTCTTCCTGCACGGCAAAGCGTTATATTTCCAGTTTCCAACGGAACACGAAGCATCTGTAAAACTGAACTTTTAAATTCTGCTGCTTCATCTAAAAATAGAACGCCATTGTGGGCAAGAGAAATTTCTCCCGGACGGCAATTTACTCCGCCACCGCAAATACCTTCTATGCTTGCTGTCTGGTGAGGAATCCTGAACGGTGGTATACGCACAAGCGGCTGGGAAGGTTTAATAAGCCCTGCCAGAGACCAGATTCTTGTTACAGTCTGAGCCTCTTCCAGTGTCAGAACAGGATTTATCGCAGGGAACTTTTGAAGAGCCATCGTTTTTCCGCAGCCTGGGGCACCAAGTGCCAAAAGATTATGCCCCCCGCAGGCTGCAATTTCCAGAGCACGAATCAGTTTATACTGACCTTTAATATCTCCATATTCAAAGCCTTCTGTTTCTTTAGGAAAAAGTACACCGTCTACCAAACAGCAGTCTTCTGGAATAAAATCTTCTGCAGAATTATCATTGCCAGATTTATAAAAAGAAATATCTTTTAGTGCACGTACGGCATTTTCCAGACTGTCTGCTCCATAAACCTTTACGCCTTTTACTTCGCGAGCTTCATCTGCATTCTGTTCTGGTACAATGCAGATTCCAATTCCACATGCCGCTGCTGTAGAAACCGCAGCGTTTACACCCTTAATCGGTCGAAGGTTTCCAGAAAGTTCCAGTTCTCCCATTACAAGAACAGGTTCCTTAATAAAATCCAGTTCGCCATTCTTTTCTGCATTTGCGGCAAGAACTGCAAGTGCAATCGGAAGATCAAAACCAGCACCTTCTTTTTTTAAATCAGCGGGGCTCAAAGAAATTAAGACTCTTTCTGGAGGAAATTCAAAACCACAGTTACGGATTGCTGCCTGCATTCTTTCACGCGACTCTTTTACTGCGCCATCAGCCAGTCCTACAATGTCAATTGCAGGAATCCCGCGCCGCAAATCTACTTCTACATTAACTAACGCACCTTCATATCCAAATGGAGAAAAAGAAAAAATCTTCATATAAAAACCTCTATCTAACTATTTCCCGTGACTTTATGGTTTTGACAAAAATTCACAAAAATTTTTTACGAATTTTTTGGATTTTTTTCTTTTTTGCTGTTATGATGTATTGTAGATTTTACCCCCCTTGCATTTTTTTAATATTTTTTTATAATTTTTAAACTTTTTTGCAAATTCTGTGTTATATTAATAGATACGTAATTTTACGCTTTGTGATTTGCATTAGAGTAATACATCAATGTAAAAGTAGGAGTTCTTTGTGAACAAACATGATTTTCCAAAAATCCATTTTTATGATCAGGATTTTGTAGACATTTATAATAAAACATGGTCATGGGTTTCTTCATTCTGGGTAAATCCTGCAAATGGTGAGCAGGATACAGAAAACGGTTTATTCGTTTACCCGGAAAATTCTAAATTTATTGTAAATCAGTTTGAGTCAATTTTTTCTACTTTCTTCTTGGTATATTCAAACAGAAATTTTGATGCATGCAAGAATATTGATTATTTTTATGCTCGTCAGGAAGAAAATGGTGCAATTCGCTGGAAATATGATGCTGTAAAAAACGAACCTGTTGTTGATTCAGAAAATCCTGAGGGTGTTGGTCTTCCTCTTTTTGCTTTTGCTGAATTTAACCTTTTTCATAAATCTGCAAACAAACGCCGCATTAAGGAAGTTATGCCAACTTTGCAGAAGTACATGTCCTGGCTTGATGAAACTTTTAAGCAGGAGAACGGACTTTATGCAGTTCCTCATGTTGCTTCTTCAATGATTAACTCTCCCCGCGAAGGCTGTTACTATCCTGTTGATTTTAACGCTTGTATGGCAGTTAATGCTTCTTACATGTCTGCTCTTGGCGATATTTTGAACGACAAGGATTTGAGCTTCCAGTACCGCAAGATGTATTTTTCTTTAAAAACCCGTATTAATTCTTTAATGTGGGATAATGAAACTGGTTTCTACTACGATCTGGACAAAAATGAAAACCGCCTGAACGTAAAGACAATTGCAGCTTACTGGACAATGCTTGCAGAAATCCCTAATGCAGATAAAGCAGATTTGCTTGTAAATCATTTGAATGATCCTAAATCTTTTGGAACAGAGCATCCGTTCCCAAGCCTTAGTGTTGATAACCCTAACTTCAGCGAAGAAGGAAACGGTTACTGCGGTAGCGTAATGCCTGCCTTCAACTTTATGGTAATTAAGGGACTTGAACGCTACGGTCAGCTTGAACTTGCCCGCGAATGTGCAATTCGTCACCTTTACTTTGTACTTGAAACTCTTATGCCAAACGAAGAAAACGTTCCTGGCGATCTTTACGAAGCATACCTTCCTGGAAAAGATGGTAAGGCTTCTATGAAGGATGATCCTTCTTTTGCCCGTCCACGCTATCTTTTGACAGCGGCACTTTCTACAATTGCGCTGATGATTGAAAACGTAATCGGTCTTTCAATCAGTTTGCCGCGTAAGACTGTAGACTGGATTATTCCTAACCTTGAAATCATGGGAATTGAAAACCTTTCGCTCAAGCGCAACCTTATCACTATTTTGAGTAATAAGAGTACACGCGGCTGGGAAATCCAGATGGAAAGCGAAAAACTGTATTACTTTACAATCAATATTCTGAATCAGAAGAAAAAGACTCTTCCTATTCCTTCTGGAAAATGTTCTATGCTTATTGATAAACTTTAATTTTTGCAAAGGAGGCGCCTATTGTCAGCACCAGAGTCAGTTATTGAAATAGGTTCTACAGGAGTTCGCCTTCTTGTAGCAGAAATTACCGCAGACAGAAAACAGCTTATACTTGACCGCTCTGATAATCCGCTTCCTATTGGAAAGGATGTTTTTACGAGCGGTGTAATAAGCCTTGAAACTCAAAATCAGTGCATTCTTATTCTTAAACGTTATAGAGAACAGCTTGCGGGCTGGGGAATTGAACCTTCTCAGGCTACCTGTATTGCTACCTCTGCCTTTCGAGATTCAAAAAACTGTGATCCTGTAATGGATCGTATTCTTGTTCAGACAGGATTCCGCGTAAAAATTGTAGACGGCATCGAAGAAAACAAGCTGATGTATCTTGCCGTTTCTGACTGTCTTAAAGATAAACCTGTTGATTTTAAAAATGATGATACTTTGATTCTGAACGTAGGCGGTAGTTCTACCGAAATTATGATGATTTCTGACGGAAAAATGGCAGGCGTTCATTCTCTGCGACTTGGAACTGTGCGTATTGAGCAGCAGATTGGTGGACAGATTGCTTCTTACCACGATATTCGCCGCTATGTAGAAGAGTCAATCAACAACACAAAAGGTTCTCTGGAAACTGAACTGAACTTTAGCGAAGTAAAACAGTTTATTGCTGTTGGTCAGGATATGAATCTTGCAGCTCTTTTAGTGGGACATCCAATTTCTACTTTCCTTTGGGAAATCGGAATAGACGAGTTTAACGACTTCCGCCGTTCGGTTCAGGATTATTCTGCGGACGAAATGGTTGCCCGGTTTAGAATTTCTTATTCCGAAGCAGAAACCCTTCAGGTAAGTCTTTTGATTTACTCGCTTTTCTTAAACCTTACCAAAGCAACAAGAATTATTGTACCTGAAACTAATATTCGCCACGGAATAATCCTTAATAGAAATCCTGCTCAGAATGAACTTTTGCAGGATGAATACGATATGCAGATCCTTGCTTCTGCAAAAAACCTTTTGCGCAAATATCACGGTGACGAAAACCATGCAGAATGTGTACGAATGATTGCCGTTAAGCTGTTTGAATGTTTAAAAGATGAAATGGCACTGGAACAGCACGCAAAAATGCTTCTTGAAATTGCCTGTCTTTTGCATGACATAGGCGTGTTTATTAAGTTTGCTCATCATAATCTTCATAGTGCCTACATAATTCAGAATTCAGAGATTTTTGGACTTACAAAAAGAGAGATTTCTATTGTAGCAGATATTTCTAAGTATCACCGCGGAAGTCAGATGCCGCAGGATGAAGAAAATTTCCTTATGATGCCCCGTTCAGACCGCATGCTCATTTTAAAACTTACAGCAATTCTGCGAATTGCAGATGCCATGGACCGCGGTCATATTCAGACTTTTAATGATATTTCTGTAAAACTTCAGCAGAATACACTTTTGATTTCTACAAAAAATTCTAAAAATTCGGTTTTGGAACGCATTGCCTTGCAGGAAAAAGCCGGAATGTTTGAAAGCGTCTTTGGTTATAATGTAATTTTAATTTAGCGGGGGCAGACTATGGAAATCAGATATTTTAACAGAGAATTGAGCTGGCTTGAATTTAATGCCCGCGTTCTTTTTCAGGGATTAAGAAAAGAACTGCCTTTGATGGAACGACTCCAGTTCCTTTCTATTGTTACTTCAAACTTTGATGAGTTCTTTCAGGTCCGGGTTGCTTCTGTAAAACGTGCCTTATACCAGGAACCTGATCGTCCTGATGTTTCTGGTCTTACTCCGCAGCTTCAGCTTACAAGTATTTCTGCCCGCACACATCAGATAATCCGCGAACAGCAGAACTGTCTTATGAATGATGTAATTCCTGAACTTACAAAAAACGGTTTTGTTTATGTTACGCCTGAAAATTATACAGTTCAACAGTCGGCATACATCAACAAGCTTTTTAAGTCTGATATATATCCGCTTTTGACTCCGCTTAGAACTGATACAGAGGCTTTTCCTCATATTAAAAATCTTGCAATTTACGCTGCATTCCTTTTGCGTCCTATTGATGGAATCAAGCTGGAAAAAGAAGGCGAGGCATTGCGTGGTAAAGATGAACTTCCACGTATTGCGTTTGTAGAAATTCCAGATGGAATTCAGCATATTTACTGGCTTCCTTCAGAAAATAAGAGTGAACGTCAGTTTGCGCTTTTGGGCGATATTGTTACAACTTTTGGAACTTCTTTGTTCCCTGGCCTTGAAGTTGATAAGGTTATGCTTTTTAAGGTTGTTCGTGACGCTGACTTTGCAGTTGATGAAGATGCTGGAAACAATTTTATTCACGCAATGGAAGATGTTTTGATTCAGCGAAAGTCTTCGTTTCCTGTTGCAATGATGTGTAACGGTACAAGCCCTGAAATTCTTAAATTCTTAAAGGAAAAACTGGAACTTAATGATGAAGATGTTTATCTTGTGGATGGAATTTTGGATCCAGGTTCTTTAATGGGTTTAAGAAGTAGCGATGAAAATGGCAAAATGAGTTTTGACAAGTGGGAGCATTTTTATCCTTTTGATTTACCAGAAGACGAACCTTACTGGGATACGCTTAAACTTCACGATAAAATTCTTCATGTTCCGTACGAATCTTACGATCCGGTTGTAAAAATGATTAGCGATGCCGCCGACGACGACAACGTTTTAGCTATAAAAATGACCTTATACCGTACTGGCGGGGATTCACCGATTATTAAAGCTCTGGAGACGGCTGCGGCCCGCGGAAAGCAGGTTGTGGTTCTTGTAGAACTTAAGGCGCGTTTTGACGAGGAACGTAATATTGCCTGGGCAAACGAACTGGAGCAGGCTGGTGTAACCGTAATTTATGGCCTTGTAAATCTTAAGGTTCATGCAAAAATCCTTATGGTTGTGCGTCGCGAATCAGATACAATCCGCCGTTATGTTCATTTGGCAACTGGAAATTACAATCCAAAAACCGCAAAACTTTATTCAGATATTTCGCTGTTTACTGCAAATCCTGGAATTGCAAATGATGCAACAAATTTCTTTAATCTTGTTACAGGCTATTCAACTTTGCAGAAGATGACATATCTTGGAATGGCGCCGGTTAATATAAAATCTCGCATTTTAAGTATGATACAGCGCGAAATTGAACGTAGTACACCAGAAACTCCAGGCCTTATTATAGCCAAAATGAACAGCCTTACTCACGAAGAAGTTATAAATGCTTTGTATAAGGCAAGTCAGGCTGGCGTAAGGGTTATGCTTAATATCCGTGGAATCTGTATGCTGGTTCCTGGTGTTCCTGGAATGAGTGAAAATATCACAGTTACTTCTATTGTGGGACGCTATCTGGAACATGCACGAATTTTCTACTTTGAAAACGGCGGAAATCCGGAACTTTACTGTTCAAGTGCAGACTGGATGAGCCGAAATCTTGACCGCCGAATTGAGCTTATGTTCCCGATTCTGGAAAAAGAAGCGTTCAAAGAAGTTAAAATGATTCTTGATACTTATTTTGAGGATAACACAAATTCTCAGCGCCTTCTGCCAAACGGAAGCTGGGAACCGGTAGAAAAGGGCGAAAAAGAGTTTCAGGCACAGGAAGAACTTTACAAAATATACAAAAAACGTGCCGAAAAAATTGCCAAAAAAGAACAGACAGAGTTTATTGTTCGCAGAAAATAATTAACTATTGACAGATACCTCCTTTTGGTATATCTTTGTTACTATAAATAGAAACAAAGATATTGCGCTTTATGCGCTGGAGGAAACAATGAAAAAAATTATCGTCACAGCTCTTGCAGCTTCTCTTTGCCTTTCTTCTCTTACTGCTGCTAAAGCAAAAACTGCAAAAACAAAACAGGTAAAAATCGGTATTGCAAAAATAGTTCAGCACGTTGCTCTTGATGACGTTGAACGCGGTGTTATGGACGCAGTAAAGGCTGCCGGAATCGATGCAAAATATGACTTGCAGAACGCAAACGGTGATGTAAACACTGCCAATCAGATTGCAGCACAGTTCCGCGATGAACGTGTAGACGTTGCAGTTGGAATTGCAACTCCAATCGCAATTGCACTTGCAAACACAATGAAAGATACTCCAATCGTATTTGGTACTGTAACAGATCCTCTTGGAGCTGGTCTTGTAAAAACTCTTGAACACGGAGAACGCAACATCACTGGTATGAGTGATGAACTTCCTTCTGTTGAGCACATCAAACTTTTCAAAAAAATCACAGGAATTAAAACTCTTGGTTACATTTACACTTCAAACGAAGATAACTCAATTTCTGGTCTTGAACTGGTAAAAAAAGGCTGTAAGGAAGCAGGTCTTGAACTTGTAACTCAGTCAATTTCTACTTCTGCAGAAGTTCGTCAGGC
>JAILHD010000098.1 GCA_024696155.1 Treponema sp. | reverse complement strand
GCGAGGGGGAGACTTCCCCCGCCTAACTCCTATAAGCTCTTCAAAATCTCTGCACTCTGTTTATTCAGTTCCTGCATTTCTGCAATGATTTCGGACGGTTCGCGTAAGGTCTTTTCTTCTTTTTTGTTCGGGTTCTTTACGCTTAAATCGAGAGTGTCGGGATTCAAAGCTTTTACATCGAGGCTCCAGCTGTTCGGGCTGTCGGCCTTTGTTTTCTGGAGGGCAACAAAATCTGCAAGGTCATCTTCGTTGAGCGGATTTGTTTTTCCAAGGTTGCGGTCGAGGTTGAGCTGGTAGTACCATACTTTTTCTGTAGGCTTTCCTTTTTCAAAAAAGAGGATTACGGTTTTTACTCCGGCACCTGTGAAGACTCCGCTCGGACAGTCGAGGATTGTATGAAGGTTGCAGCTTTCCAGAAGCTCGCGGCGAAGGGCTATGCTTGCGTTATCTGTATTGCTCAGGAATGTATTTTTGATTACCACACCTGCACGGCCGCCCGCCTTAAGCATTTTGATAAAGTGCTCCATAAATAAGTAGGCTGTTTCGCCGGTTTTAATGGGGAAGTTCTGCTGGATTTCTGAACGTTCCTTGCCACCAAAAGGTGGATTTGCAAGTATAACATCTTTACGGTCGCGCTGCTGAATCTGCCTCAGGTCTTCGGCAAGGGTGTTTGTGTGCATGATATTTGGCGCTTCTACTCCGTGGAAAATCATGTTCATGATTCCGATGATGTAGGCAAGGCCTTTTTTCTCTTTTCCGTAGAAGGTTGATTTCTGGAGTGTCTGCTTCTGCTCAACGGTTTTTGCTTTTTCGTTCAGATAATTAAATGCTTCGCAAAGGAAGCCGGCACTACCACAGGCTCCATCGTAAATTGTGTCGCCGATTTTTGGTTCTACAACTTTTACGATTGTTCTGATGAGCGGACGTGGTGTGTAATATTCGCCACCGTTGCGGCCGGCATTTCCCATTTTGTGAATCTTACTTTCGTAGAGGTGGCTCATTTCGTGTTTGTCTGTTGCTGTCTGGAAATGAAGGCCGTCTGCGTAGTTTAAGATTTCACGCATATTGTAGCCGGAAACCATTTTGTTTTTGAGTTCGCTGAAGATTTCTCCAATTTTGTATTCGAGTGTATCTGGTGTTGTGGCAGTGTTTTTGAATTCTTTGAGATATGGAAAAAGCTTGAGGTTTACAAAGTCTGTAAGGTCGTCGCCTGTCATGGCGTTTTTGTGATCTATTTCGCCTTTTGAAGTTTTAGGACAGGCCCAGGAATTCCAGCGGTATTCTTTTTTGATGATGCGTTTATATTCTTTTCCCTGAAGTTCCATTTCGTCGCTACGCTCGTCTTCAAGGTCATCAAGATATTTTAAGAAGAGAATCCAGCTTGTCTGCTCTACATAATCAAGTTCGTTTGAACAGCCAGCTTCCTTCCACAATATGTCGTCTATGTTTTTAAATATCTGTTCGTAGTTCATACGGATAGTATAGCATAAATGGAGGATTTTTTAACGCTAACTACCACAGATGCTTTCTTTTTCTCTCCGTGTTGTTACAAAGTATCTCCGCCTAGTGTTACAGACTGTCTCGCGGGCGTGGAGATAGTCTGTCTCCGACTAAAGAATGCAAGGAATTCATATTCTCTGCTGAAACTCTTTCCAAAATCCAATATAATAAAGTCAGGAGCAAAAAAATGAAACTGATTTCCTGGAATATTGATTCTATAAATGCAGCGCTTACTTCGACTTCTGACAGGGCGCTTTTGTCTCAGGCTGTGTTGAAGAAGCTGGGCGATTATGACGCTGACCTTATTGCGATTCAGGAGACTAAACTGCCGGCGGAGGGGCCTTCGGATAAGCATCTGGAGCTGCTGGCTGGCTATTTTCCGGGATACAAAATTGAGTGGCTTTCTTCTGTGCCGCCTGCAAAAAAAGGTTATGCAGGCACTATGATTTTGTATAAGGAAGGCATGAACGCAAAACGCGAAGTGCCACGGCTTGGCGCTCCGGATACTATGGACGATGAAGGCCGCCTTCTTACTCTTGAGTTTGACGATTTTTATTTTGTAAATGTTTATACTCCAAACTCAGGCGATGGCCTTAAGCGCCTTGCCGACCGCCAGAAGTGGGACCAGCTATATGCAGATTACCTTGCGGCCCTGGATGCCAAAAAGCCGGTTATTGCTTGCGGCGACTTCAACGTTGCCCATAAAGAAATTGATCTTGCAAACCCGGCATCCAATCATTTTTCTGCCGGCTTTACCGA
>JAILHD010000159.1 GCA_024696155.1 Treponema sp. | reverse complement strand
GGATAAAAATCAATAAGGCTTTTTCCCCACTCAAAAATAACCTCATCATTTCTAACCTGAATATTGTCCTTTATATAAACCTTGGTATCGTATGCGTAAAAATCTTTACCATACTTTTTGCAGCAATACTGAATGTATTCCAGATCAGTCATGCTATGTACACTGTCAAATTCAAAAGAAGCACCAAACGAATCTACATCAGCAGTAAGTGAATAGCCTTCTATAATTTCTTTAGCCACATCGCTGCAGGTTTTGTTTTCATAAGAAGTATAATGCGAACCGTGTGCAAGTTTATAAAGCACATTGCTGCATACAACTTCGCACATTTCATGGCCAAACTCTTTAAAAAGTCCTTTAAAGCCTGTAATTTCGCCGCTAAAAACTTCTTCTACGTCATCCTTATAACCAAGATGAACAGAAATCTGACTTTCCAGCGAAAAACTTCCAAGTTCCAGAAGTTTTTCTGCAGAGGTATCGAACAAGAGTACGCATTTACCAACGCCATTCAACTTGTCATTAACCGTTATTTTTTTTAGAGCACCTTCATGTTTTGTGTCTAGACGTTTACCATCCACATAGCAAATCCATACCGGTGTTAAAGTTTTATTTTCATCAGACATTTTGAACTCCTCTAGTACAACGGTGGCAATTCAACAATTGTTCCTGCTTCAAGATTTTCCGGATCGTCAATATTGTTTGCATCTGCAATGGCACGCCACTTACGACTGTCGTTGTACTCTCTTGCAGAAAGAGAAGAAAGGGTTTCTCCTTCCCTTAAGGCCATTCGTTTAGTATGGTCAGCACTTTCGCGTCTGGTGTTAGAAAGCTGAGTTGCAGCAGTTGCGTATTCCTTAAAAACAACTTTACAGATTGCGCGGTAAGGCATACCGTCGTTTCCAAACAAAGTAAAACGCTGAACAAGATCTTCAAGTACACAGTCAAAAGCAAGGCTTCCCCAGCTGAATCTCAAAATTGGAGGACGGTGTTCCTGAGCATTTACAAGCATTAAGGTTTCTACTTTATTTGTATATTCGCGAACATCAGTTTTTTCTTCTGATGTATCAAAAAACAATTCCATAGAAAGTCTTTTACGTTCACCCATTGTGAACTGTACAGGTGGAGAATCAAGACCAAATGTATTAATTTCTGACCATGGAGTTTTCTTTTCTAAAACATACTCTTTTGGATTGAACATAACTTCAATCTCATCATTAGTGTCCATGTTTGTAATAACTGCTTTTTCCAATGCCATATTTCTGCCTCCTAATTATTAATCTACAGAAAGACCTTCATGGGTAATTTCAATACGTTCAAGGGCATATTCACTTCCCATATTTGTTTCAAGTTTTGGACCAATCCAACGGCAAGGGAATGCTCTAAAGAAATTCCAGCGTTTAATTTCGTTTCCTTCTGTGTCCTTTAAAACAATGGAACCGTTTTTGCGCTCAATTTTCTTATCTTCAAGAACTGTCTGCTTATACCAGTTAAACAGTTCGTCATTGTCAGAGATTCCCTTTTCCAGAATAAGATTTGGATAGCGGGTTCTTCCATAAAATTTATGAGTAGACGTGTTCAAACCGCCCTCTTCAATTTCATAAACATAAGTTTCTGCTTCCAGTCCTTCGCATTTCTGAAAACGTGCTGTTTCAATCCCGTCAACTTCTACAAAGAACAGATAAGCACTAATCTTTTTGTCGTCTGCCATAATTTTATCTCCTCCTAATTATTCCTCATCTATATAAACACTTGCCCCATCTTTTTCAGCAGTAATCGTTATCTGAAAAAATTCGGCAGGTTTAACAATTGCAAGTCCAACTTCAAAAGTAAGAATACCCTTATCTATGTTTTCTACAGGATTAAGTTCTTCATCGCAGCGCACATAAAACCCCTGTTCCGCAGTGCTTCCTGCAAGATATCCTTTCATCCATAAATCAAGTAAAAATCCGCTTACCTGGCGCACAAGTCTTTTTCTAAGATTTTTATTGTTTACTTCAAAAACAGCCCACTGCGTTCCCTTTTTGATTGCAGAACTGATTCTTGAAAAAGTTCGTCTTACACTTATGTAGCGCCAGTCGTAATTTGAAGAAAGAGTTTTTGCTCCCCAAATTTTTACACCGCTGCCTGGAAAATATTTAAGAACGTTTATATTGTTTTTATAAAGTTCGCCTAATTCACCTTCTGTAATTCGTTTAGAAAGCCCTACACTTCCCTGAATGATGCAGTTAGCCGGAGCCTGGAAAACACCTTTTTCTCCATCTGTAAGTGCAACACAGCCACATACAGCTCCACTTGCCGGAATCTGAAGAGTCCTGCAGCCAGTTTTATCAAGCGGGTCTAATACATTTATATATGGATAATAACTTGCACCGTATGCAGAATCGATTTTTTTAGAATAAGCAATAGCTTCTGTCGGGTCAAAAAAGTCCGGCATATCAAGAATTGCAAATCTACCGGCAAATCGTTCTGCCTGATTCATCATTGCATCCTGAACAGCCCTGTATTCTGTAAGCTTCTGTTCCTGTTCTTTACCGCTCATATTTAAAAGCCAGCACAAATCAGGACAGGCAATTAAAGAAATATCATCACGACTTTCAAAAGTTCCAATTCCAGAATAATCATTTATTCCGTTGTTGTAGCCAATAAAATCTGCCGCGGTTAAATCTGCAATTCCATCGCAGCCGTTTTTTGCATATTCTGAATAAACAGGTTTTACACTGCCTTTTACGTCACATTCAGTAATTCTGCAAAGATTTGAACGTTCATTTATGTATTTTACAATGTAGCGCTCATCATTTTTGTTCATCGAAAGATGAAGGTATGTTTCATTCTTTTTATTTTTTCCAGAAAGAATTACAGAATAAAATACTTTCTTTATTAAAAGCTTTTCTGGTGTCTGCTCAAACTTCTTAATCGAATTAAGCTTGTAGAAATAAATCCTGTTTTCTTCTATTTTTTCTACTTCGCGGCAGATTGTTTTACCTTCACCAACATTCAGCTCTACAATATCGCCAGCAGTAAGATTTTCTGTATTATCAAGCTCAACATAACTGCATTCTGCATCAACTGTGCAAACATTTCCCACCTTTTCATATTCATACCAGAGTTTTGCACAAATATAATTTCCCCATGTTCCCGGAGTTAATGCCGTAAGTTTTAATGAACCTTTCTGACAAGGAAGCTCAAGTTCTGCACAGCGCACACTTTCCTGATGAGCTACGCGGGTTACAACAAGTTCTTTTCCACCACATTTAAAATAACTGTAAACCGAAAGCGGCAGAACACCCTCTGTATCAAAGCCACCAAAAATCTTTAAATATTCATCAAAGCTTTCAATAAATACAGGTACGCCAACAGGCCCTTTTTCACTTATGCCTGCAAAAGCTGAAACACAACGAGTATCTATCTGTAATGGGTTAAGAGTATATTTCTGTTCAGAAACATATACTCCCGGCACTGAAAGCTTTGTCATTTTATATTCCTACTTATTCTTCTTCTTTTTCTTTTTAATATCCGGCAAATATTTACAGAACGGACAGTAATCCCAGCTGTCTTTCATTCTGTTACCACAAACAGGACATCTGCGCTTTGTAATTCCCATTGCTTTTCTAATTTGAATTTTTGAGATGATGAACAACACAACAAGTACAGCAATCAAAACAACAGCACAAATAATAATTAAGATTTTTAGCCACTTTGGAACTGGAAGTTTTAATGCAAAGAAGGTTTTCTGACCTCTTCCTTCACTGTCACGTTCAGAAACAGAAACTTCCATCAAATGAAAGCTATTATCCGGTTTTACATTTTTGATTTTGTAATCAATTACGTAGCATTTTGTAATAATGTCTTTTACAGATTTTAAGCTATCAGGAATTTTTGAAATATCTGAATAAACATATGTACCGGAAGAAACTTCTGAAACCTGATTCAAGGCACTAAGACCTGCAGAGCTTAAAACTCTAAAACCAACGGAATAAACAGGAATTGATTTTTCTGTAAGAGTTGAATCAAGCTGCTCTTTTATAAAACGACTATTCTGATCACGTCCGTCTGAAAGAATAATAATTACCTTACGGCGTGTAGATTTCTGTTCAGATTTACGGATTACATTCATCAAAGAGTCATAAATACGTGGCTGCACTTCTGAAAGCTGAATATCATTAATCAAAGAAGTATCAATAGTTTCTTTTTTTTGATTTTCAAAAATTGGTACAGCATCGTCGCCAATTGTATATAAAGAAAGAGTTTCGTCTTTCTGCATATAATCAATAAACTGAATCAAGGCGTTCTTCTGAAAATCCAGAGGTTCACCTTCCATAATTCCGTTATTAGAAATCAAGATTGTATAATCAACAGGTTCAGTTTTCATAGAAAACTGATAAACGCTCTGTCTTCCGCGAAGATCTTCGCTGTCAATTCTTGTTTTAAAAAGACCAGGTGCAAGACCGTTTACAGTCTCTCCTTTTTCATTTTTAACAGAAACAAAAGCTGTCATATTAGGGTAATCTTTAGAAACTACCTGATCAATTTTTATACTTAATTTGTCTTTTTCTGCAGCAAATCCAAAAGCAACTGCAAATAAAATTAAAATACTTAATAATCTTCTTTTCATAATTCTATAAAAGCTTAATTTTAAACTGCTTTTCCCCCATTTCCAAAATATCACCATCAATAAGCATGGCTTTTACACATTCTGCATTGTTAACTTTTACGGGAGAGCTGTTTCCCAAATCCACCATTGAGCATTCACCATCAAAAATTGAAAGGTATGCATGCTGGCGGGCAAGTCCTGCATTCAAAATTCGTATTTCGCAATCTGCAGCACTTCCTATAAAAGATTTTCCTTCGTGCAAGGTATAATATTTTTCTGCACTGCCATCCTCTTTTAGAAGAACAAGCCAGCCTGCCAAAGGTGCAATACAAATTGGACATACCTTCCAGGATGAGTCCATCAAATGACCTTCTTTACAATATTTCATTTATATCCTTCCTTATTACAAAACCTGATAAATCCAGATTGTTCCCGAATTATCACGACCTTTTTCACCAATATTAAATGCAATCTCAGGTGTGTATTCTGTAATTTCTCCTTCATTAATCTTTAAGAAAATATTACGCCAACGGTTCTTAGAATCCTGACCATCAATATTCATAGTAAATTTGTTCTTTCCCTGCAAAATTACTTCTACAGAATAATTTCCCTGATAGATATCTGTACGGCGAATAATTAAAGTTTTTCTTCCTTTAATTACATTCTTTAAGTGAAGCTTCATGCTGCCGCCAATCCAGCGTTTGATGGTATCGTAAACCATAACTCCATCCGGATAGTAGAAAGAATCTTTTGCAGTAGACGGATGCTGACTTTCGGCAAATGTAACTCTGTGCGCTTCAATTGATTCCTGACTGCCCATATTAACAGTGTCAACAAGAGTGTATTTTTCATCTTCAAACAGAAGAACACGTGGGAAGTCACAGCTAATAAACTGAATATCTGCAGAATGAACTTCTTTTTCGATAACAGTATTCTTAAGTCCTTCAATAACGTTTTTATGAGCCTTTAAAATTGCATCAATTTCTTCATATTTACCGCTGTATTTCTTAAGCAAATCGCCAAGCTCATACATTGCAGCTCTGGCATTTTCGTAAGCTTCTTTTGTTGTAAACTTATAATTCTTTTCTTCGTTATTTCTTTCAAAATCTGCAAGTTCAAACAAAACTTCATGATCAATATCAAAAAGAGGCTTTAAAAGGTGAATTACATCTTCAAAGTAAACGCCTGCAGTCTGAATAATCATTTTTGAAGTTGTGGCAACAGTGTGCATGTTTCTGAAGGCATTAAGCTGCAAAAGCTCATAGCAGGAATTAGAAACGCCACAAGTAAGTTCAAAAAGTTCTATCATCAATTTTTCCAGATAAATTGAAACTCCCTTTTTTGTTCTGACAGCCCATGGCACAAATCTGTAATCAAGCGCGTTGCTTCCAGGATTGCAGAATTCATCACAGTTTTTAATATTACCAATACCAGTTCCTTCTTCATCTTCAAGATGAACACGTGCAAGTTCCACTGTAAGTTCCGGCTCTGTAATTTCTGTAACAATTTCTACCTTTGCAGTTTCTTTTTTGTACTGATATCCCTGCAAATCTATGTTGTCACTATTCTGAAAAAAGTCCTGAAGAACTTCGTCATATTTAATTACGATATGAATAGTTGTAGGGTATGTATATTTTTTTGAGTCAAAAACAAGAACTTCCGGCTTATCCAAAAACAAAGGATTTCCAAGGCCATCAAAACAAAGACCGCGGCCAACAATAAAGGTTATAAGTCCACCTTTTGTTTTTTCTGCCTGAACATGTAGAGAATCCAGAAATCCTGGAACAATTCCAAATCCATGAAAAAGTTTATTATATAGCTTTTCCTTTTCAAAATGATAATCTTCTATTTTGTTCCAGTAATTTGGTCCAACCTGAAGTCCAGGAAAAAAGTTTGCTCTTTTAAATTCTATAAGTTCATTCATCTTTTTTGTCCTTAAAATCCAATATTCATGCCAATATCATTATTTTCTGTGATTACAAAAGGTTTTCTATTCTTTTCTTTATGCTGCTTAAAGCTTATATAGCAGTCTGTATTCACTGGTTTTTCCTGCTGCAAAACAAGCATAATTCTTCTAATAAGATTGTCATCAAATTCTTCCCTATAAACCGGAAAGTACACAGTAAATACAGAATTATTTTTATCTTCTTCCAGCAAGGTACTGTTTACATTTGTTCCATCCATAATTTCAAGCGAAGAAAATGGAACAAAATCTTCTATTATATTGGGCACCACACCAGTCATAATATAAAGATAGAGTTTTAAGCCCATGGCAGTTCCACGCAATTTGAACATAGGAATTGCATATTGTAGAAAAAGTCGTTTTTCTTCTACGCTGCCAAGTAAGTTAATATCAATTCCAAACCAGTCAGATAAAACATTCAAAAAATCCGCAGGACAATGCATTGGGCGGAACATTTCATTTATGTTGTCAATTTTGATTCCAATGTCATTGCTGATATGCTGAAAGATCATCAGGAAACTTCGTAAAAAATCATTTTCCTGAAAGATGGAAGGCAAATTTCTGATTGGATTTTTTGAAGTAGAATAGAGCATTATTTTATTGCCGCTTTTTTTACAATCAGTAACAATAAATCGTCTGTACTCTGATTCATAATATGTAATATCAATATCAGATTCCGAAAGTTCTGGACAAAGAGAAAGTATTTTATTTTTTGCACTATAAACATCCAGTCCTACAACCGAACGTCTTACCTCTTCAAAGTCCACCTTTTAACTCCATCTTCTTACAGTCAGATGAATATTGTTTTTTGTATCTTCATCTTCCTGAACAATTGAATATCCCATATCTTTTACTTTGTCTAAAATTGTCTCATAAGCATACTGACGGGTTATTTTATTCAAAATTTCATCCTGCTTAAGACCTGTAAAAGTTTCTATAGCCCACCAGTCTGCTACGAATTCATAATTCTGATTTATCTTTCTAATGCCAATACTGTATTTTGAACCTGTCTTAATTTCAAAAATACAGCCTTCAATCTGTTCGTCTTTGCCGTATCCCTGCAAAGTAAGCTTTTGATTTTCTTCAGCTTCTACATATTTCATCTCTAATGATTCAAGAGCTTTTTTTAAATAACTTAAATCTTTAATTTTTGTATCAATCTTTGAAATATGACTCATAATTATTCTTCCTTAAGTTTCTGGCCAATTTGAACACGAATATACGCATTGTTTGGAATTTTTTTAGTAAGGTTTGTTACCTTACACATTACAAATCCACTCTGCATAGAAACAATTTTAAAAGTACCTATAATCGAACCAAAAGCTGCATCTTCTGCAATTTCACCAGTTTTACCTCGTTCAAGACCATCTTTTATGTCACCTTTTTTTGCCATAATTTCAGTCTGAACACCATTTTCTGTAGAAATCTCAAGAATACGCATTACACCATAAACAGGTTCATACATAGCCTGTTTCTTTAGTTCCAGATTACGTGGTAAAGGTTCAAGCTCTAATAAAGTTAATGGATCTTCAACTACCTGTGTTGTCTGACAAGCTGAAAAAACAAATAAAGATGCAAATAAAAGAACTAAAATTACTTTCCTAACAAATTCCATACTCGTTCTCCATCATTTCCTCTGAACAGCCAGTTTCTTTCATCAAGATATAAAAAGAAACTTCTATATATATTGCCGTTAATATCTTTGGATTTATTCTTATTTTTTACTTCGTAATTAGTGTCAGGATTAAAATAGTCACCTGTATAAATAATGTGTTTACCCTTTGGAAGAATAAATTTAGAAAGATTATCCCAGCCAACATAAATATTATTTAAAAACAATCCCTGACCTGGAACTGTAATATCCGGGCTAACACCATAGTTACCTTTGCCAAAAATGGAATCGGCAAGAGAATATACAATGTTGTTGTTTGCAATATTCATTCCAAGAATTGAAAAATCAGAACTAAAATATTTTACATTCTGAATTGGCTGTCTTGTTTTTGCATCAAACAAAGTTATATGATAAATATTAATCTGGTCTGTTAACTGTATACGACCTTCAATATAGTAATCTGCAAAATCATATTTATTAAAATTTTGTTCAACATACGCATCCAGATCCTGCGCATTAATTACCTGAACCATCTGTGTTGAATAAAGTGAATATCCCAGCATTCTGCTGAACGTATCATCTGAACTACGAATAATAATTCCATCCTGTTCAATAAAAGTAGACGGAATATAATCAAATTCTCCGCTTGTCTGACCAAGGTATTTTCTGCTTTCAAGATTAAAAGGTTTGATTACTACTTTTTTCTTTCCATATAATTGGTCACTCTTAGATTCTTCAATTTTTAAAAATTCATTAAGCATAGCTCTAAAAGCTTTGGAACACTCGCTTAAAGATTTAATCTGTCTAAAGGTTGTAACAGGATATCCTTTATCTGAATATCTGTAAAAAGAAATCATTAATACAAAGCCATCGCTGGTTTTAAATACATAAGGATGGCAAAGACCTGCTACATTGCAGTCCTTAAATTTTTCAATTGAAAGAGCATTTATAAAATCATAAATATTTTTTTCTTTACCTGCGCTGTATTTATCAAAAAGCCATTTGTCTAACAAAACAGGTTTCATTTTTTCGGTCTCAATCATTGCACGATTAAGCTTGTCCTGAATTGCATCTATAACATCAGAAGAAATTACAGAAGTTCCTGTGGCCTTAATCATAATATAAGCAGGAATGTTCTCTTTTAATGATTCGTATTTTTCCTGAATTGGAACAAATGAATCATCTTGTGATTTTTTAAACTCTAGATTTACGGCAGCAAAAGAGGGTCCGTAAAAAAAGACAGAGAATAAAATTATTGATAGGATTGTTTTTATACTTTTCATTTTTACGGACTCCTTTTTTTCTTATGCCCACTCAGCGTTTTCGTAAACAATAGAAATTGTTTCCTGAATTACACCTGTTTCTGCAGAACCAATGTCAGACATTGTCCATCCGCAAGGTACGCAGTTGAACAAGTTGCGTCTCTGAATTTCAGAAACACCGTCGCGGTCCATGAATACTACAGAAATTGATTTCTGCTCTGGGTTTCCGCGTTCTACTGTCTTCCACCACTCTTTGAGAACCTTATCGCGTGGGTCAGCATTACGAACAAGCTTAACTGTGTCGTACTTTACTTTTCCAACTACTTTGCGTGGATTCTTGTCCATACCACCCATATCATCAGATACTTCAGCAGTTGCACCCAATCCTGATACTGATACAAAGTTTCCGTAATCAATACCATCGATCTCAACTTTGAAATAGGCTTTGGTTGTTGGTAAATAATCAGCCATTTTTCACTCCTTCTGACTTTTTCAGTCAATGTTTTTTTTATTCGTCTCCAAGAGTTTTCTGAGAAACTCTGAATACTACAAATTCAGCAGGTTTAGCTGGTGCCAAACCTAATTCAATTGTTACATAACCAGCATCAATTGCTTCTGGAGGGTTCAATTCATCATCACAGCGAACATAGAATGCTTCTTCTGGAGTATCTCCAAACAAAGCTCCTGACTTCCATACATTCAAAAGGAATGAAGTAATGTTACGTGTAATTTTTTTCCACAAATCTCTTGTGTTTGGTTCAAATACAACCCAGTTAGTACCATTCTGCAAAGACTGCTCAACCATACAGAACAAACGGCGAACATTTACATAGCGCCATTCTGGGTTTGAACTGATTGTGCGTGCACCCCATACACGGATTCCACGGCCAGGGAAATCACGAATACAGTTAATACCTTTAGGGTTCAACAATTCCTGTTCTGCATCTGTAAGATTGTATTTAAGTCCGAGTGCAGTTTTGAACAATTCGTTTGCTGGTGCCTTATGTACACCGCGTGTGCTGTCTACACGACCATAAACACCACAAATACCTCCACTTGGTGGAGCAAAAATATTCTGGTCTGCAACCATGTCATACATCTGTACCCATGGGAAGTAGTAAGCACCCATAGTAGAATCACGAGGCATTGGCATAGTATCAATTCCGCCTCCCAATGTTTCTGGGCTATCCAGAACAGCAAAACGGAAACGATTCTTTTCACAGTGAGTAAGAATTGCATCCTGAGCAGCAGGATCAGTAACACCAGGTGCACAAATTAATGAAATATCCTGAATCTCGTCAAAAAGGTGCAAACCAGTTTTCTTGCCAACACCTTCATCTTTACCAATAATAAGTTTTGCAATATTCTCTGGATTCTTTACTTCGTAAGGTGCATTTTCTGTAACTGCAGCTTCTTTGTTAGCAGCGGCTTTGTCCCCTTCTTTACCGGCAGCTTTATCACCTGCTTTTGCAGGATCGGCGTTCTTTGCTTTTGGTTCTGCAAGGTTATTGATGTAACACTTTGTTCCACCATTCTGGAAGAACTGGTATACACCATGACCAAGCCAACCACCCTCATGAAGTCCACCAAAAATTTTGGTGTACTGAGTCCAGTTAGTAACCAAAGTAGCCTGATTTACAGGTCCTTTCTCGGCAACTCCGAGAAATCCAACAATGTTTGTTGCTCCAGCCTCAATTGGCTTTGAGCCACTTTCAATTTCTTCAACGTAAACACCTGGTGTCTGATAGTTTGGCATTTTCACTCCTTCTTTTATTTAATTTGATTTGCATTAAGAATTTTCTTCTCAACCCTATTAAAGTGGCCCTCTTTAACAGAATTAAGCTGAAGCTCTATTTTGTAATCCAAATGTAAATAATTATTGCTTTGTTCAGCAGTTTTTTTTATAACCGGCTCCAGAAAGAATCTGTTAAGATCATTTCCGTGCCAGTTGTATTCCCCACATTCAAAAGAGTTATTGTCCTTAAAAAGAACAGCAACTTTTCCTAAAGCAGAAAGAACCTCTTCCTGTTTTTTACCATTAAATAAAATGCTCAAGTGCATTTCATACTGGGTAGGAACTTCGTACATAATTTCGTCAACAATTATTCTCTGCCCGGTTTTATCATTTGTAGTCTGAAAAATATCTGTAACAGCAACTTTTATCTGATTTTTATTCTCAGAAAACTCTTCTACAACTTCAAAATTACATTTGCTTTTGTTCTGTATTGAGTCCTTTATAGTTGCAACTGCATACATAAATAAGTCCGACTGCATTTTCCTACCTGTTTTCAATCATAATTTTGCTCAAAAATGGGAGCTCATATTCTTTTAAAAGAATCTTCTCTACTGCAACATTTGCATCCAAATCAAAAAGTTCAATTTTGTTTACAGAAAGAATCTCATTTATTTTTTCAAGCTGTTTTAAAACAGAACCTGTTGTAATTTCTTTTCCAAAACTCCAGCCAGTTCCATCTTCGCCTTTAAGGCTGTCAAAATAGGTACAAAGAGTTTTTTCAATCTTCTGCTTGATTTTTCCTTCATCAAATACAGAGCTTTTAAAAGAAAGTGCAAGTTCAATATTAAAATCTTTATATACTGGTCCCTGAACACAAATTGGTGTACCAACAATCTTTCGTTCATCAAGATATTCTTTTACTCGTCTAATTAACTCTCTTGAAGGAACAAGTTTTGTATCGTAACCGGTTCCGGAAGATCTTACAGGAACAATTACTGTGCAGACCTCGTTTTTAGAATTACGATGCTTTAAACAGTGAGCACGTCCTACGCTACTGGAAGCTTCCAAAGCAAGCCATTTAAAGTCTTCAGAAGTAACTGCTCTCTGCAAACTCTTGAACGAACCTGCGGCACGGGCTTTAAGGCTGTCTACACCTTCCATATCTGCACCACCTTCTGCCGGGTACGGATTTGTACAGCCAGAAACAAAAGGAATTCCCTTTAGTAAGCCGTTTATAGTGTTTCTTGCAACGTTTCCAATTGAGCCACCGCCAGTGTGGTAAGTTTTCATCATTACATTGAATTTACCTTTAGGAGGATTAACTCCTTTGGCACCATCACCAAACTGAATTCTGCCTGTTGTATAATCAACTACATAATGACGGCTGAAGGCATTAGAGGCATAAAAGTTTTCTACTTCTGTATAGCGAACCCAAACCTTATCTCCATCTGTAAAATAAGGTTCTCCGCCACAGTCTTTTCTAATCATGTCCAGCTCATTTGTAGAAGGAACAGAACCTTCATCAACATACAGAACTGAACCTTTTAAAATATTTGTGTGAGCAACATTCAAAGACTGACCAGGGGCACCGGTTCCAGAACCTAATATCTCATTTTCAAAAGTTTTTTCGTTTCTTACATAAACTGAATTAATAAGAATGTCTTTTACAACAGGGTTATTTTCAAAACTACCGGAAACTAAAGAAACTCTATACCAGAACAAATTCTTTCCAAAGTTTTCTGAAAGAACAGAATCTTCTGGAACAATAAAATCAACAAAACCAGATTGCTGGAAATCATCTGTATTATCGTTTACAGAAAGTTCTTCCCATTCTGTGCCGTTAAAATATTCCCAAACAAGTCTTATTCCTCTTTTGCCTTTTTTAGACAAAAGTTCTTCTTTTCTTAAAGTTCTAAAGATACTGTTAGAAACTTCAGAAAGATTTTCGTTCATTCTAAAATAGAGTGAGTATTCTCCATCAGGGAATTTTTCTTCAAATCCCATATAAAGCGATGGATACAAATTAGTATCAAGAGAGAATATTTTTACTTCTTTACTACTGTTTTCTTTTGTAAATGTCTTTAAATGCTTCCATTCAAAATTTGTATAAGCAAAAGCTTCTTGTGGAGGCACTTTTAAGGATTCATACTTAATTCTAATTTTTTCGATTAAAGGCGACTGAACTTTTGAAGAAAACTTCCATAACCAGTTATCGTTTTCATCTTTGTAATAAACACCGCCAGTTGCATAATCCTTTGTTACCAGACGAACTCTAATCCAATAATGTTCTTCATTATTTACATTTGCCAAAGCAATATCTTCTGGAGTTACAAAAGAAACTGTACCGCCTTGTTTTAAATTAAAAGTACCGTCAGTAAATGAATTCTTCTGTGAAAGTTTTACCCAGTCAGAACCATTCCAGTATTCGTAAATAAACTGGGCATTTTTGTTTTCATCAGTTTTTACACTTGTTTCTGCAAATGTATAAGAAATATCTATATTTACTTTTTTATTCTTAAGGATTTCGTCTGCACAGATATAGAAAGATTCGTTCAATTCCGGACTTTCAGAAAACATGCTGAACGAAGTATTCATATCAACAACCGAATACTGACTGCTTGCATTTTTTACACAAACATCCGGCAAAAATCCTTTACCGCCAAAAATTGTCTTGAGCTTAATAGATTTTGCAGAAAGTGTAGATTCTTTTTCTGGAACATCAGACAAAACGGCTCTAATCCAGTAGCCGTCGTTGCCGTTTACTTCTACAGTCTGAATTGGAATATTACCGTGAATGTAAATTACGTTGTCTTTTTCTTTGAAATTATTAATAGATGTGGAATTTTTAAGCGAAGACCATTTTTCTCCATCCCAATATTCCCAAACAAGATGACGCACAATCTGATCGCTTTCTTTTACAATATCAGAAACCGGTGCAATTTCTACCTGCAAATAATGATCTGCTTCCAGATATTTAAAACTTTCAGAACAAAGGTACAAAGCATGTTCAACAGAGTTTTTTGATTCAAATAAAGCAAACTCATTTAATCTTTCGTTTTCAATATTTTCTTTAATTGATTCTTTAAAACGATTAACACAGCTTGCCAATTTGTTATTGTTGATTTTGATGTTCTTTTCTGTTTCAAAAATAATATCTCCGGCATCACTTACACTGGCTGCAATCTGAGTACCAGCTTTAATATCAATTTTTTTATTTATGCCTTCTACCGGGAAAAACTGAACAATGGAACGTGCACTTTGTGGTGTGATTAATGAAAGGCCCATTAACTCAAGTAATGATAGGTATGTTTTTTCTGGGACTTTGTTAAGACGATAGATTGTCATCTCTGTCATCCAGGAAAATAATTCAAGTAATGTAATTCCTGGATCTGATGTATTATGATTTGTCCATTCCGGACAATATCGTGGAATCAGCTTTAATGCATAATTAAAAATATCATCGAACGTCCTATCGTCCAAATTGATTTTGGGAATCACTCTCGCCTCTCTCAAGATAGAACGGATATACCATATTAAAAAACGTGTTTACCGAGCGAATCTCATAATCGATATTTATATTTATCTTTACAGGATCGTCAGCGTCAGGAACTCCAGTAACAGATTTCAGAATAACACGTGGTTCCCACTTTACAATAGCTTCTTCAATGTAATGAATGGCTAAGGACAACGTACGACTAGAATTTGGAAAAAAGATTATCTCGTTGATTTTGCAACCAAAATCTGGATGCATCACCCGTTCACCAGGAGTTGTAGAGAGAATAATTCTTATTGATTCTTCAATACTTTTCTCGTAACTGGATGTTGCTATATTCCCATGGACATCAATTCCAACAGGGAAAGCCCATCCTTTTCCAAGGATATTTCTATTCATACACTTTTAATCTGGATATAGTTATCCGTCTTTTTAAATATATTTAAGATATAATAAAACTTTATTAGGAATGTAAAAAAAAATCAACTAGAATATCGACTTTTTTTTAAATATTGTGTTATAACTATCTCTATGAATAACAAGTTATTTTTTATGGAAAAAGTTACAAAAAATTTGGGAGGAGATTTATAATGGCAAAAAAAGATGAGCTTGAAATATCAATAAACGCAGAAGGTGATGTTTGTATCAACGTAATTGGTGCCAAAGGTAAAAAATGCCTTGATTTAACAAAGGATCTGGAAGATGCTCTTGGCATTGTTACACAGATGGAAACAAAACCTCAGTTCTATGAGCAGGATACAGAAACCTCAGCTTATACATACACAGGATTAAACAAATGAGCGAACAGATTACATTTTATCTTCCGTTAGGATTAGAAGTTGACGGAAAAACTCATCGTGCTGGAAAAATGCATCTTACAACAACAATCGATGAATTAAACATTCAGGAAAACGAAGATGTTTCTTTCAACTCCAGATACAGAGACATTCTTTTGCTTGCAAGCGTAATTGATGAAATTGGAGAAATTACAAATGTAACAAAAGAAACTATCATGGAGTTATATGAAGCAGACTTCCTGTACCTGCAGCTTTTGTACAATCAGGTAAATGGTAATACTTCACCTGCAATTACAAGATGCGAAACCTGCGGAACAGAATTTCCAATCAATCTGCCGGAATTATATGCTAATAATTCTGCAATTAAGTAGGGATTTATGGCTTTATATTCACACGCAACAAAAGATTTAATTGAAGCAGATTTAGCCGAAGGTCAGTTTTTTGACGCTTCTATTATCAATTCTGATTTAGATTCTCTGTGCTGTAATAATTCCAGGCTTTCAAAAATTGATATAAAAGATTCAAACTGCAATAATTCCGTTTTTAATAATGCAGATTTTGCAAACTGTAATTTTGATCATTCTAATTTTATCAGTTCACAGTTTAATAAATGCAATTTGCAGAATTCTGCCATTACCTGCACAAGTCTTATAAAACTACAGATTAATAATTGCAGATTAGAAAATCACGTAATCGACGCATGCACTCTTCAACGCTCTCAGTTTAATAACACAATCATCAGAAATTCCAGCTTAAAAGATTTTGAAGGCGTTTATGCAAAAATCAGCCAGACTGTATTTATAAATTGCAATTTTGAAATTAATTACGGCAGCGGTATGAACGGATATTCTTCTGCAAGTTTTGAAAATTGTATTTTTATAAATTGCAGATTTATAGGATATCCTCTACGCGGTGCAGAAACTAAAAACTGTACTTTTATTGGCTGTGCAGGAGAAATTACAGACAGCATTACTGCAGATTGTACTTTTGGACTTCCGGGTGCGGCTTGTACAGAAAGCATAAAAATTACTAACAGAGAAGAAGCAGAAAAAATTATACGAGAGGGAAAAAATGCCTAGAGAGGAACAAATCAGAGTAGCTATCAACGATATGGACAGCGAAGTTCTAAAAGACACACTTGCAATTTTACTTGCAGAAAACAAAATTTCAGCACCAGAACAGAAAAATGAACTTAGAGGCGATTTTCAGAATTTCGCACAGGTAATTCTTGAATTAAAAAGAAAATACAAATTCCCAGAGCTTAATTATTTTTCTACAGAAGCTGATCTTGTATACGTTCAGGCAGGAGACAGACGAGTGCTTTTAACAGACAAAACTGTAACGCCTCCTCCAAGACCTGCTGAACCACGCCCCGTTGAATCAGACTATTCACCAGAAAAAAATGAAAGTCAGAATAATACAGAGCAAAACATTTCTGAAGAAGATGCCTTTGAAAATATAAAGCCTGGTGATACAAGATTTTCACATTTGGAGTTTTAATTTATGAAAATACGAACTGAATTTAGATTTACTTTGCCAAAAGGAACTGGAATTAAAACAGAAGGCGGGCACAAAGTTTCTGGAACAATGCGTCTTGTAAAAGTAAAAGACATTGTATCAATTGAGCGCGACAGTTCTGTTCAGAAAAACACAGGTGCCTTTTATGTTGTTCTTTTGAGTAAAGTAATTGAAAGCTTAGGTGCAGAAAAAAGTATTAACCGTAATACAATTGAAAAACTTAATCCTGTTGATTTTGCATTTCTTGTAGATTTTATGCATGAAATCAATCATCAGATTATTAAGAAAATTCCGCTTAAATGCCCGAATTGCCAGACCGAATACTACGGGGAGTTTGAACAACTGGGGGAAGCATAAGCCGCCCTCAAAACGAGATTTTTGAAGAGGCGGCAGACTTAGCTTATTACTTCCATTGGTCCAGAACTGAAATAATGTCTATGACGGGCAAAGAACGGACCTCATGGCTAAAACAAATAAAGCGTATTCACTCTATTCAGGACAAAAAGAAAAATTCTGAGTTACTTGAACAGATGCAATTATTTTCGGACAGTGAATAATTTTTCTCTTTTTTCGCAAATTAAGGACCAAAATTATTGATTAAAATTGGATGACTTGGTATTTTTGTACCAAAAGTATTAACATTTAAAAAGTATTTTCTATACTCGAAAGGAAGTGTATGGATTCAACAGCATTAAAAAACGTCTTTTCTAAAAACGTTAAAAAATTTAGAGGACTTAGGGGACTAACACAGCACGAACTAGCAGCAAGAACAGGTCTTTCACCACAAACAATCATCAGAATAGAGGGCGGCACTCTCTGGCCAAGCGACAAAACACTTTGCAAACTCTCTGATATTCTGAAAATCGAAATTTTCAAGTTTTTCATTCCATCCGAAGATGCAGCATTAGCAACAGATTCAGATGATTTGAAGGCATATATTGGGAAATATATCAAAGATATTATAAAATTTTCTTATGATGAGTTTATGAGCGAAAATAAGCAGTAAATAATTTACTGCTTATTTTCAGGAATTTATTTCTTAAGAATTTTATTTGTCTTGATTGCAAATTTGGTTCCTATGCTCTGTAAAATCTGAACAAGAAGAATCAAAAGAATAACGGCAAGAATCATAACTAATGTCTTATAGCGGTAATAACCGTAGTTGATGGCGATTTTTCCAAGTCCTCCGCCGCCGATGATACCGCTCATTGCGGTATATCCCAATACGGTAGTGATTGCTATAGTCATATTAGATATCAAAGAAGGCACACTTTCTGGAATCATAACTTTTGTTATGATCTGGAAAGGTGATGCGCCAAGACTCTGTGCCATCTCAATTGTATTCGGATTTACTTCTCTCAAACTTGATTCAACAAGGCGTGCAATAAAAGGAAATGCAGCAATTACCAGAGGAGGAATTGTTGCGACTGTTCCTACAATTGTGCCAACCAGAAGTCTGGTAAGAGGAAAAACAACAATCATAAGGATAAGGAAAGGAACTGAACGCAGAATATTGATAATAACATTAATCGCGTGCATCAATCCTTTTGGAAGAGGCTTTATTCCCTTTTCTTCTCCGGTTACTAAAATCACTCCAAGTGGAAGTCCGATTACAAATGCAAAGAATGTTGAAAGAATTGTTACGTATATAGTTTCCCAGGTAGAAAGCAAAAACTGCGAACGGATAATATTCCATGCATCTTCAAGTGCTTCTGCAGAAAAAATTTCACCAAACATCAGCGTCTCCTAAATCTCATTAATAATTACATCCTGCGTAGCAGAAAGATAATCTTCGGCAATACGCAGTTCTTCCTTTGTAGCAAAGCCTAAAAGCATTGAACCGTAAGCCTTGTCCCCGATACTTTTTGTGCTTGCCCAGCAGATATTGGCCTTGATGTTTTTTTCAAGTGCCAGCATGGCAACAAGCGGCTGATTTGCAGCAACTGCACCATTGAAAACTACGCGAAGCACGTTTTTTTGCTTGTCAGAAATTCCGCCTTCTTCCTGGCCTTCAGGAAATACAAGTGTTTTTGCAGCCTTTGACTGAGGACGGCTGAAAATTTCTTCTACTTCACCCTGCTCCACTACACTACCATTTTCAAGAATTGCAACACGGTTGCAGACACTTTCTACAACACTCATCTGATGAGTAATGATGATAACTGTAATTCCAAGACGTTTATTAATATCGCGGATAAGCTCCAGAATTGAGTTAGTAGTATTCGGATCAAGAGCACTGGTTGCTTCGTCACAAAGCAGAACCTTTGGGTTTGTTGCAAGGGCACGTGCAATTGCAACACGCTGCTGCTGACCACCTGAAAGCTGAGCCGGATAAACCTTTGCCTTATCTTTAAGGCCTACAAGATCAAGAAGTTCAAGGGCACGCTTTCTGGCTTCTGCCTTTGGAGTGCCTGCAAGTTCGAGCGGGAAGCATACGTTTTTAAGGCAGTTGCGCTGCATAAGAAGATTAAAGCCCTGGAAAATCATTGTTGTAGTACGACGGATTTTACGGAGCTCCTTATCAGAAAGACTACCAACATCCACTCCGTCAATTATAACATTACCGTCAGAAGGGCGTTCGAGCATATTAATTGTGCGGACGAGGGTACTTTTACCAGCCCCACTCATTCCGATGATACCAAAAATATCGCCGTTATTAATTGAAATTGAAACATTTTTGAGGGCCTCAACAGGTCCGCTGGAAGTTTCAAAAGTTTTTGAAAGGTTTTTGATTTCTATCATATA
>JAILHD010000149.1 GCA_024696155.1 Treponema sp. | reverse complement strand
GTTCAGAAGCTGTTAATTGAAATCTGGCATAAATCCAGCGAATAATCCATCCAAGAACAATTCCAGCAACAGGGAGAACTATGTACAACACGATGTTCATACTTCACTCCTATTGTAAAATTTTTAGAATAGTTCAGATTTCATTTTACTATAAGAAGAGACTGATGTCAAACTGATTTTTAACGTCACCCTGAACTTGTTTCAGGGTCTATTACAAGATGCTGAAACAAGTTCAGCATGACAAAGAGAGGCTACATGCTGAAATCTTTACCCAGGTAAATCTCTCTTGCTACTTCGCTGTCCAGAATCTCTTGTTTTGAGCCCTGAATCATGATTGTTCCCTGATTTACGATAATGGCGCGGTCTGTAATTTCCAGAGTATCGCGTACGTTATGGTCTGTAATCAGAATCCCGATTCCACGTTCTGCAAGAAGATGAATCATGCCTTTTATGTCGGCAACGGCAATCGGGTCAATTCCCGCGAACGGCTCGTCCAGAAGAAGAAATTTAGGCTCCATAGCAAGCGAGCGTGCAATTTCTGTACGACGGCGCTCTCCTCCAGAAAGTGTAAAGGCCTTCTGCTTGCGAATGCGCCCTATAGAAAATTCGTCAATCAGTTGTTCCAGGCGGTCGCGTTTTTCGCCAGTGGTTAAATCTTTTCTTGTTTCAAGAATTGACCAGATGTTTTCTTCTACGGTGAATTTGCGGAAAACAGAAGGCTCCTGTGGAAGATAAGAAATACCAAGCCGTGCGCGCTTATACATTGGAAGTTGGGTAACGCACATGTCATCAAGAAAGACTTCGCCCGCTGTAGGTTTGTAAAAGCCTACGACCATGTAAAAGGTTGTGGTTTTTCCAGCCCCGTTCGGGCCCAAAAGTCCAAGAACTTCGCCAACCTGCATGGAAAATTCAATGCCTCTTACAACTTCTTTACGTCCAAAAGATTTATATAAACTGGAAACTCTTAAAACGTGATTTTCTGTCATTAGTTTTCCCCTTCATTTGACGCATCAGATTCTTCAGCATTTTCTGCCTCATTTTCTTCTGATTCTGTTTCTTCTGCTGCGTCAGTGCCTTCTACTTCCGCCGGCTCTTCTTTTGTTTCTTTTGTGTCGGTTACAGTCCCCTTTACGTTTCCGCCAAGAGTAATATCCTGTGTATCAAGATCCAGTGTAATAAACTGAGCACGGAAAGTGTCGTCTTTCTGTTTTACCTGAGCATTGCCGGAAATTTCCAGAAGCTGCTGCTCTTTATAGTAAATTGCGTAGGCGCCAGAACATACATTGTCCTTTTGTGTAAGGTTTATCTGAATCTGCATGATTGCAATGTCTTTGTCCTGATCGTATTCAATAATCTGAGCACCGCAGGTAACATCGTTTTCTGTATCTATGAGTTTTACATTGCCTTTTAGAATGATTTTTTTTGTAATGCGGTCGTAATTCAGTTCGTCGCAGCTGAATTCCATATTTGTTTCTAAGTTTTTGCCAGAAACATTGCCGTTTGCGTTGATTTTTCTGTAATCTTCGCCAGAAAGTTCCAGTCCGTCTGCTTTAATTTCTATAGATGAGGTTGAAATGCTTGCATTGCCGTTCATAGAGGTAGTCGTATTTGCGTTTCCTGCCTGACCGCTCATAGAATCTGCCGAAAATCTGATTTTTTCTGCCGCTGCGGGTAAAGTGCACAGGAGAACTAAAGCGATAATACTAATCTTCTTCATTGTTTTGCTCCCTGTTATCATCAGTGTCAATTTCTCCGCTAACTCCACCAGAAAAAGAAAAAGTCTTACTGATTCCGCTTGCAGCAAATCCTGTTCCCGTCATCAATGTGTCATCTTTTTCTACACGCACCTGGGAATTTACTCCGCTTGTAAGCTGTTCGGTCTTTTTATTCCAGCGCAGAACATCTGCAAAAAAGTTTGTTTTGTCAGAGTGATTAAAAAGTTTGATTCCACTGTAAAGTTCGTACACCTCCTTATAAGTGTCTGCATAAAGATAGCCGCAGCTGCCCTCTGTGGTAACTTTGTCTTCTTTGTCGTATGCCATAAATTCCAGGTTTTTGGCATAACTTTGCGAAGAGTCTTTATACTGTTCAAGGGAATCAGCCTTCATTTCTACAGTGATTTTGTCGTCTTCATAGCGAGTGATTTTTGTGTTGGAAAACTGAAGTTCCGGCACAGTGTCATCAACGTCCACGGTGTCTGCATATTTTAGAGAGCACGAAAAACTTAAAGCTGTCAGCATCAGTAATCCAAATTTTTTCATCAGTCTTCAAACCTCATACTGCTGATTACAGTTTCGTCGCCGCCAGAACCTGATGAACTTGAACTTCCGTTGTTTTCTGAATAAGTAGCCTGAACGGTGTCACTATTTTTTCTTTTGAAAAATGATGTCTTAGGCTTTGAACTTTCACGCATGCGTGATGCACGGTTTAAAAGCCCACCTTGTGAACTTTCAGATTTTTTTGCAGCCTTAGCTTTAGGCGAAGTTAAAAATGCAAAAAGGCTTCCGCAAAGTCCGCCGGCAATATTGATTATGATTTTTATTCCACCGTCAAAAGTGCCGCTTCCTAAAGTTTCCCCTAAATCAAAAATCTCGCGGCATATAAAAAGAATAAATACCAGAACAAAACTTACCGGAATCTTCTTTTTAGAAAGAGAAACAAAGGAGTTTAAGAAAATCATCATAAAAATAACTGCCGAACAGCCGCTTAACGATGTCTTACAAAAGCAGGCATTCAAAACGCCGGAAAACAGTGCCGAAACAATCATCATAATTGCAATTACAATTGTTCCGTAGCGTTCTTCCATAGCTGGTCCCAAAAGAAGAATAAAAATCATATTGCAGATTAAGACAGAAGCAGAAACTGCTCCAAATGCAAAAGTGATTAAACGTATATAAGAAAGCGGATTAGAAGCCATAAAAGCAAGTTTTCCGCCTGCTGTTGTTGGCGAACTAAGATAATTTGCCCCCAGCTGATTTTTAAAAAGCAGAGTATCAACTGCAAAAATCACAATGCAGATAAAGGCAAAGGTAAGAGTTGCCGGTGCATCGTAAACAAATTTAAGCCCAAAGAACGATTTTTTATTTGCCATACTTTCTATTATATATGGTAATTTTTTTATTTTCTACTTTGTTATTTTGTGTTATATTAATGACTATGAGCGATTATGACAGTCAGATGGAAAATGCAGGAAGCGACGTTGCCGAAGATACTGGCATTCAGCTTCCTCCAGAACGCAAAGTTGTTTTCTATAATGATGATTTTACCACAATGGAATTTGTGGTAGACGTTCTTATGTCAATTTATAATAAATCTCACGACGAAGCGGAAAATCTTATGCAGGCAGTGCATGAAGAAGGCTCTTCTGTTGTGGGGGTATATACATTTGATATTGCAGTTTCTCGCGCTAATTTGACAAAGCAGATTGCGCGTAAAAATGGCTTTCCACTGAGGGTAGAAGTCGAGTAATGGAAAAAAATGATGATTTATCCAGGGGAGTTGTCCGCCAGATGAAGGTAAGTCCAATGCTTACAAAGATTCTTTCGGAATCCCTTTTGAATGCAAAACAGTCTCATCATCAGTTCTTTACACCGGAACACGTTCTGGCGGCTGCATTACGCAATGAATTTGTAATTAATCTTTTGTCCGACAGTGGTGCGGATTTTGATCACTTAAAAACTCATCTTCTGGATTATCTGAATACAAAAATGCCTTTAGTTTCGGAAAACGCTAATTCCGAGATGGTAAAAGGCCCTGTAGAATCAGTGGGCTTTCAGAACATGATGAATAAGGCGGTTTTTCACTGTGTTTCAAGTTCCAGCGATGTAATTGATATTACAGATGTTCTTGTAAGCATGTATGACGAAAGCCGCAATTACTGCTCTTACTTCTTAAAAACAAGCGGTGTAGACCGTCTGCGCCTTTTAGAAAATATCAGCCGTAACCGTCCTTATGTTCGGGAATCTGGTGCTCCAAACGGAATGCCAGGTGCTGGAACAACTTCTGGTAATGCCCGCAAGCAGCAGGCGAATCCGAATATGTATCCAGAGTTTATGACGAACAATACTGGCGGACTTGAACGCTTTGCAACTAACCTTACAGAACTTGCAAAAAAAGGTGCTTTTGACGAACTTATTGGCCGCGAAGAAGAACTAGAACGAACAATTCAGGTTCTTTGCCGCCGCACAAAAAATAATCCGCTGCATGTTGGTGATGCTGGTGTTGGTAAAACTGCCCTTACCCAGGGGCTTGCACAGCGCATTGTAGAAGGCCGCGTTCCTCAGGATTTAAAAGACTTTACAATTTATTCTCTTGATATTGGACTTTTGCTTGCCGGTTCAAAATTCCGCGGTGACTTTGAAGAGCGCCTTCATTCAATTATTGATGAACTTAAGCAGAAAAAGAATGTTATTCTCTTTATTGATGAAATCCATATGATTATGGGCGCTGGTTCAAACGGAAATTCCCAGATGGATGCCGCAAACCTTTTAAAGCCTGTTCTTTCAAGTGGTGAAGTTAAATTTATTGGTTCTACCACGTATGAAGAGTATGCCAAGAACTTTGAAAAAGATAGAGCACTTGCACGCCGATTCCAGAAGATTGATGTTGGCGAACCAACTGCTGCAGAAACTGTAAAAATCCTTAAAGGCCTTGTAAAAAAATACGAAGCACATCATCACGTAAAATATAATCAGTCAGCAATTGAAGATGCCGTAAAACTTTCCATTCAGTATCTTCCAGAGCGTCGGCTGCCAGATAAGGCAATTGATATTCTTGATGAAGCTGGAGCCTTCCTTCATATTACAAAGACTGGCGGCTTTAACGGTACTGCAAAAATTTCTGCAGACAAAAAGGTTGTTACAATTTCTGGTTACGACGAACTTGAAATGACAGAACATAAGGTGCCTGCACCTTATCCGCTTGTAACTCCGGCTTTGATTCGCCGTGTTACTGCAAAAATTGCAAAACTTCCTATAGATGCCGTTCAGGGTGAAAATAAAGAAGCCCTTCGTCAGATAGAAGATTCTATGCGCACAGAAATCTATGGACAGGAGCGTGCTGTACTGGCTCTTGCTAAGAGTGTAAAGCGTGCGCGTGCTGGATTCCGCAATCCTGAAAAGCCAGAAGCCTGTTTCCTTTTTGTAGGGCCTACAGGCTGCGGTAAAACTGAACTTGCCAGAACTCTTGCAAAAATCTTAAAAGAACCTCTTTTGCGCTATGATATGAGCGAGTATCAGGAAAAACATAGTGTAAGCCGTCTTGTTGGTTCACCACCAGGATATGTTGGTTTTGAAGAAGGCGGTCAGCTTACAAAAGATATCCGCAAAAATCCAAAATCTGTTGTTCTTTTTGATGAAATTGAAAAGGCAAACGAAGATATTTATAACATTCTCCTTCAGGTGCTCGATTACGGAAGCCTTACAGACAATCAGGGACGCAAGGCAGACTTCCGTAACTGCATAATCATTATGACAAGTAATGCTGGTGCCCGTGATCTTGAAAAACAGGGAATAGGCTTTGGTTCAGAAAATAATGATAACCTTGATGCTTCTTTGACAGAGGCTGTAAATAAGGAATTCCCTCCAGAGTTCCGTAACCGTCTGGATGCAGTTATTCCGTTTGGCTACCTTGATATTGAAGTTGCCAGAAAAGTTTGCCGCAAGGAAATTGCAAAGCTTGCAGCCCGCATGGCAGAAAAGAAGGTGGAACTTACTGTTACAGATTCGGCTGTTGCTCATCTTACAGAACTTGGCTATTCAAAAGAATTTGGTGCAAGAAATATTGCCCGCACTGTAGAAGATAAAATTGCAGATCAGATTGTAGACGAAGTTCTTTTTGGAAGCCTTACAAAAGGCGGAAAGTGTACCGCTGATTACGATGAAAAATCTAAAGAATTAGCATTCAACATAAATTAAAAGCGGTAAGATTGTGAAAACCGTAAAAGTTAAAAAAGTAAGTTTCTTTTCTATCCTCTTTGTTTGTATAACGCTGCTGTCTATTGTGGCTTTTTGCGTAAGCGTTTGCCAGTATGTAAAACAGCGCAATCTTGAATTTGAAAATTTTCTGGAAGACCGCAACTATCATATTCTTGTAACTGGTGACTACGAAAATAACATGTTTTTGCGTCAGGTTTTTGAAGGTGCAGAAGCAATCAGTGCTGATTACAATTCCATTGTAGAACTTTATGTGCCTCAATCTTATGCACAGAACGTTTCTCTTCAGGAACTTTTTGATTATGCGTCTTTTGCAAATGCTGATGCCGTAATTGCATTTTTTTCTCAGTCAGAAAATATTGATGATTTAGTAATTCCTATTAAAAAGGATGCAATTCCTATTCCGCTTATTACAATCGGCACTTATCACCCGCAGATTCCTCAGGTTGCGTACGTGGGAATAAACTATTCCGAGATGGGCAAAAAGACTGCAGAAGAAGCTGTAGGCCTTGCCGGAAAAGATGGTCTTGTCTTTTTAGTTCAGGGCGAAGTTGGAAGTGTAAGCCAGAATTCAAACTTTATGAACAGTTTTCATTCAGCTCTTTCAAAAGCCGGTGGACGTGTAAGCAGAGTTCACGTTGTAGATGTTGTTCCGCACGAGCAGGAGCTCATAGAAACATATAATCTTAAATCAGAAAGTAAAATTGTATTTATTACTTTAAACGAAATGTCTGCCGTTCAGTGTTCTCAGATTGTATCGGCATATACAGCAATTCATGCAGACATAATCTGTGTAGGAAACAGTGAAATTACAGAAAGCCTTTTTGAACGTCACGTAATTTCAGAAATTATTGCCGTAGACCCGCAGAAAATCGGGGCTGCAGCAATTAAAGAAATTTTTGAATATTTGTATCTTCGTCATTCAAATAACTATATTACTGCGGAACTTCAGGTTCGCAAGGCGGCAAAATGATTAAAGAGCTGATTTTATTCTTTGTCCGCGTATTCAGATATTTTCAAAGTAAAAGTTTGCGCTGGCGAATCATGCTTTCAATTTTTATTTCAATCTTCATCCTTATGATTACCCTTATTGCGGTTTATCAGATTGAATTTTATTCCGTAAGACTGATTGGCGGTGCCTACAAATCAAATATGGAACTGACAGCATTTTCTGATTCCCTGAACCTTACAGAAAAAGCTGTAGAAAATTACGTGAACTTTCATACTTTTGACAGTATTGATACTTATTACAGCGCCCGTAATAAAGTTTCCGACTATATGGAAAACATGCAGATGCGTCCGTCTCAGGATTTAGTGCTTCAAAAAGAGTATCTTGTTTCGCAGTTTGCCCAGAGCTTCCTTCTTTTTAGCGGAAAGGCAATTTATGCCCGCCGCGCTAACGACTTTAATTCTGTTGAATATTATTACGCAAAGACAATTTCCTGCTACAACATGCTGATGAATCAACTTTCTGAATTAAGTTCGCTTTTGCTCCAGCAGAATGCTACAAATTATAATCAGAATCTTGAACAGTTAAACTCGCTGTATAAAATCTCTTTTCTTCTTTTTATGATGGTTTCTTCTATAATCATTACCGTAATGTATTTTTCGGTAACAAGAATTGTTAAGCCGTTAAAGCAGATTTCAAACGTTGCTCATAAAATCTCTCAGCGTGATTTTAATGTGCCTCTTTTTTATGCAAATACTCACGACGAAATCGGAAACATTTGCGATGCCTTTGACCGCATGATTATCAGCATCCGCGAATATATTGATGCCATCTGGGAAAAGGCCGTTACAGAAGCCGAACTTAAAGAAAAAGAAGTAGAAATGCAGGCTTTGTATGCAGACGCCCAGCTTCGTGCACTTCAGAATCAGATTAATCCGCACTTTTTGTTTAATACGCTTAATACAGGCGCTCAGCTTGCCATGATGGAAGGTGCAGACAAGACCTGCTTCTTTATTGAACAGACTGCAGATTTCTTCCGTTATAACATCCAGCAAAAGGATAAAAGCGTTTCAATTGACGAAGAACTTAAACTTATAGATAATTTCGTTTACATTATGAGTGTGCGTTTTGGAAACCGTCTTGTTTTTGAAAAACAGATTCCAGAAATGTCGTTTCCTCAGCAGATTCCTGTGATGACATTGCAGCCTCTTGTAGAAAACTGTATCAAGCATGGACTTAAAAATTCTGTTGGCAGGGTAGTCCTCAAAATTGAAAAAACTGAAAAAAACATAGAGATTTCAATTTCTGATAATGGTTCGGGCTTTCCAGAACAGATTCGCGAAGATATTTTTGCTGCAATCAAAAAGACAGATAAAGACGGTCTTCAGAATGTTCTTGTTTCCCTTGATTCAAATTCAGTTAAGCGGGAAGAAGGAAGTAACGGAACTGGGCTTATAAACGTATTTATGCGTTTAAAATTATATTTTCATCGCGATGATGTTTTTGACATTACTCAGAATGATGACGGACAGGGAACAAAATTCATAATAAGGATACCGGCAAATGTATAATATTCTTATAACTGATGACGAACAGATTGCAATTGATTCGCTGAAATTTATCATCTCTAAGAATTTTGATTCCAATGTAAATCTTTTTACAGCTCAGTCGGGAACAGATGCCCTGCAGATTATAAATCAGGAAAATATTGATATTGTTTTTATGGATATCAATATGCCAGGCCTTACCGGTCTTGATACTGTAAGCTGTATTAATAAACTTAAGCCAGATACTGTAATCATAATCATCAGTGCTTTTGACCGCTTTCAGTATGCGCAGGAAGCAATGAATCTTGGTGTTTATAAATACATTACAAAGCCCGTAAACCGAAACGTAATCATTCAGACTGTGCGTGAATCTATGAATATTGTAGACAATAAGCGCGGTCAGGTTTTTGATGAAGCCGCTTTGCAGCGCAAAATGGATATGTTTTCTCCGATGATTGAAAACGACTTTATGTATTCGGTTATTTTTAGTAACGAAGTGAACTCTGATCTTTCCAGCTATTTAGAATATTTTAATATAGAAAATCCTGTATGGAGCTTTTTTACTCTGGAAGTGCCCCGGGTTACCAAAAATAACCAGAATGACACTTATATGAATCTTCGTTCTGTGCTAAATGAACAGCACCGTTTTCTTGTAAGTTCTTTTGTAATTAATAGAATTGCAGTTTTCTTTCCGGTTCCTCGCGAATATACCGACATGCAGATTTTTAAGCAGGAACTCCGCCGCATCTATCAGATTTTGTGTAATAAAATCGGAACAGGAATCCGAATGGGCGTTAGCGGCATAGAAACAGACAAAAATAATATAATCAGCGCCTATAATGATTCTCTTCAGGTGTTGAATACTGTGCCTCGGGATGGCGGTATTGCCTTTTTGGGCGACGAGCACACTTTAGAAAACGCCGGCAATGGTGACAGTAAGATTTCTGATTCTGCCGAACTGCAGAAAAAGCTTTGTAGCCGCTTAAAAATCGGAGATTCGGCTGGAACCCGTTCTCTTTTTGACCAGTATTTTAAGAGCCTGGAAAAATCCTGCCAGAACCAAACAAAGCTTAAGTCCGCACTGATGGAATTTCTTATCAATGCAAAAAATATTACTCTGGAAGTGTTCCCGTCATATTCAAATCCAAAGTTTGATGATCTCTTTTTATATTTTGCCTCAGAGAATGATTCTTCCGCGCTAAAATCGTTTGTAAATCAGCTTCTTACGGATTTAGTTTCTGCAATTTCGTACGTAAAAAGCCAGAAAGAAAATCCTATTATTGCGAAAGTCTGTCTTTACATTGATGAAAACCTTGATAAGGATCTTTCGCTGGAAGTACTTGCCTCTGTTGCAGACGTAAGTACATTCTACCTTAGTAAGTTGTTTAAAGAAGAAAAGACTGAAAATATCATCAACTTTGTTACAAACAAGCGCCTTGACCGTGCACGTCTTCTTTTAAGTGATTCAAAATATTCAATTAAAGAGATTGCCGCTTTTACTGGTTATAATGACCAGAATTATTTTAGCCGACTATTTAAAAATAAATTTGGTATTTCACCTTCAGAATTCAGAAATAATTAGAGGAAGTATGAAACGTAATAAATTCATTTTAGCAGTGGCTGTTTTAGCTTTCTGCATCCTTACATCATGTTCAAAACACACGCAGGTCTCTTCAACTCAGAAAACTTTATCCAAAGATTTATTACATCCTCATAGAATAAAAGTTGGTTTTTCAATCGATACTCTTGCCATGGAACGCTGGCAGCGCGATGTAGATGTTTTTATGAATAAGGCTGGCGAACTTGGTGCAGAAGTAATTGTTCAGAATGCAGGCAATAAAATTGACGAGCAGATTCGTCAGATTTACTATCTTGCAGAAAAAGACGTTGACGTTGTAGTAATTGTTCCAAAAGAGGCAGAGCAGTTTACAAGTGCCGTTCAGTCACTTAAGGCAAAAAATATTCCTGTTGTAAGTTACGACCGTCTTCTTCGTAATTGTCCCGTCGATTTATACATCACTGTTGACTGTTATGAAGTTGGACGTCTTATGGCTAACGGAATGATTAATGTTACAGATAAACGAAACTGGTACTGTATTCTTGGTGCAAAAGAAGACTTTAATATGACAATGCTCACAACAGGTCTTCGCCAGGCAACAACTGGTTTTGGAATTAATATCGACGGTATTTTTTATTCAGAAAACTGGAACTATGATTTGAGCTATCAGCATATGCAGAATCTTCTGGCTTCAAAATACATTCCGGAAGTTATTCTTTGCGGAAACGACGCAATTGCTGCCAGTGTTATGCAGGCAATCCGCGACTATGGCGTTAATTATCATATTCCAATTTGCGGTCAGGATGCTGATATTGCAGGCTGCCAGAATGTATTGAGCGGGAATCAGGATTTTACAATTTATAAGCCAATTACAGAGCTTGCCGCTACTGCTGCAGAACTTGCCGTTGAACTTGCAAAAACAAAAGATGCCTCATCTCTTAATGGTGTTACAGAAACTATAAACAATGGGGAGTTTGAGGTTCCTGTATTCTGGCTTAAGCCTGCTCTTGTTGACAAAAATAATCTAGAAGACATAATAATTAACTCAGGATTCCATTCAAGATCAGAAATTTATCAATAAGAAAAGCAGGAAATACAGATGACAACAAAACAGCTTTCAAAAGAGATTTTTAAACGCTATGGAGAAGTAACTCGTGCCCGCGGATACTTTTTATATACCAAAAAGGGCGTTCGTCTTACAGATATGTACCTTGAAGATGGACGTGCTGTGTTGGGATGGCGCGCGGGAAATGCACTTTTGCATTTTAAAAACTTTTTGTCGCGTGGAATCACAGGAAGCTTTATGTGCGAAAAAAACTGCCGTTTGGAAAAAGCAGTTTCTCTTCTTCTTGATGGCAGCGAAAAGTCTGTTACCCGTCGTGTATTTGTTTTTTCTGCAAAATCAACTGCTGTAAAAGCAAGCCTTATGTTTTCTAAAGACAAAACTATGGTGTGGAAGCCTTTTTCAAAAATTGACTATTCGAATTTTGACAGTGTAGTGATCGCGCCACCATTTGGCTGGACAGATTCTTTCTGGCTTGTTGCTGTAAAGACTTCTGCCTGTGATCAGGAAATAGAAAATCTTCTTCCAGAAGAAACTGTACTTTCTTTTCCTCTAAAAGTTGCAGTTGCACGTGGAATTTACGATTATATAGAAGAAGAAAAAGTTCGCGTGGAAAAAGAATGGTTTATATATGACACTTATCTTCATAATTATTTTGAACGCAATGGCTGTCATTTGACTCCAAAGGTTCCAAAAGAAAAATATGATGAGTTTGTGCTTTACTGCCTGGATAATCAGATTGTAATCAATCCTCATTATGATGGAACTTCTTATGTCCCATACCAGGTTGATAAAGGAAACTTTACTAAAATTAAAAACTCACCTTTTGCATTTTAATTTCCGAAGATTAAATGATGAGTCCACAAATTTTGTTTTACATAATTGAACTTGCAGTTAAAGGAATAGTAACGTTTTTTGCAATCCTTTTAATGTCCAGAATGCATTCAGCTGCCTGGATGACAATTATCTGCGGTTTTTTATGTTCTTATGCAGCAACAGTTTATAAAATCCTTATAGAACTTGGAATCTTTTCCGCAGGCGGTTTATTAATTTTGGGTATTCCGCTTTCTGCGTTATTAAGTTTGTCTGTTCCTGCCTTGTTTTTTATAATTGGATTTATTATTCTGCTTTCAAAAAAGAATTAGGGAGACTTGTATGACAGAACTAGATGAATATTGGAACAAATTTATTGCAGATACTGGCCGCAGCGAAGATGATAAATGTTCTGGCGACTTGAACTTTGAAGCAAAAGGTTTTGTTGGTGATGAAAAAGTTGCTCTTGTGCTTGGCGGAAGAAAAACTGCTTTTTTTGCAAGCTGGCCAACTTTTTCTATAGATATGGAACCTCTTCCTGTTTCTGGAGAACTTTATATTGTTGTAGACCGCGCAAATAAGCCTCGTTGTGTTATAGAGCTTGATTCAGTAGAAATTGTTCCTTTTAATGAAGTTACCTGGGAAATGGCATGTTTAGAAGGCGAAGATGAAGACCTTGGTGCCTGGAAAAGTCGCCAGCAGGATGCTCTGGAAGACGAAGCTGCTGTAGTTGGTTTTGAATTTACGTCTGATATTAAACTTGTATTTCAAACTTTTAAGGTTGTATACCGCTGATTTTAAGAGGTTATTATGAAAAAAATATTAGCTGTACTTGCATTTGTTTTTGTTGCAAACACCGTTTTTGCATATCAAAACTTTTTTGGTGTTTCTGCAGGCCTTATGTCTGGAATCCCTTTTTACGGTTCTTCAGAAATCAATGATTTGAACAGAGAAGTTTCTGATCAGAGCAGAATTATTATTGGCGGACTTGCTGACATCCATTTTAATGTTTCAGATAACGCAACCTTCTTTTTTGGAAGTGATTTACTCTGCGATTTTATCTGGCAGGGTACTTCTGAGCATTCAAATCATTTGAATTATGATTTTTCTATTGGAATTAAGATTTTTCCTAATCTTGCAGGTTTTTGTACAGGCCTTGGCTATGTTTTAGGTGCCCGCACAGACTTTATAGAAACTGAAGAAGGTTCTTATTCAGGAACTTCTGCGTGGGGAAACGGAATTAAACTTCTTGCAGAATACAATTTTGCCCATGATGGAAAATCCCGTTATTATCCGACTCTCGGCCTATTCTGGAAGATTTTACCTCGTGGAAATCATGAATTTGATAATATGATTTGTGCTTATATTATGGCCAATCTTTAATGCTTATAATACAAAGGATTTAATATGACACCCGAAGAAAAAGCAAAATACAGCAGAGAAGGGCTCCCAAAAATTAAGAATATTTTTACATATTCATTTAATGTTCTATTAAAAATTATTTTCCTTATTTATTTTGGCGTTGGAGCAATGATTCTTGCAATCGTTGTATTTCCATTTTTACGGCTTTATGCCATTAAAAAGGATTTTGGAGTAGTTGCTCGTGCCTATGTTTCCCGCACTTTTAGAGATTTTTTAAAGCAACTTTCAATTTTAGGCGGTTCTAAGGTAGTTGTTCAGGATAGAGAATATTTTAAGAATATTCACGGTAAAGTAATTGTTGCAAATCATCCGTCGCTTCTGGACTTTGTTTATATTATGTCGCTTGTTCCTAATTCTAACTGTATTGTCCGTGGTGGACTTACAAAAACACCTCTTGCTGGCGTTATTAAACAGGCATATATTACTAACACAACAGAATTTGATGATTTATGCAAACTGTGCAAGGAAACAATTGATAAAGGAAATAACGTAATTATCTTCCCAGAAGGAACACGTTCTCCTCGTCACGGAAAGAATAACTATAAAAAAGGTGCAGCCCGCATTGCTCTTTATTCAAATGCAAATGTTCTTCCTCTGTTTATTGGCGGAACAGATAAATATGGTCTTGGGAAAAAAGATCCTTTATTTTCTTACAACCCTGTAGAACGTTATGTTTACGATATTCAGGTTTTGCCAGAAATTGATATTTCTGAATATAAAGATTTGTCTGAGCCAATTGCTGCAAAGCATGTTACAGAAAAAATGGAAAGCCTTATCCGTGCAGCTGGAGATGAATATCCAAAAACTCATTCGTATAAGACATACAATAACTACTAATAAATAAATCCCTAAGTTAAAAAAAACAGGCTAACCAATACTGCTCGGTTAGCCTGTTTTTTTTTACATTTGACGCGTAGCGGCAAATGGGGTAGCGTAGGAGGCACTAGCATTGTAGTACCCATTACAACGCTACCGCGCGTATTCGACGATTCGTGTTTCGCGAATCATTGTAAGTCTGATTCGGCCTGGATAGCGCAAATCAGATTCAATCTGTTTTGCAATGCTTCTTGCAAGGTCTTTTACGTCGCTGTCAGGAATCTTCTCGTTATTAACAAGGATTCTAAGCTCGCGGCCAGCCTGAATAGCATATGCCTTCTCAACTCCTGCAAAGCCTTCTGCAATAGCTTCAAGGTTTTCAAGGCGTTTTACATAATTGTCAATTGTTTCGCGGCGTGCACCAGGGCGTGCAGCACTTATAGCATCTGCAATCTGAACGATAACGGCTTCAATTGTTTCTGCCGGAATATCGTTATGGTGTGCACCAATTGCATTTACAACGCGTGCATCTTCACCCATCTTGCGGGCAATTTCAGCACCAACTTCTGCGTGGTTCTGGTCGCTGTCTGTTTCTGCTCCCTTACCAATATCGTGCAAAATCGCTGCGCGTTTAGCAAGTTCGCGGTCTGCTCCAATTTCTGCTGCAAGCATACTTGCTGCTTTTGCAACTTCCTTAGAGTGATTCAAAACGTTCTGACCATAACTTGTTCGGAAGTAAAGGCGTCCAAGAGCTTTTACGCCGTCTGTACTCATATTGTGAATACCAAGGTCGAATAAAGCTTTTTCACCTTCTTCGTAAATCTTGTTCTGGATTTCGTGTGTAACTTTCTGAACAATTTCTTCAATGCGAGCCGGGTGAATACGTCCATCAGAAATAAGACGTTCCAAAGATTCTTTTGCAATCTCTTTACGAACCGGGTCAAAACATGAAATAACTACAGCTTCAGGTGTATCATCAATGATAATATCAACACCAGTTAATGTTTCCAAAGTTCTGATGTTACGACCTTCACGACCAATGATTCTTCCCTTCATTTCATCGCTTGGTAAAGAAACTGTTGCAACTGTAATATCGCTTGTTGTTTCTGGTGCAATACGCTGAATTGTAGTGATGAGTACATCTTTTGCCTTTTTTTCGGCTGTGAGTTGTGCTTCCTGTTCGATTTTGTTGATTAAAGCCTGTGCATCGTGGCGAGCTTCGTTTTCAAGGTTCTTAATGATAAGTTCCTTTGCCTCTGCTGCCGAAAGTCCGGAAATTCTTTCCAGCTCCTGACGATAGTGCTCTTCCTGCTTAGAAAGAGTTTCTTCACGACGTGTCATTGCAGCCTTTCTGTCTGCAAGTTCCTTTTCAACTTTTTCAAATTCCTGTGCCTTCTGGTCCAGGAGTTCCTCTTTTTTGTTTACTTTAGCCTCGTAACGCTGAACATCGGCTCTGCGTTCTCGGTTTTCTCTTTCCTGCTGATTTCGTTCCCGAATGAGCTCATCTTTTGCATTTAACAAAATTTCTTTTTTCTGAGCTTCTGCTTCGCGTATTGCTTCCTGCTTAACGCGTTCTGCTTTCTGCTCTGAAGCTGTTAATTGAAATCTGGCATAAATCCAGCGAATAATCCATCCAAGAACAATACCACCTGCAGGTAGAGTAATAAACCAAACCACATTTGGCATACTTTTCTCCTAGCATAAATTTTTTTAGTATGTTCTTATTAATAATAACGTACTAAAGAAGAAATTGCAAAGGTTTTTACAATATATATGGAGAAAAAATATAAAAAAATGTTTTACTTTTAGTCCTGACGCTTCATGATAAAATTGCCTTTAAGCATCTTTGTCTGCATGATGTTTACAAATGCGCCTGGATCAGCCTTTTTAATTGAGCGTACAAGCTTGTATTCTTCGTCAGAAGAAATAACTGTGTAAAGCATTTTGCGTTTTGCACCCTTGTAACAGCCGATTCCTGTAAAAAGAGTGGCGTCGTGGCCCGTAACGTCGCGAATAATTCCAATCAACATGTCACAGTGATCAGAAATAATAAATAAAGTTGATTTCTGGTATCGCTTATAAACCGTATTTAGAAGCTGTGTTGCTGCAAACTGAAAAACAATCGAATAAAGGGCTCGTTCCCAGCCGAATAAAAGCCCAAAAATCGCAAGAATTATGATATTAAATACAAAAATATGATTCCAGATGCTTTTTCCAGTTTTTTCAGATACATAGATAGATATAAAATCGGTTCCGCCACTTGTTGCGCCTGCAAAAAGACACAAACTGATAGAAAATCCATTTAAAAGTCCTCCAAAAATTGAACAGAGGAGTGTATCATCAGTCATCATAAAATCTGGCAGAAGATCTGTAAAAATACCAGAGGCAATAATCATCCAGATAGAAAGCATTGTGAATCGCTTTCCGACATATTTAAAACAAATCAGAGCTGGAATAATGTTTAAGCCCCAGTAAAAAACTGTAAACTGGATTTTTATTCCTAAGAATTTAAGAAAAATTTCCTGCAACAAAAGAGTTATGCCTGTAAAACCTCCAGGAAGCAGTCCTCCTGTATGAACAAAGGTTTTAATGTTTAGAGACATTAAAATAGCCCCAAGAGATACAAGTAAAAAACGCGGAATTATTTTCATATTAGCCGCCTGATTTTGTATTACAAAGTAATTTTGATTTCGCGTCCGCTGCTTTCGTAGTGAATGTATTTTACGCCGGCAGCATCAAACATCTTTTTAGATGCAATAACGCTTGGAGTTCCGTCGTATTTATTGTCATCGTAGATTACTGTTTTAATTCCGCATTGAATGATTGCCTTTGCGCATTCGTTGCAGGGAAAGAGCGATACGTAGATTTTTGCGCCTTCAAGGCTTCCGCCACGGTAATTAAGAATTGCGTTTAATTCGCTGTGAGTAACGTAAATGTATTTGGTTTTGAGCGGGTCATTGTCTTCGCGTGACCACGGAAACTCATCGTCGCTGCATCCGCGTGGAAAACCGTTGTAACCCATAGAAAGAATTTTATTGTCAGCAGAAACAATGCAGGCCCCAACGGGAGTGTTAGGGTCTTTTGAGCGAAAGCCAGAAAGCTTTGCAACTCCCATAAAGTATTCGTCCCAGGTAATGTAATCACTGCGTTTTTGTGTAATCATAATTTCAGTATATCAGTTAATCGGGATTAGTAAAGTAGGATGAGGGGAAACTGGAGAACTGGAAGAAAAAAATGACGCAAGGGAGCGGAGTTCAGGTAAAAAACACTCTGTTTGTGATGCCACGAATGCGGCTTTTTATAGTTACTTTACACAAACAGCGTGTAGCGCGATATCGCGCGGTTTTTACCTGAACTCCGCGACCGGAAGTCATTTTTTATAAACTGTTTTATTTAGTTTTCGTCAGAAGTAGCTTCAATATGCTCATCTTTATCTGCAAAAATTGGTCTTACGCGGTTTACTGTGTCACAGGCCGCAAGCTTTGCAATGATATCATCTGTTACCCTGCCGTCTACGTCGATGATGTTGTAGGCAACGTCACCGCGGGCCTGGTTGATGAATGATGCAATGTTGAGTTTTGCTTCACCAAGGATTGTTGTGAACTTAGAAATAGTATCAGGAATGTTTTTGTGGCTGATGCAAAGTCTTGTTCCGCCCTGTGGAATTGGGTTGTCTGTAATAGTTTTAGGGAAGTTTACTGAATTATTGATGTTTCCGAATTCAAGGAAGTCCTTAAGCTCTTTTGCAGCCATTACAGCACAGTTGTCTTCTGCTTCCGGAGTAGAAGCTCCAAGATGTGGAAGGCAGATTACCTTTGGATGATTCAAAAGTTCTTCTGCACAGAAGTCGCTTACGAATGCTGCAACTTTTCCGCTGTCAAGGGCAGCAAGAATGTCAGCATTGTTTACAAGACCACCGCGGGCAATGTTCAAAATGCGTACTCCGTCCTTCATTGTCTTGATTGTAGCAGCATTAATCATACCCTTTGTATCATTTGTCTGAGGAACGTGGATTGTAATGTAATCAGATTTTGCAAATACAGTATCCAGTGTTTCAGCGATTTTTACATTGTGATCAAGGCTCAAAGCAGCTTTTACAGAAAGGAAAGGATCGTAACCGATAACTTCCATTCCGAATTTAAGGGCAAGGTTAGCAACCATGGCACCGATTGCACCAAGTCCGATTACGCCAAGAGTTTTACCCTTAAGCTCAGGTCCAACAAACTGAGACTTTCCTTTTTCTGCAAGGTCAGGGATTTCGTCACCCTTTCCTGTAAGTCCCTTTGCCCATGCGTTTGCAGAAATTGCAGGACGGCTTGCAAGCAGAAGACCAAGGATTACAAGCTCTTTTACGGCATTTGCATTTGCACCCGGAGTGTTGAATACTACAACACCTTTTTCTGTAAGTTCAGGAATAGGAATATTGTTTGTACCGGCACCGGCTCTGGCTACTGCCTTTACGCTGTCAGAAAGTTCCATAGAGTGCATGTCAGCCGAGCGTACAAGAATTGCATCAGGATTGTTAATGTCAGATGCAATTTCATAAACGTCTCTTTCCAGCTGATTAAGTCCAACTGCTGCGATTTTATTTAATGTTTGAATTTTGAATGACATAATCTTTTTCCTTCTTTTTTGACACGGATATTACGGATTTACGCGGATGGAACACGGATGCTTTTTATCCGTGAAAATCCGTGCTTATCCGTGTAATCTGTGTCTAAAAATCTATTTATTTTCTTCAGCGAATTTCTTCATAAAGTCAACCAATGCCTTTACACCGTCAAGTGTCATTGCATTGTAAATAGAAGCGCGCATACCGCCAACAAGTCTGTGTCCCTTAAGGTTTACAAGACCTGCAGCACTTGCAGCCTTAACGAACTTGTCGTTGATTTCCTTTTCTTTAGCTGCTGCAGCTTCATCATCTGCGGCATGGTCAGAGTATTTTGTAAGGAATGGAACGTTCATCAAAGAACGGCTTCCCTTTTCTGCTGTTGCGTGATAGAAATCGCTTGAATCAAGGAAGTTGTAAAGGTAATCAGCCTTTTCCTGATTGCGTTTGAGCATTCCTTCTGCACCGCCGTTTGCTTCAATCCAGTGCAAAACCTTTCCAAGCACGTAGATTGTGTAGCAAGGAGGAGTATTGTACATAGAACCGTTATCAGCGTGAGTTTTGTAAGCAAGCATAGTTGGTGTGCCAGGCAGGCAGTTTTCAGGTTCAGGAATCAAATCTTCACGGATGATTACAAGAGTAACTCCGGCTGGAGCAAGGTTTTTCTGGGCACCGGCGAACAAAAGTCCAAATTTAGAAACGTCCAGCGGCTCGCTCAAAACGCAAGAAGAAATATCAGCTACAAGAGGAATGTCTCCTGTGTCAGGAATGTACTCGTAGTGAGTTCCCATGATTGTGTTGTTAAAACAGATGTAAGCATAGTCATAGTCGCCGCTGATTTTTTCAACACGAGGGATATATGAATAGTTTTTGTCCTTGCTTGAAGCAATTACATCAACATTAATTCCAAGCTTTTTAGCTTCTGCAGCAGCTTTTTTTGCCCAGACACCAGTTTCGATGTAAGCAGCTTTTTTATGCTTAATGCCAAGATTTTCTGCAACCATAGCGAACTGAGTAGAACCTCCGCCCTGTACAAAAAGAACCTTGTAGTTGTCAGGCACCTTCATCAGCTTGCGAACCATAGCCTCAGCATCTTCAATAATTGGTTCATAAGCCTTTGAACGATGGCTCATTTCCATTACCGACTGGCCTGTTCCATTGTAATCCAGCATTTCTTTTGCACATTCGTTCAGAACTTCTTCCGGCAGGCAGCTAGGACCTGC
>JAILHD010000132.1 GCA_024696155.1 Treponema sp. | reverse complement strand
TTAAAATGGCGCGGACTTATTAAAGACGTTGCAGGCGAAGAAGCCGATTTACAAAAGGTTCTGGACGGAGCTCCATTTTCTTTTTACTGGGGAACTGACCCTACTGCCGATTCCCTCCACCTTGGACACTACTCTTCTCTTTGTATGGCAAAACGTCTTGCAAATGCAGGACATCATCCGGTTCTTTTGTGCGGAGGTGCTACAGGCCGTATCGGTGATCCCCGCCCAACAGCTGAACGCGAAATCATCAGCGAAGAAAGAGTAAACGCAAACATCAACGGAATCCGTAATCAGATTAAAACTCTTGTTCCAACCGCAGAACTTGTTGATAACTACGACTGGATGAAGGATTACACCTTCTTGAACTTTCTCCGCGACATCGGTAAATACATCAACGTAAACTACATGCTGGATAAGGATATTATCCGCCGCCGTCTTGAAACAGGAATTACTTTTGCAGAGTTCTCTTACATGCTCTTGCAGGGTTACGACTTTATGCACCTCTATCAGGAAAAGAACTGTATCATGCAGGTTGCAGGTTCTGACCAGTGGGGTAACATTACAACCGGTGTTGATTTAATCCGTAAAAATCTTGATAAGACTGCTTACGCCTTTACAATGCCTTTGATTCTTGACCCTAGCGGAAAGAAATTCGGTAAATCTGAAGGTAACGCCCTATGGCTTGATAAGGAAAAGACTTCTCCATACGAAATCTACCAGTATCTTATCAACTCTGATGACTCTAAGGTTCTGGAATATCTTAAGGTATTCACATTCCTTTCTAAAGAACAGATTGAAGATATTTATGCTCAGCAGCAGGCAGCGCCGGAAACCCGCATTGCTCAGAAAACACTTGCCTGGGAAGTTGTAAAAGACATTCACGGTCAGGCAGAAGCAGACAATGCCGTAAACGTAAGCAAGAAGCTTTTTGCAGGAGATTTCAAGGGACTTTCTGTAAAGGATATTAAATCCGGCATGAAGAGTGTTCCTTCTTTTGATTTTGCAGAAGAGCTTCCACTTGTTGACGTCCTTGTAAACAACAAGATTGCATCGTCAAAACGCGAGGCCCGCGAGTTCATCAGCGGCAACGCCATCAGCGTAAACGGCGAAGTTATCAATGACCCTACAAAAGTCATTACAAAAGACATGGCCATTGAAGGCGAGATTCTGATTTTCCGCCGCGGTAAAAAGAAATACTTTATTGGAAATATTGTAAAATAAATACACTAAAGCAAAAAAAATGACTCACGGTCGCTAATCGTGAGTCATAACCGCGCGATAACGCGCTACACGCTGTTTGTGCAAAGTAACTATTATATGCCGCTATCGCGGCAACCACAAACAGAGTGTTTTTGATCCACGATCCGCTCCCTGCGTCTACTTTTCTTAAAATCTTTATTTTGAATAACTACGAACTAATCCGCGAACCGCGGTAAAGATTCCTGTAATGCCGTTACTCATTACACCAAGCCAGATAAAAAATCCAAACGGAATAAGATAGATTGCATAGCGGAAAAATATGAGCGTTACAAAAGTCTGCGCAGCTTTAGCAAAAAGCATTTTCCACCAGTCACCGCGGGTATAACGTCTACTCTGGCGCGGACGACGCTGATAAGTATAATTCCAGCCATTGTAACTGCCGTTTGTACTATTATTTGCAGACTGATTAAACCACTGATAAAACGGATCTTCTTGATACTGCTGATAACTACCCGCATTTTGAGAACTGTAAGCACCATATGGATTTGAATAGCCTAAATCGTAATCACGGCGTTTAGATTCATCACCAAGAACATCGTAAGCTGCACTAATCTGCTTAAACTTTTCTTCTGCAACAGCATCACCAGCATTTCTGTCTGGATGATATTTGAATGCAAGAGTTCGGTAAGCTTTTTTAATTTCGTCTGCTGTGGCCGTTTTTGGAACACCAAGCACTTCGTAGTAATCAGTCATATACTGTTAAAATAAACAAGATTGCCAAAAGTTGCAACTAAAAACAAAATTTTTACAATTTTATATTGTATACAACATTTTTTTCTTTGACATTTTTCCATTTCGATTTTATATTTAATAATGACGGAGGTTAAAATTATGGCAGAAATTAATGTAACCACAGCAACTTTTCAGAAGGAAGTTTTGGAATCGGATAAACCGGTTTTGGTAGATTTTTGGGCTCCATGGTGCGGCCCTTGCAAAATGCTTGGTCCTGTTGTAGCAGAAATTGCAGAAGAGCATCCAGAAATTAAGGTATGCAAAGTAAATGTTGATGATGAAGACGCTCTTGCATCTCAGTTTGGAGTTATGAGCATTCCATTTGTAGCCGTATTCAAAGGCGGAACACTTACAAACTCATCAGTGGGCTTTCAATCAAAAGAAAACCTGTTAAATCTCATTTAAATACTTTTAAAAATCCTGGTATGTGATAGAATTGTGATACAACAACTATCACACTAAAGGTCGTGGTAAAATCTGCTTTTTGCAGATTTTATTGCGTACCTTTTTTAATACGCTTATCAGGAGTTTTTTATGACTATTTACGAAAATATTAACCGTCTGACTTCTTATGCGCTTCTTAATTCACTTATCACAAAAGAGGATGTAATCTACACAAAAAACCGCCTGCTTGAACTTTTTCAGCTTGATGGTTTTGAAAACGACGAACAGGCAGCAAGTCTTCCAGAAGTAAAAACAGAAGAACTTGAAGAAATTTTAAAAGAACTTTTGGACTGGGCTGGAGAAAATAAGATTTTTGATGACCAGGGAATTGTTAGCCGTGACCTTTTTGACACAAAAATAATGGGACAGCTGGTTCCACCTCCTTCTGATGTAATCGATATTTTCCATACAATCTATGATGAAGAATCTCCAGAAGCTGCAACAGACTGGTACTACAAATTCAGCGGAGACACAGACTATATCCGCCGTTACCGCGTTTGCAAAGACTTAAAATGGAAGACCGCAACAGAATATGGCGACATTGATATTACAATCAACCTTTCTAAACCAGAAAAAGACCCTAAGGCAATTGCCGCTGCCCGCAATGCAAAACAAAGCGGCTATCCTGCATGTCTTTTGTGTAAGGAAAACGAAGGTTATGCAGGCCGCCTTAATCACGCTGCCCGCCAGAACCACCGCATTATTCCACTTACACTCAACGACGAAAGCTGGAATCTTCAGTATTCTCCATACGTTTACTACAACGAGCACTGTATCGTTTTTGATTCACGCCATATTCCTATGAAGATTGAGCGCGCAACTTTTGTACGCCTTTTGGACTTTGTAACACAATTCCCTCACTACATTTTAGGAAGCAATGCAGATATTCCAATCGTTGGTGGTTCAATTCTTACACACAACCACTTCCAGGGCGGACGTTATGAATTTCCTATGGCAAAAGCACCTGTAGAAAGTGAATTTAAGCTTAAAAAGTTCCCAAAAGTAAAGGCTGGAATCGTAAAATGGCCTATGAGCGTTATCCGCATTACTGCAAAAAAAGCAAATGACCTTGTAGACTGCGCAACTTACATTCTTGATGCATGGCGCGGTTACACAGACAAGGACGCATTTATTTTTGCAGAAACTGACGGCGAACAGCACAACACAATCACTCCGATTGCACGCCGCCGCGGAAAACTTTTTGAACTGGACCTTGTTTTGCGTAACAACATTACAACAGAAGAGCATCCTATGGGCGTTTACCACCCTCACGCAAACCTTCATCACATCAAAAAGGAAAACATCGGTTTGATTGAGGTAATGGGCCTTGCAGTTCTTCCAAGCCGCCTTAAAAAAGAGCTGGGCGACCTTTCAGTTGCAATGTGTAACAAAGAAGATTTGCGCAAAAATGAAGAACTTTCAAAGCATGCTGACTGGGCAGAAGATATTCTTAAACGCTATCCGGATTTCAACACCAAAAATGCTGATGATATCCTTCGCAAAGAGACAGGTATTGTATTCAGCAAGGTTCTGGAGGATGCTGGCGTTTACAAGCGTGACGAAAAAGGCAAGGCTGCCTTCCAGAGATTTGTAAAAGCCCTGGAAATCAAAGCTATAAAGGAACTATAATCCCGCCAAAATATTCCGGGTCACCATCCTTATCGTTTAAGACAAAGCCCCTGGTAGACAGTAATACATAAGTACCGTCTGCCTTGCGGGCTCTGTACTTAAGCGGCATTAAACCCGCATCTGACTTAGAGAAAATCTTATCCACCGCTTTTCTATAGGCTTTTAAATCATCCGGATGAATATGTTCATCCCAAAGCTTACCGACTTGATACATATATTCAGAAGGCATAGCAAAATCAGTTACCAGAGAATAAGACCATCTTGAAAAATCATAGCACATATCATTCAGATAAAGATAGCCGCCGTCACTGACTGTACAAAAGGCCCCGAACAAAGCATCCAGCAATCTTTTGCGCTCATTCGTTATTTTAACATCAATTCTTTCAACATCTTTTCCAAGTCTGTTAATGAATATCGATTTTAGCTCTTTTTTATTTTTATACATTAATTTGTCGGCGCGATTAAAAACCTTAGAAAAGGACTTGTCTGAACCGGCTTTATATACAGACATACCGGCAGCAATTACAGGGCCGGAACGGGATTTTTTATTTTCAAGGCTTTCAACAATAAGAAGATTAAGCAATTCCCTGCGGTTTTCATAATCCTCTCCTGTCAAAACAACAACAAATTCATCGCCGCCAATTCTGAAAACCGGACTATGGGTAAAAATATTACAGATTATGCGGCTGGCCCTCTGAATGTATTCGTCTCCAAAGTTATGCCCCCGGGTATCATTCATCAGTTTAAGGTCGTTCATATCGCACAAAATAAGACCGAATGAAAAATTCTTTTCTCCGCTTTTGATTTTATCATCTATTGATTCTGAATATTCCTTAAAGGCATTTTTGTTACGGACACCTGTCAGCTCATCAAATCTTGCCATGCGCTCAGCCGATTCAAGATTTTTTTTCTGGGTTTCCTTTTTAATAAAGTCTTCCTCAATATTTTCAAGGCAGCAGATTGCATGATCCCTGTCAGGACACAAGAAGAGAGACCTCTTCATATGAATGACATTTTCATTGATTATTATTCTGAAAATATTTGTATAAACATCGCCTTCAGAAAGAGCTTCTAATATTGTATTTTTATCACTAGCTTTTTTAATGTTTTCCAGATCATTCGGATGAACACATTTGCTTAAAATCTTTACAGAATCTGTATAAAAATCATCGCCGGTATAAGGCGCATTCAACTTTTTTAACCCTTTCAAAGGAACAAGGACTGTATATTCCCCTGTGTTAATATCCACATAATAAGCTCCGTCATAATAATTTAACAGAGTAATTGCAAGCTGACTGAATCCTTCCTGTTTTTTTTCCATTTTACTTTTTCCCGTACTTTTTTATAAATTCATCAACAGGCAGCGGCTGGGAAAAATAAAAACCCTGCAGATAATCGCAGCCAAGATTTCTCATTTCTTCTGCCATCTCTTTATTTTCTATACCCTCTGCAGTAACAGAAAATCCCGAATTCTTAAAAACTTTTATCAACCCAGGCAAAATATTCTTCTTAGTCTTAAAATATTCCCAGACAACCTGCATATCAAATTTGATATTTATAAACGGATAGCTGTGCAAACTTGTAACATTAGAATAGCCTGAACCAAAATCATCAAGTACAAATTCAAAGCCGGCATTCTTCATGTCACGAACCTGTCTTGCTAGAATTGCATAATCAATCATTGCTTCTTCTGTAATTTCCAGATGGATAATTTCTGGATTTACACAATACTTATTCAAAATCGAACTAAAGCGTTTTTCAAGATCACTTTTTAAGAACTGAAGCGGAGAAAGATTTACATTTATCCAGGTAATTCCAGATTTTTTTAAATCATAACTGCTGGCAAACTTACAGGCTTTTTCAAACATCTGTTCCCCAAGCCGGTTTATATGTCCGTTCTTTTCTGCAACAGCAATAAAAATTGCAGGAGAAAGCATTACACCATTTGGAGCACGAATTCTTGCCAGAGCTTCTGCACCAACAACCTGTTCTGTTTCTGCAGAAACAATTGGCTGCAAAAACATTTCTACAGAATTCTCCTCAACTGCATGTCGTACAATTCTTTTTATTTCAGCAGCATTTTTAATTGATTCCAGAGTCTGCTTTGAAATCACCATATCAGAATCAGAATAGCCTGTCATATTATTAAAGGCAGAAAGAATCCCCTGCATAAGAGTTTCAGAACTGTCTATCTTAAAATCGTGATGAACTTCTATAAAATTTACATCCAGATAAAGTTCCATTTCACTTGATTCGCATTTCCATGGTTTTATAAAGCGTTCACGAATCTCTTCTTTAAGGATTTCGGCAGAATACTTTGTGGTATTGCCAATAAGCATAAATCTTCCGCTGTTAAGATAAAATCTAAAAAGTTCTGGATATGATTTTTTAAAGTAATCACTAATTAATCTTAGTCCCTGATCGATATTTGGACCAGTATAAATCTCCCTCATATCATTATAATTGTAAATCTGGATTCCAAGCATAAAAGGAAACTTTCCAATCTGCTCTTCCATAAGCAAAGCCATTGCTTCCAATCTGAAGACCTTAGTTCTGCTTTCTATATAAACCGCAGAATTTTCATATTCAAAGAAAATCACAATTATTGCCATCAGACAGAAAAAATCCATAATAAGGATGCGCGGGAACAAAAGTCTAAGACAATACCCAAATAACAAAATACTATTAAAAGCAATTGCAGCATAAAAAACTGAAGAATACATTCTTTTTCTGTTTAAAATTAAAGCAGTAAAAGATAGTCCCACATAAAAGAACGAACATACATAAATAAGATTATAGAGCTTCCAGCGATGATAGCCAGTTTCATCAAGAATAAAAAGCGTAGGAGTAAAGAAATTTACAAGTGCAATCAAAGTACAAATAAAAAAGACAGAATATGCCGTCAGCAGTTTTTTATAATTTCTGTGCGATTTTGGAACATAAATTGTGTATGTAAAATAAAAGAATAAAGTTGCTCTAAGAAAGAATACAATAAAAAAGAGTATATTAACAAAAAGATGGCAGAACAAAGGAAAAGATTCATAGTATTCCAACATTCTGGAAGAAGCAATATCCAGTAAAAGAAGCAGGATTTCAACACAAATTACACGGAGAAAGGTACGATTTTTACTTATTGGCATATGTGGCTGCAATACGTAAAAAATCAGAAAAATGAATAAAAGACTTATATTCGGAACAACAAAGTTATAGTTCCACATAAACAACTCCATAACACATTTTTATTAATTATGAACTGTTTATGTGGAATAAGCAAATTTAATTTTTCTTTCGATTATTTCATCAATTCCTTGTACTTCTGTGCAAGGCGTTTTGATTTAACAGCTGCAAGACCACAGTAGTTTGCAGGATTTTCGAAGATGTGTGAGGGCGCTGGCGCCCTCTGTTCAATAGAAAAGCGTTAAAAAAATTGCGAATAGCAATTTTTAGCTTATCTTACTAATCAGTTCTTTGAGCAGACTATTTCATTAGTTCTCTATATTTGAGAGCTAAACGTTTACTCTTAACCGCTGCTAAACCACAGTAATTTGACGGCTGCTCAAAGAACTGAGCAGGATTTTCTACGCCAAGTTTTTCAAGCTGAGCAGTAATGTCTGCAAATTCCTTTTCATGAGTTTTAAGAACTTCAAAGAAAGTCTTTCCACTCTGTTCTGCTTCCAAAGTAATCTTACGGATAACTTCGTGACCGTCGTTGTAGCCGGCCTCGCCAAGAAGGATGTATGCAGGCTCTGCAAGAACACCGCCCTTAACTTTTCCGCCAGCTCCCTGAAGATTTTTAGCCATACCTTCTTTATCTGCCTGAAGACCTTTAACAACGCTGTTCATGCGGGCAACAGCCATAGTAAATCCGCTTACATAGTCTGTAATAAAGCGCTGAGAAGCAGAGTTTGTAAGGTCGCGCTGGTGTTCAGAAATCTGATCCATATAGAAGGTGATTACGCGAGGACACATAGCCTTCCAGAGAGATTTTACGTGCTCACTGTTCCATGGGTTGCGTTTCTGAGGCATTGTAGAAGAACCAACCTGAGTAGAAGCGAAGTATTCAAAAACTTCACCAATTTCTGAACGCTGAAGGTTACGGAGGTCATCAGCAAGGTTTGCGATGATACCGAATGCTACGTTCATTTCCAGAAGAAGGCGGAGAACGTGTTCAGGTTCTACAAGCTGATTTGAATATTCAGATGGCTGAAGACCTAAGAATTCTGTGTAAGTGCGCTCAAGCTCTTCAGGATCTTTTACAATCATAGACGGGCCGTTGTAAGAACCAACAGGACCTGCAAGTTTACCTACAAGCTGATTGCTGAGTTCTTCAATGCGGAGAATTGATTTTCCAAGACGGGCAACAAATTCTGCAATTGACCATCCAAAAGTAATAGGTACTGCATGCTGACCGTGAGTACGTCCTACCTGAGGAGTAGCACATTCACGTTCTGCAATGTCGCAGAGATAGTTTTCAAGTTTTTTGAGTTCTGGAAGTACAACATTTTTAGTAACATCACGCATACGGCAGCTCAAACCGGTATCAAGAATATCAACCGAAGTTGCACCCAGATGAATAAGAGGTCCGATTTCTGCATCAACCTTTGTTTTCATTACATTTACAAGGGCACGGATATTATGTTTTGTCTTTTCTTCCTCGGCATAAACTTCCTGAGGGTCAATGTTGTCAGCAACTTCATCAAGCTTTTTTGCAACTGCATCTGTGAGCTGACCGCGCATCTTAAGGTGAGCCTTTACAAGAGCGGCTTCACAACGCGCGTGCGAACGAATGCTCGCCTCTTCAGAAATGTACTTAGAAAGACCGGCAAAAGCGTCAGCCTCCGACAAAGAGTATCGGTGATCGATACAAGACAGGTTTTCAAAAATGTTACGAGTTTCCATGTGGAAAATATAGCAGATTCAAGAAATCTTTTAAATATACTTAATAAATTTAGTTCAATACAAGCGATGGATTGATGCTCTTTCCGTTTTTATAAACAGTAAAGTGCAAATGCGGGCCAGTACTCATACCTGTAGAACCAACGCGACCAATCATTGTATTGGTGTAAACAAAGTTCCCTTTTTTACAGGTAATCTGACTCATATGTCCGTACAAAGTTTTATAGCCCGAATGATGGGTAATAATAACGTAATTTCCGTAAGTTGCATTAAAACCTGTTGTAGTAACCTTTCCGTCGAGTGCTGCATAAATTGGAGTTCCAGAATTTGCAGCCATATCAAGGCCACCGTGGAAAGTTCGTTTTGCTGCGTTAAAAGGAGAAGTTCGCCATCCATAGCGGGAAGAAATCCAGTAACGGCCATGAATAGGACGATGGAACAAATCACCGTTAATTTCCTGGCGGGTCATCCAGTCAAGTTCTGCTTCTGGTACAAAAAGTGAAGTTCCAGCCTTTAACTCAGAATCAACTGAAAGTGCATTCACATTTGCACACTGCAGAGCATCTACTTTATAGCTGGCAGCAATTGTAGCAGGAGTTTCGCCATTTTTACGAACTGTATAAATAATTCCAGGCATAGAAGGAATCTTAAGATACTGTCCAACCTGAATCAGACGTGAAGACTTTATATTATTTACACTAATGATTGTGTCTGTTGTAATGTCGTATTTATCTGCAATAAAGCCAATCATATCACCCTGCTTTACACGGTAAGTCTGATAGGTAATAGAAGATGCAGAAGAATCCCCTTCTGGCACTGCATCTGCTGCTTCACTGTCTGTTAAAAGATGATCAAGATTTTCAGAATATTCTGGAACATTGGCAGTTTCAAAACCACCAACACCTTTATGCATATTAATAGATTTTACAGTTTTTGTAACAGCTGCTGTAAGAGCAAAACTTGCACAAAAACAAGCTAAAGAAATGAGTACAATTTTTGAGTGTTTAAAACTTTTTAGCATATTAAATCCACTTTTTATTTTATTCAATAATTTCATAATTATAACCCGCACTTTTTTTAATCGCAACTAAATTATTTTTTGCCAATTCCAACCAGATAGGTTTCAAAACTTTCGGCACGGCAGGCTTCAGGCTTAAAGCCTTTGGCAGATGTAAAAATTTCTCGCATAGATTTTAGGAATTTCTGCTGATCACCGTTCTGAAAGATTTTCACGGTAAAGTTTCCGCCTTGTTTAAGCATAGTCTGGGCATACCAGATTGCCATTTCTACAAGTTGTTCACTGCGGGCAGTATCTACAGTACGGTTTCCTGTTGTTTTTGGTGCAGCATCGCAAACAACCAGATCATATGGACCGTTATCTTTTATCTGTTTACGGATTTCCGGCGCATTCAAATCGCCCTGAATAAATAGAAGATTTTCACCTTTTACGATTTTAGAAAGCGGATTCAAATCACAAGATACAACTTTTCCGCTGCCATCCATCTGGCGCAAAAGGAATGTAGTCCAGCTGCCAGGAGCTGAACCAAGGTCAAGAACTGTGTAGTTCTTTTTTATCATTCCAAATTTTTCATCAATTTCTTTTAATTTATAAACCGAACGAGCCGGATAACCTTCTGAAAATGCCTTCTGCGACCAAAAGTCCGGTTTTTCATAACTATTTCCTGATTTTCCCATACTCATTTTTCGGAAAATCAAGGGAACATCTTTATAAAAATTGCACGCCAGAAACGACTATTTTACCTTCATTGTAAAAACGCCGTTCCAGTTTGCTTCTGGCGGAGACTTTCTAAAATGGCGGATTCTCTCCAAAAAGATAACAGAAGGCATATCATTAAAGCGATCTACGCACTCGCGGAAGGCAATTTCTGCCCTGTTCCAGTTCTGATTGCGGTAAAAAATAAGTCCCTGTTCAAACAAATCGCGGATTTCATAAATCTTTACCGAAGCTTCGTCCTTTTTCTGAAGAATTTCGTAAATTCTAAGAGGCTCAGTTTTTCCTTTTACGGTAATCAAATCCAGTTCGCGACAGATAAAACTTCCCTGCAGTTTTTTATAAACTGCCTCTGTAATAATCGCCTTTGAACCGTAAGCCTTATTTGCACTTTCCAGACGCGCAGCTGTATTTACAGTATCTCCAATAGAAGTAAAGTCCATGCGCTTTTTAGAACCAACCGAACCAAAAATAACCTTACCGGTATTGATTCCAATACCCATAGAAACGTAGTCGGTTCCTTCCTGCAAAGAAATTTGCTGAGCCTTTCTCATTGCGGTACGAATTTCCATAGCGGCCTTACATGCATTGTATTCCTTGCGTGGGCCTGCAAAAAATGCCATTACCTCATCGCCAACGTACTTATCAATATCACCGTGATTTTTAATAATGATTTCTGTTTCCAGCTCAAGATACTGATTCAAAAGCGTTACAACTTCGCGGGCAGGACGGTCTTCGCACATATTGGTAAAACCGCGAATATCTGTAAACAAAAAGCACAAATCTTTTGTAACACTAAGTTTTGAATCAGATTCGCGGTCTGCATATTTAAGCGTAGAGTTTGAAATATATGGAATAAGACCTCGAATAAGAGAAATAAAATCCCTGATGGCTACAGACAAATCCTTAATTTCATCGTGCGATTTTACGTCATCATTAAAAACAAGAGAGTCTGCACCTATTTTTCCACCACTGGAAATAATCTGGGTAAATCTTGAATTGGCGTCCTGGACATTTGATTTTAGATACACAAGTGGAACTGTGATGTAGTCAGTCAGAAGAATTGTAATTAAAACCACCACATACAAAAAGATTGCAGCTAGCGTGAGCAAAAACACCTTTGTCTGAAAGTAAGTCTTCATCAAAACTTCCTGACGGTATGTTACAATTGAAAAACCAACCAGTTTTTGACCAATCTTTCGACTGAATGTAACCGGATGAATAAATTTGCAGGTTCCTTTAACTTTGTCATATACAGGCTCTTTTAAATAAAGACCGCTTTTATAGCGCTTTATGTATTCAAAGGCTTTTTCAGCACTTATCTGTTTTTCATCATCCGGAACTTTAGAAGGTTTTGCAGTTGTGTAGGCAAAAACATCATAAGATGGCAAGGCTTTAGATGAATCAACATTTTCTATAAAAATATTATTTTGAGCTCGGCTGATAATAATATCAATTCTTTCGTAAGGCGTGTTAGAAAAAATATTGGAATGTCTCTGCTCGTCAAAGAAAATCTGAACCTTATCATACCTGCCTTCTGCAGATTCGTAAACGGCAGCGGCCTGTTCTGCCTGAGCGCGGCCAGTATTTCCAACAGCTGCAATAATCATTCTGTAATTGTCGTGCAATACAAATGTTGTAAAAATACCAAGCAGCATAACGATTGTTAAAAAAATTGTGAGCAGAACTTTTGTTCGTATAGAAATAAAGTGTTCACGGCGCTGATTGGCTTCCTGCTTTTTTAGTTTTTGGATTGTTTCGTATTCGATTTTTCCCTGACGGTGATGGAATAGCATAAAAAACGTAAGGCTAACGTGCATTATCACAACAGCAGAAATCGTAACATAAATATATGCAGGAATTGCAAAAAACCATCTTCGTGTGTTGGCAAAAGTAACCATGCACCAGATGGAACACAAAATGTACAAAGACAATCCAGAAAGAATAAATATACGACGCAATCGGTTTCGTTGATTTTTTACAAAAATCTGAACTATAAGATAGATAGAAAGAACTGGAAGAAGAAGCAGTGCATAAAAAGAAAGGCATAACGGAAAAAGCTTTAATTCTGCGGCTATTTTACCACCAGTGATTGTTTTTAGAATTACTCCAAACGGAGTGAATATTTGAGGCGCTGGAGAGTCTAAATCCAGAAGATTGATGGAAACTGCCGAAATAGGCAAAAAAAACAAAGCAATAAACACTACTGCCGGAAAAATACGGTAAAAATAGAACTTAAAAGTTTTCATTCCTTCACCAATACAAAAATGGCAGTCCACATTCTATGTAAACTGCCAGATATTTTTAACTCTCCAGCCAACTAACAGACTCGAACTGTTTACCTGCTCGTTACGAGGGAGCTGCTCTACCGGGTGAGCTAAGTTGGCAAATTTTTTTGAAAAAAAACGAAAATTAGAGATTTCCAGTCAAATATCTGGATTCGTAAAGACGTCTCATTTCGTTGATATTAGAGATTATCATATAATCATCATAAATTTCAACTTTTCTCTGAGCCGAAAGCTTAAAAAGTTCATCTTTTGTAACATCAACAGGAAGTCCTGCCCAGTTTGCAACATCATGAACAGAAACATTAAAACGGCGCTGTTTTTCTTTTTCGCTGGAAATTGGATTCATTTCATCAAGCAAAAGGAAGACATCACAAATGCGTGCCTGATAGTCTTTTATACAAAGGATTCTAAAACGGCGCTTCTGGTCATTAATGCGCTTGCAGAAAAGCTTAAGCAAATGCAAAGCAATCTGAGGATTTCCTGTAATCAAAAGCTGGAAGTTTTCTTTATTGAATTCCAGACATTTTACATGACCAATTGCCATACAGGTCGCAGAACGCGGAGAATTATCAAGGATTGCCATTTCTCCAAAAATTTCGCCAGGTTTAAGAATATCAAGATTCTTTTTTGAACCACTAACACACTTAATCAACTGAACTTTTCCTTTCTGGATTAAATAAAAACTGTCGCCAGGCTCAAATTCTGCAATAATAACCTGTCCTGGCTCGTAAATTTTAGCAAATCGTTCAAAAGCAGCAGGAAGAGCAAAAATTTTATTCGAATTGTCTGACTCATCATCATCAAAACTGATATCATTTTTATTCATCTCTGCAAGGCGGTCGGCCTTAAGCTTAGCTTCCTGATAAAGTTTTGCAACTTCTGTCCTTTTTAAATAGTTTGGATAGCGTTTTAGAAATTTTAAATAAACATCAGATGCAGAACGGAACTGATCATCATTATAAAAACTCTGCGCAAGCGAAAGCATTCCAGACTGCAAATCTGTAGAAACATTATTCAAAATCGATTCTGTTTTTTTATGAATCTGACGCAGCTGTCCGGAAAATACACGAAGCATCTTTAAAATGAGTTCTTTATTGTTTATAAAAATATTTTCAAATTCCTGAACTGTAAGACCAATTACAACAGAGGGACAAACTGCACGTGCGGTTTCTTCGCGGGGAAATTTTCCAAGAGCTGATTTTACGCCAAAAAATTCACCATCTTTTACTTTTTCGTTGATTTCGTTGCCAGTTTCAATATCGATGCTGGAGAGATTTACTACACCACTTTGCAAAATAAAAATGCGATAGTCGATATTACCGCCAAAATAAATGATAGAATCTGTTGTATATCTCATTGCTTTTGGCATACTTTTTTATAAACCTCTACAAAACAGTTTGATATAAATTATACCATAGACTTTTAAATTGTGCTATTATTTTAAAATGATAGATTTACACGTACATACATCTGCTTCTGACGGTCAATACACAGCCGCAGAAATTGTTCATAAAGCAGCAGAAAAAAAAATATCGGTTTTAGGAATTACTGACCACGACACTGTAGGCGGACTTGAAATGGGAAGAGCCGCTGCAAAAGAATGCGGAATAACACTTGTTCCTGGAGTTGAACTTAGCATAAATTTTCCAACGGGAGAATTTCATCTTCTGGGATTAGGATTAAAAACTATCAGTCCAAGCTTTCAGCAGATTTTAGACAACGTTGTAGAAAACCGACACCGACGAAATTCAGAAATTGTAGAAAAGATGCGTGCAGACGGCGTAGATATTACAATAGAAGAAATGTATGCAGAATTTCCAAACACAATTCTTGGACGCCCGCATTTTGCAGCAATGCTTCAGAAAAAAGGAATTGTAAGGCACCGTCAACAGGCATTTGACCGCTTTCTGGCACATGGACGCCCCTGGTACGTAAAAAAAATTGGTACAAACCTTGATGAAGCAATTGTAGCTATCCGCGAATCTGGTGGAGCGCCTGTAATCGCGCATCCGATGTCGCTGTTTTTGTCTTGGGGAAAGCTGCCAGACGCGCTTAAGGATTTTTATGACCGCGGGGTTGTAGGCCTTGAAGCATTTCATCCTGGTGCACGAGTTACAGAATGCCTTCGCCTGGAAGAACTGGCTGGTAAAATCGGTTATTTTGTAACAGCAGCCAGTGACTTTCACGGAGAAAAAATCCGTGCAGACAGAAAGCTTGGACACACTTGCGGCGACAAAAAGATTGAAGACCGGTTCTGGACAGAAAATCTTAAGCCGTGGCTGGATGCACATTAATAGAAAACATTGTAATTCTTTGTCATTCGCTTGAAAATTGCGAAAAATCCGAATAAAATAGCTTGCTTATGGAAAACAAGACACAGACTTTAAACAAAATGGGCGTAATGCCAGTTGGAAGATTAATTCTTAATATGTCGCTTCCTATGATGTTCTCTATGTTCATTCTTGCACTGTATAACATAGTTGACAGTATGTTCATTGCAATGATTAATGAGGAAGCTTTAACTGCACTTTCGCTTGCCTTCCCGATTCAGAACCTGCTTATGTCATTTTCAATCGGTACTGGTGTTGGTGTAAACGCAATTCTTTCACGTAGACTTGGCGAGCACAATCAGGAAGCTGTAGATAAAACTGCAATAAACGGACTTTTTATTTCATTCCTTACTTCAATTGTATTTATAATTCTTGGTTACTTCTTTATTCCGGTTTATCTGCACTCGCAGACATCAAACGAACAGATTATTGAATATGGCCTTGAATACATGCACGTAATCGTTTACTGCTGTACATTCTGTTTTATTGGAATTATGTTTGACCGCATTCTTCAGTCAACCGGAAAGACAATTTATACTATGTTCTCTCAGCTGACTGGTGCAATTACTAACATTATTCTTGATCCTATTTTGATTTTTGGTATTGGACCTTTCCCGGAAATGGGTGTTTATGGTGCGGCTGTTGCAACTATTATTGGTCAGTGCGCAGGACTTTGTGTTTCTTTCAGCGCAAATATGCTTAAAAACCACGAAGTTCACATTACCCTAAAAGGCTTCCGCCCGAACGGAAAAATCATTGGCGACATCTACAAAATTGCAGTTCCTTCTATTATATTAACATCCGTAACTTCGGTTACAACATATTTTATGAACCTGATTATTGGTACCTTCAGCACAACTGCCATTGCCGTTTACGGTTCATACTTCAAACTCAACAGTTTTATCTTTATGCCTGTATTTGGATTGAACAGCGGTGTAGTTCCAATTATTGCTTATAACTACGGTGCAAAAAACAAAGAGCGCATTTACAGAGCTGTTTTTCTTTCAATTATCTCTGCAAGTACAATTATGATTATTGGTGCTACAATTTTTGAATTGTTCCCTCATGTGCTGCTTGGACTCTTTAGCGCGTCGGATTCAATGCTTTCGATTGGTGTACCGGCTTTACGTCTTATTGCTCCAAGTTTTATTGGGGCGGCAATCGCTATTTCGCTTTCAAACGTTTTCCAGGCCTTCGGAAAAGCTGTTTACAGCATGACAGTTTCTTTGATTCGTCAGATTTTTGTTCTTCTGCCGGTTGCCTACCTATTTTCTCTTACAGGAAACTTAAATATGGTATGGCTCTGCTTTCCGGTTGCCGAAGTTTTTGCCGTAACACTTTCGATTATGTATTATAGAAGAATAAATAGAAAAATTATCAGTAAGTTGTAAAAAAAAGGGGCACAAGCCCCTTTTTTTATGCTGCAAATCCCTTGCTTACGCCCTGAACTTCCTGCAATTTTTCCAGGGTTTTTCCGCTTTCGATGGCGTTTTTGGCCATTTCGTAGCCTTCCTTAAGATTCTTTGCTTTTCCGCTCAAGTACAAAACTGCGGCCGAGTTCAGGCAGACAGCTTCCTTAATTGTCTTTCTTCCGCCGCCCTGTAGAACTTCCATAGCAAGGGCAGCGTTTTCTGCGCCGCTTCCACCCATAAGCTCGTCTTCCGAACATCCGCTGATACCGAATTTAGCAGGATCGATTACGTAGCGGTTTTCGTTACCTTTTTCATCAATCTGGAAAACGTCAGTCGGAACACAAGGGCTGATTTCGTCATATCCATCCCGCGAATGAATAACCATAACCCGCTTTGCACCAAGCCCCTTAGCTGCACGTGCGTATGCTTCCATAATATCCTCAGAGTAAACCCCCAGGACCTCATATTCAGCTCCAGCCGGATTCAAAAGAGGACCAAGCACATTGAAGATTGTCTTGATTCCAAGAGCCTTGCGAACAGGAGCCGCAAAACGCATTGCAGAATGATAAACCGGTGCCATCAAAAATCCAAAACCAGTTTCTTCTATTAAGTCAGCAGTTTGAGCAGGTTTTGCCATAATCTGAATGCCAAGATTTTCAAAGAAGTCAGCAGCTCCCGACTTAGAGCTTACAGCGCGGTTTCCATGCTTTGCCACACTCTGACCGCAGCTAGCACAAACCAGAGCCGACATAGAAGAAATATTAAAACTTCCCTTTCCGTCTCCGCCGGTTCCTACAATTTCTGCAAGCCCATGCTGTTCAAGCGGGAACTTAGTCTTCTTCTTCAAAAGTGCGCTGGCACAGCCAATCATTTCACTGGTAGAAACGCCCTTAGAAGCCATAGCTACAAGAATTGCCGACATAACACGCTCGTCCATGCTGCCGTCAGTAACGTTTTCCATAAAGAAGGAAGCTTCCTCCTCAGTCAAATCCTCTTTTGCAATCAGCTTATTCAGGTAAGCCGCAACATCCAGATTCTGGCGACGGTAATTCAAAAATGCCTTAAAAATATTGTCGCCCATCTCACTTGCAATGCTCTCCGGATGGAACTGAACGCCTTCAATCACCATAGTTTTGTGGCGGATTCCCATGATGTCACCGTCAGCAGCGCGGCAGGTAACTTCAAAATCAGCAGGCAGAGTAGCCTCGTCGATTACAAGCGAATGATAGCGTGTGTATTTTCCGCCCTTTCCGGTAATTCTGAAAAGTCCACGGCCGTCGCTTGTCATTTCTTCAACAATTCCGTGGCGGATAAACTTTGCGCCCACAATCTTAGCACCAAAAGCAGCACCAATCGCCTGATGCCCAAGACAGATTCCCAGCACAGGCACCTTTCCCGCAAAATGACGGATAGCCTCAATGCTGATTCCTGCCTCTTCCGGTGTTCCTGGTCCCGGTCCTACAACAAGAAAATCAGGCTTAGCGGCTTCAACCTCTGCAACCGTACATTCTTCAGAACGAAAAACCTGCACCTGCCCTCCGCTAACACGTTCCAGCGCCTGCACAATATTAAATGTAAAACTGTCCTTATTGTCGATAAATGCTATCATAATTTTTCCTCCTTTTTTGTAGGGAGGGGGAAGTCTCCCCCTGCGCTTCAGCCTGCTAAGCAGTCTTCCGCTACTCTCTCTGCGGGCTCATACGCCGCCCGCAACGCCCGCTCTATTTTTCTACCTTTTCCAGTACCGCTCTCAAAGCTCCCAGCTTTTCGTTAGTTTCCTGCCATTCCCTGTCTGCATTCGAGTCGTACACAATGCCGCCTCCAGACTGCAAAGACCAGACCTTACCCTGCTTTAGGGCACAACGGATTGCAATGCAGAAGTCCAGATCCCCGTTACTCTGGATGTAACCAACCGCACCCGCATAAAAACGACGCTTAGTTTTTTCCAGCCGGCTCAAAATCTGAATTGCGCTGATTTTTGGAGCTCCACTTACAGTACCAGCCGGGAAGGCTGCTCTCAAAACCTGAATCGGTTTAAAGCCCGGTGCAACCTTTCCCTGAACATCAGAAACAATGTGCATAACATGGCTGAAAAGTTCTACTTCCATAAAACGGGTAACTTCAACACTTCCGTTAGCGCAGACACGTCCCAAATCGTTTCTTGCAAGGTCTACAAGCATAAGATGCTCAGCCTTTTCTTTAGGATCATTCAAAAGCTCCATTTTCAAAGATTCATCTTCCTGGTCATTTTTACCACGGCGGCGAGTTCCAGCAATCGGACGGATTGAAGCAATACCCTTTCGTACTCGCACAAGACTTTCTGGGCTTGAACCAATAAGCTGATGGTCACCAAAATCAAGATAAAAAAGATAAGGACTAGGATTTACCGCACGAAGTCTTCTGTAAATCTCAAGTGCGGAATTGTCACATTCCAGCTGAAGACGTCGGCTTGGAACAGCCTGCAAAAGATTTCCAGCAATAATTTCTTTTTTGATAGCCTCAACCTTTTCCTTGTATTCGCGCTCACTCTGTTCAAGATTTGTGATTGTGCGGACAGGCTTTGGCTCTTCCGGTGCCTGTAAATAAGTAAAGTCCATGTCATTCAGACGTTTTTTAAGATTTTCAACAGAGGCTTCCAGGTCAATCTGGTGCTCATTGTAGTTCAAGGCAAAAACATGAAGTTTTTCTGTAAAATGATCAAAAATCACGTAGATGTGACCCGCAATAAAATCACTTTCCGGAATGTGAAGCTCATCAGTCTGAGCTGCCATTGTAATTGTGTCACAGCGGGCACAGAATTCGTAGCTAAGGTAACCAAGTCCGCTTGCAGGAACAGGAATTGAGTTTGGAGATTCACTTCCGTCTTCATGGCGGATTACGCTTGTATCATTCTGCTCGGCTACATAAAGCAGGGCATCAAGAATGTCGGGAGTATGAAGTACGCGGCTGCCCGGTGCAATAGTTTCGCCAGTTGTGTTTTTTTCACGGAAAGGAAGACGACGGCCGTCAATCAGAAAAGCAACCCCTTCATCATCCTGAACAATGTGGAAGGCCTCTTCCAGCATCAGAATGGAATATCGATCTTTTCCACGGGCAAAACTTGCGCTTTCCAGAATAGCCTTAGCCCCGATTTTTCGGGCAAGACTAAAAGGTGTGTAACGGTCACAAGGCAAAGAAAAATAAATTGAATCAGTACGTGATGCCATATAATCTCCTGTTTCTATCAAAAGAAACGTTTCTCTTGATAGAAACAATATAACATCACTTATTGTTACTGTCAATAGTAACATTTTTATTTTTTTGATGAATTTATTCTAATACTGTCCAGAGTTTTCGGCGTTTAGGTTTTACTTTCTTTTGTTTAAAAAGCTCGGGTACGGTTACAAAGTTGTAGCCTTGTGATTTTAGGATTGGAATTGCACGATCTACAACTTCTACAGTTTTTACGTTTGTTTCACCGCAGTGAAGTAAAAAAATTACGCCGTCCTGAGCACCACTCAGCATTTTTTCCAAAAGTTCATCAGCAGAGTATTCCGTAATCCAGTCTTCGCATGCATGGCCGCAGATAAACGGACGTGGAACAACCTTGTACATCAAACGATTTACAGAAATATAAGGCGGACGATAAAACTCTGTGTGCCGTTCAGTTACATTAAATATCGCATCTTCTGTACGAACAAACTCTTCTTTTATCTGAGCCTTGGAAAGTTCTTCTTTTACAGCATCGGGATGTGACCACGAATGATTCTCTATATCACAACCCAGCGACATAGCCCGCCTGATTACAGGGGCATTTTCTTCATTAATCTTATTTCCAATCAAAAAAAATGAACCTGTAACTCCATGCTTTTCTAAAATATCAAGCATATCATTCATTACAGAACCGGTAAGATTAGGACCATCATCAAAGCTAAGACAGCAGAGTTTATTTGAGTTCATATTTATTTCCATCAAACACGGCACGGATTATTGGACGTGCAATAAGGGCTCGGGAAGCGCCGTAATAAAGGGCGGTCTGAACATCAAGTTTTGTTCTGATTCCGCCGTCTACCCAGATTTCGCAGGCAGATTGTTTTAGTTCGGTGGCGTGTGCTACAAGGAAGTCTGCACTGCTACCTTCTCGTGTTTCTACACGACCACCATGGTTAGAAACTAAGGCCACCTCTGGATGAAAATCACGTACTAATGCTAAATCTTCATCTGTAAAAACGCCTTTTACAACAAAAGGAAGGCCTTCTCCCCCACGCAATTCCCTGACCACCGCCCGCAATTCTTCCAGGTCGGCGGCTGTCTTTTTTTCAAGATGAACTTTATTTCGCATAGTCACAATGTTATAAGCGTCAATATCCACACCAATATGACTTGCGTAAGGTACAACTTTTTTTAACCTCTCAAAAAGGACTTTCTGCGGGTAAGGTTTTAAGAAAAAAACCGCCTTAAAATCAGAATCATATTCTGCGTGGATTTTTTTTACAGCTTCTATGCCATACTCCAGTTTTTCATCGGGACAGCCATCACCAACACAAACTCCAAATCCAGATTCTCGCGAAGTATTAAAATATGGAAAATAAAAATCCTGTTCGTGTTCGTAACCTATATTTTCCTGACTTCCAGTAACGGGAGCACACATCACCTTAGAAAGAGAAAAATCTATTTTTTGGATTTCTTCAAGTTTGCCATTTGATTCTGCTTTTTTTTGCAAATCTTTCCAGGCAGAGCAGTTTAATTGAAAGTTTTTATTATGAAAAACACCGCCGAGCCCTGGCAGCTGGTCGATACAACCAAAACCTTTACATTCAGGACAACGGCGGCATTTTAAAATTCCAGTTCCGTTCATGATTTTATTTTAACAGAATCAGTCACCAAAGCAAATGCCAAGTGAACGTCCGGCAGCAAGCATATCATCATCAAGCGGA
>JAILHD010000044.1 GCA_024696155.1 Treponema sp. | reverse complement strand
ACGAAATCCTGACCTTCTGTAACAGAAGATGAAGCACAAATTGTTGCAATAATAGCGGCTCCGCCCCACTGAGCGTAAACACAACCATTAGCCTGCTTACCGATTTTTCCTGTTTCCAAGATGAGATCGGCATCTCCAAGTCGGTAAGTTACTCTTTCTACTGACATAAATTTTTCTCCTACATACGTCACTACATCCGACGCATGTTTTTATCTATTTATTAGTAAAACTAATATACAAAAGTGTAATACTTAATTTTAGAGCATAAATTGAGATTAATCAATGTTATTATTATAGTAGATAAACAAAAAAACGGTGGTTAGAAAAACTAACCACCGTATAATTCCATTTTAGTAAATTAAAAAGAATTGGAGATTACTCCGGTTCTTTAGTTAATCTTATAGTTTTATAACCAAGCCAATCTGGAGCAAATTCTTCAAACTTACCATCTTTAAGCATTTTTAATACTTTGTCTTTACATTGTTTATGGTAAAGATTTCCACAACCATTCTCTCCAACCTTATAAAAAATATCTTTACCAATACAATCTTTATATTCTGTATTTGTTGTACTCTCTAGATAATACATCCATCCATAATATTTTCCTTCAGAATTCTGTGGGAAACCTAAATTCGGTCCCTGTGACTGATCATACAATTGTCCAATTTGTTCTTTGATAGTGTAAGAGTATTCATCCGAACTATCTTTAGAACCATTAGAACAACCAGCAAACATCAGCAAAACTGCTAATGCTCCCAGCAACATTAAAGTTTTTTTCATAACAAAATCTCCTTATGGAGTTAATGCCTTATAATTTTCGCTGCATAACTCTCATAGGACTACTGTATAGTAAAAAAAAAATAATAAAGTCTTAATAAATTGTTAGTAAAACTGTTTTCTTTAAGTTTTTTCATTTTTTTTTGAAAAAAGTGTCAAAAATGGCATATCAAGGCAATATTAACTATAGAAGTTTTTATGAATCACACAAAATTGTTACAGGATTAAAGTCTATGGGAAAACACAGTGAGAAGACAGCTGGAAGTTGCGGTAGCTGGTGCTTGTTTTCACATAGGATAAAGCAGTTTACATGTTCTATGTGAAAACACGAAGCTCAACAGGGGATTTCATGAGGCTCCCGTGCTCCGTTTTCCCATAGGGCAACAGAATTATATTATCCTATGTGAAATCACAGTGAGAAGGCTGTTGGAAGTTGCGGGTGCTGGTGCCTGTTTTCTATGGCAAAGGAGCAGAAAATGAATATAGAACTTATTCCTCCAGACATACTCTATCAACAATTGAGGGAAAAACTTCAACAATTAAAAAATGCGCTGACTTATCTACTAAAACAAGAAAAGAATCAACCGGAAGGACATCTGCGGGTAGCGCAAAAAGGTGATAAGAGGCCACAATATTATCATTACACTTCCCCAAATAATTTGACTGGCAAATACATCCGCAAAAAACATTTAGAGTTTGCAAAAGCGCTTGCTCAGAAAGATTATAATGAACAGATTATACAGCTCCTGCAAAAAGAAACAGCAGCTTTAGAAGAATATCTTTCAAAGGCAACCTGTGGTCAGGTGTTGTCGGATTTTTACACTACCCTCTGCATACCACGCCGCGCCCTGATTACTCCAGTAACACTCACAAACGGGCAATATACAGCAAAATGGCAGGAAGTTACCTGGGTAGGACGAATCTTTGGAGAGGACACACCTGAGTTCTATACAGCCAAAGGCGAGCGGGTACGCTCTAAATCTGAAGTAATTATAGCTGATGCCCTGATTCGGCACAGCATTCCCTATAGATACGAGTTCCCGTTGCAACTCCGACGAAGTTCCGGTGTAAGTACTGGTAATTTCGACAAACTCAATCATCAGTCTCATGTTACTCTCTACCCCGACTTTCTCTGCCTCAATGTACGCACACGCCAAGAGTTCTACTGGGAACATTTTGGACTCATGGACACCCCGGAGTACTCAAACAACGCGGTCAGTAAACTCCGTCTCTACACAGAAAACGGAATTCTCACCGGCCGAAACCTGATTCTTACCATGGAAACACAAAGCGAGCCACTCTCAACCCGCATTGTAGATCAGATGATTAGAAACTTTTTACTATAAAAAAAATCCCGCGCAACTTGATGCTGGCGGGATTTGAAAAGATGCTGTTTCGAACTACTTTCTGAGCCCGAGCTCTTTGATGAATGCGCGGTAACCTTCGAGGTCTGTGCGTTCAAAGTAGCGGAGCATCTTGCGGCGCTGTCCTACAACCTTAAGAAGTGCACGTTTTGCGTTAGCGTCCTTTGGGAACTGCTTTGTGTGCTCAGTGAGCTGCTGAACGCGCTGTGTCATAAGTGCAATCTGAACCTTTACGCTACCGGTATCAGTGTCTTTTGCGCCGTACTTCTTTACTGTTGCGGCTGTTGTTTCTTTAGCAAGTGCCATTTTGGAACCCCTTAAAAAAATATATGCTTTCCAGCCAGGCCGGAAACTCTGTCTGAGCGGAAGTCTTGCAGGTCGGCCTCCGGGTTTCTGGAAACAAATCACAATAAGTCCGTAAAACAGATTGAATAATCATATTGAAAAAATAAGTTTTAATCAAGATATTTAAGGGGAAAGCCTTCCCCTCGCTCCAACCGCCTACGGCGTTTTTCGCTACCCCTTCACCTAGGGGGCTCCGCCCCCTAAGACCCCCTCTACTGCCCGTATCTTAACAGGAGCTCTGATCGGTCGTTTACACCAGTCTTTTCATATATCAATGAAATATAATTTTCTACCGCCCGCTTTTTTATTCCAAGCTCATTAGCAATTTCGTCATTTGAAAGTCTTCGAAGCAGAAGATCCATTACCTCTTTTTCGCGGCGGGTAAGAGCGTCTGTAAAACTGTTGTATTTTTTGAGGCTGGTCTGAAGCTCTTCCTGAATAAAAACTTCACCGGCCAGAACCTTTTCCATTCCTTCGAGAAGTTCTGCACAGGAAGCATTTTTTGAAACATAACCGCCAGCTCCGCTGTTTACCGCACTCTGTACAATTCCTGCCGCAAAAAACATTGAGTATACAATAATTTTTACTTCAGGATAT
>JAILHD010000036.1 GCA_024696155.1 Treponema sp. | reverse complement strand
GCACCGTCCAGTACGCGGAGGCTTCGTTCAACCTCTGCAGTAAAATCTACGTGACCCGGAGTGTCGATAATGTTTATCTGATAATTTTTCCAGTAAGTTGTTGTGGCAGCTGAACAGATTGTAATACCACGCTCCTGTTCCTGAGCCATCCAGTCCATAGTTGCCTGACCGTCATCAATCTCGCCGATTTTGTGAATTTTTCCAGTGTAGAAAAGAATTCGTTCTGTTGTTGTTGTTTTTCCGGCATCAATATGCGCCATAATGCCGATGTTGCGCATTTTGTCTAAAGACATGATTGGTCTCCCAAAATAAAAAAATGTGAAAATATTTTAATGAATTTTTTGATTTTATTAAACTAGGAAGAAGATGTCTCTCTGAGAATATCTTTAAATGTATTTTCCCCAGACTTCCCATAACTGCTCAGGAGATTTAAACTGTACAGCATTAATTCCAACAGATTTAGCAGCTTCACAGTTATCCATCCTGTCATCTGTAAAAAAAGCATCTTTAGCATCGTAACCTTCTGCCTCAAGAATTACTTCAAAAAAATGAGTATCCGGCTTTGCTTCACCAATTTTATTACTGGCGTAGGTCTGGTCAAAGAAGGCGTAATCGCCCCTCTCCATATGATTTTCCCAGTGGCTTTGAATTGTATTTGTACCGCAGACAACCCTATGCTTTTTTCTAAGTGCAGTGATCAATTCTGCAGTGCGTACCTGAAGCTGAGGATGAAAATACAAATGGAATAAATCATTTTTTACAAAAGGTATTGAAGCAGCTTTGGGAGCCTTATTAAAGCTTTCCCAGAAGGATCTGATATCAATTTCACCCTTTTCAAGTTTTGCCCAGATATTTCCGTTTTCCCTGCAAATAGCTAAAAATTCAGTTTTTGTAAGACCAATTTTTTCTGTAAGTACATCCAGAGGGAAAGTTGTGGTAACAACGCCCCCCATATCAAAAATAAAAAGCATAATCAGTCCTGTTTTTACTCTTCGCCAGCTTCCGGCATAACCATAGGCTCATCATCAGCTGAGTGCAGATAATCACAATCCGGATTGATACAAGACTTATAGCTTCCGTTCTTTTTATCGAACTTTTCAACCAAGAACCAGCCGCACTTAGGACAATAAGAATCAATAGGCTTAAAGTGACTGATAAACGTACACTTTGGATAGTTAGTACATCCAAAGAAGGATTTACCCCTTCCCTTCTGCTTACGTTCAACAATTTCACCATTACAGCCCGGAACCGGACATTTTGCAAGTGGAATTGACTTTGTGTTATGGCACTCAGGGAAGCCTGAACATGCAAGGAAGAAACCGAACTTACCAAGTTTTTTAATCATCGGTTTTCCGCAAAGTTCACAGGTCTTATCTGTTTCTTCGTCAAGGAAACCCTTAATGCTTTCTGTTGTAGATGTAACTTCTTCTACACGCTTTTTAAAAGGACCGTAGAAGTCGCTTATCATATCATTCCAGACAAGTTCGTCGGCTTCAACCTTATCCAGAGTATTTTCGACCTCAGCTGTAAACTGTTCGTTTATTACGTCAGGGAAGCTTTCTACAAGAATCTTAGAAATTACTCTACCAAGCTGGGTTGGAACCAGCTGTTTGTTACTTCTTGTAACATAGTAGCGGTCCAGCAATACAGAAATAATTGGTGCATAAGTTGAAGGACGACCAATTCCCTTTTCTTCCAGCATACGGACAATCGAAGCATCTGTATAGCGGGCTGGTCCCTGAGTAAAGTGCTGTTCAGGATGGAATTTTCCTGTTTCCAGAGTCTCTCCTTCTTTTAGGGAAGGCAATGAAGTAGATTTATCTTCCTTGCTGGAAAGCAGCTTGATTACGTGGTAGAAGCCCTTATCTGTGATTTTACTTGCAGCAGTTCTGAAAACTGCATCACCGCTTGTAATTTCAACAGAGGTTGTAGTCATTTTTGCATTATTCATCTGAGAAGAAACAAAGCGCTCCCAGATGATTGAATAGAGCTTAAACTGATCATTGGTAAGGTATTCTTTTACACTTTCCGGAGTATAAGTTGTGTAGGTTGGACGGATACCTTCGTGGGCATCCTGAGCAGCCTTACCAACTGAATAATGAATAGGTTCTTCCGGCAAAGTATCCGGATAGTTTTTAGAAAGCCAGACGCGAACATCAGCCAGCGCTGTATCAGAAATTCGTACAGAGTCAGTTCGCATGTATGTAATAAGACCCACACGATTTTCACCAATCTGAATACCTTCGTAAAGCATCTGTGCAATCTGCATTGTTTTACGTGAAGTAAAATTAAAACGGTTTGCTGCTGCCTGCTGTAATTTTGATGTTGTAAAAGGAGGTTTTGGACGAACAGTTTTATCAGTCTTTTTAATTGAAGAAACTGTGCATGGAGAATTTTTTATTTCTTCAATAATTTTATTTACCACATCCTCAGATTTAAGTTCAGGATTTTCTCCCTTATATTTTACAAGCTGAGCTGTAAAATTTGATTTTCCCTTAGAAAAATCTGCATCAAGTGTCCAGTATTCTTCAGGAATAAAATCTTCTACTTCTTTTTCACGCTCACAAATCAAACGCAATGCAACAGACTGAACACGTCCTGCAGAAAGACCATTTTTTACCTTTGCCCACAAAAGCGGACTCAGATTATAACCTACAAGGCGGTCAAGAACACGACGGGCTTTCTGTGCATTCACCTTTGCTTCTACAATTTCACCAGGATGTTTTACAGCTTCTGTAATTGCAACAGGAGTGATTTCGTTGAATACAATTCGGCTGATTTTTGCATCAGTTTTATCTTTAAGGGCATTGTTCAAATGCCAGGCAATTGCCTCTCCTTCGCGGTCGTTATCGGATGCAAGAAGTACAAAATCTGATTTTTTTGCATCTTTTTGAAGTTCTTTAAGAAGTTTTGCACGTCCACGAACGGTTATATATTCAGGCTGGAAATTATTTTCAATATCGATTGCCATGCGGGACTTAGGCAGGTCTATCAAATGTCCCATAGAAGCCTTAACCACATAGCCAGGCCCCAGATATTTTTCTATTGTATGTGCCTTTGCTGGAGACTCTACAATCACCAGGGTCTGTGGAGTTTTTTCTTTTGTCTTCTTTGTTGCCATAATCTTTCCTATCCTTGTTTTCAGAATAATTCACCTTGCACAGGATTCCTAGTTCCCGGCGCTTCGGCAAGGCATTTTAAATAGTCTTTGTAGTCACTGATAACCGGGGCTCCAGCCTCCAGAAATTTTTCAGGACGATTTTCTACTTTATATTTACTAACTTTTCCCTTTGCATGCTCAGCTTCTAAAGCCGCATTGGAATTTTCTGCAATCTTTTTTGCAAGTTCTCCAAACGTTGCCTTATGGAACATTACGTCTCGTCCCATCTCAAGGGCAAAATCCGCAGTAATTAAAGAACCGCTGCCAGCAGGAGCCTCTACAACAATTGTAGAAGGAGAAAGCCCGGCAATAATACGGTTTCTTGCCACAAAGTGCCATTTTTCCATTACACGGCCAGGTTCATACTCACTTACGAGTAAACCGCCAGTCTGTAAAATCTGTGCAGCAAGTCTTTTATGAGAAGCAGGCAGAACTTCATCAATCGCACTTGGAAGAACCGCAATTGTTTTTCCTAGCACAGAAACATCCAGTCCGCTTTCTATGTAATCAAAGTATGCATCAACTGCACCCTGATGTGCATAGCCGTCTGCTCCGTTTGCAAGTCCAGAAACTACATTACAGCCGTCAGTTGCAGCCGCATAAGAAAATTCTTTGGCAGCCTTTTTTCCTTCCGGACTCAGACGTCTTGTTCCAACAACAGAAACAGAACGCTCTGTAAGAAGATTTTCATCTCCCCTGCAAAAAAGCATATACGGAGAATCAGAAATCTGTCTTAAAAGTTCCGGATAAGTTCTGTCTTCATGTAAAAGACATTTTATGCCATAAGAGTTACAGAATTGAAAAGCACGTTTTGCAAGTTCAAGATTTTTCTTTCCATCCCAAACAACTTTCTTAGGAATCTTACGTTCCAGAATCTTTTCAATATCTTCTATAGATAGTAATGATAGACTATTAGAATTGTCAATGTTTTTTGATAAAAAAACTTTCTCAGAGAACTTTAAAAATGTAATTCTTGCAAGAGAAATATGAAAAATTAATTCATCATCAGTATGAAGCATCTAAAACCTGTTTTTTAAGGTCCTGAGCAGCATTCACAATATCAGCCGCTTTTGTTAATGATATTATTTTATCATATATTTTTACAGCTTTGTCAAATTCATAATTTTCATAATATGCGCGGGCAAGAACAAACATGGCATTAAAATCTTTTGTTTCAATTTCCATAACTTTTTCAAGTAACGGAATGGCTTTTTCACTTTCGCCAAGTTCAAAAACATAGATTACAGAAAGTCCATAAAGTGCACGAACAAAGCGGTCATCAATCTGAATTGCACGGGAATAAGCATCTTCTGCAAGTTTAAGATAGTTCATGCGCATTTCTGTAGAGCCCGTACCGCCAAAATCCATTGCAGCATGAGACATATAGCCTGCACAAACACCAACCCAGTAATATAGATTTTGATTATTCGGATAGAACTCAAGAGCCTTCTGAAAGCACTTTAACGCCTCGCCATACATTTTTGCATCTACATAGCGGGTTCCAAGCATTTTATACCAGATGGCAATCTGCTGATTAGCAAGCTGAATGTCTGCAACACGATTTTCGTATTTTGCAATTGCATCCTTAAGTTCTTCTATTGTGGTAGGATGATCAACTTTTTCTTCCATTTTTTGATAGCGGATAATAGTTTTATTTGATTTAGGACAGCCTGTAAAAAGAGCCAATACGCTAACAGAAAGTACAAATCCTAATAAAATCTTTTTCATATTAATCCTCACTTTTTATTTGCCTTTATCGTGTAAAATATTTTTTATGAGCTTCTTCAAGCTGCTCGTTAGTTACATGTGTATAAATCTGAGTGGTTGCAAGATCGCTGTGGCCTAAAAGTTCCTGTACAGCCCTTAAATCTGCACCACCCTTTAATAAATGCGTTGCAAACGAATGGCGAAGCGTATGAACCTTTGCCTGAACCCCAGAAAGAGTTTCCAGCTCTTTAAAACGCTTCCATACACCTTTTCTTGAAATTGCTTCGCCCTTATAGTTTACAAAAACTTCTGGAACATTTTTTCCTTTTGTAAGAAGGGGCCGTACTTCTTCCAGGTAAAATTTTAATTTGTCATAGGCTCGCTTTCCAAAAGGAACAATACGTTCCTTATCACCTTTTCCATGAACAAGAATAATCTGCTCGTCCATATGAACATTGGCAACTTTAAGGGTACATGCCTCGCTTATACGAAGTCCACAAGAATAAATCAGCTCAAAAAGGGCATCGTCCCGCTTACCAACATTATCAGAAGTATCTATGCTTTCTAAAAGAACGTCAACCTGGTCTTCCGTAAGCACTTTTGGCAGCGCATGCACGGTTTTAGGACGTTCAAGAAGAAGAGCAACGTTTTCTTTCCAATATTCCTTACGCTCAAGAAAATCTCCCAGCGCGCGGATACCAGAAATGTCTTTTGCAATAGTTAATTCATTACAGCCTTCTGTTTTGCGTTTTACCAGAAAATATGTGATATTCTGCGGCGTTACATCAGCTAGTTTGATTCGTTCTTCTACAAGCCAGTTTAAAAAGGTTTCTGCCGAAATTTTGTAAGTTTCGGCAGTTTTTTGCGCGTCACGCTTTACAAGAATCAAATCTGAATAAAACTGATTCAAAAGCTGTTCAATTGTCATATTTTATTAGTCAGAAAGATTAATTCCGCGTCCAAAGTTCATGCTGGACCAGATTGCAGGCTGATTAATGTCGTTTCCGCCTTTATATCCTTCTGGAGGAGAAAAACGGTTCATTACAGCGCGGGTAGCAATTGAAGGCTCTGTATCTTCGAACAATGAACGGCCAAGGCTTCCACTCTGTTTATCTTCCTTTTTAGGTTCAATAGCATCAGCAGTAACTGGTACACGCTGAGCAGCCGGTTGACTAACAGCATTTGCCTTTCCTGCCATGGCAGCAAATTCTTTTCTTGAAACAAAATCCCCCCCAAGTTTGTTAGACGGATGAAGGATTCCGCTCAATTCAGAAGAACGCATAACATTTTCTGAATATTCTACAGGAGTTTTTTCTACAGTTTTTTCTTCTGCGGCAACTTCTTCTGTAGAAGGTTCCGGCTGTTCAAAACCAGTTGCAATTACAGTTACGCTGATTTTTCCACCCAAATCTGGCTGAGTAACTTGTCCCCAGAACATGTTATAGTCTTTATCTGCACTTGCAGTAACGATTTTACAGATTTCTCCAACTTCACTCAAAGAAATTTCTTCTGATGCACAGATATTAACAAGAATATTCTTAGCTCCATCAATATGAGAATCTTCAAGCATAGGATTGTTGATAGCGGCATAAGCGGCATCTGCAGCACGGTTTTCGCCTTCTGCAATACCAATACCAAAAATTGCATTACCCTGACCGCTCATAGCATTGCGAACGTCAGCAAAGTCGGTATTTACATCACCAGGATTTGTAATGATGTTAGAAATGCCTTCTACCCCCTGACAGAGGATTTCGTCTGCACGGCGGAAAGATTCTTTTACTGTAGTATTTTTATCGATTGTGTTAAAAAGCTGCTCGTTTGGAATAACAATCATTGAGTCTACCATAGCATGAAGCTTTTTAAGACCTTCTTTTGCCTGGCGCATACGAACATTTCCTTCAAAAACAAAAGGAGTTGTTACAACGGCAACTGTAAGACATCCAAGTTCTTTTGCAATGCGGGCAACAACAGGAGCAGAACCAGTACCTGTTCCACCCCCCATTCCTGCAGTAATGAATACCATATCTGCACCGCGAAGTTCGTTTGTAATAAGTTCTTTATCTTCTTCGGCAGCCTGTTCACCAACTTCAGGGCGTCCACCAGCTCCAAGACCTTTGGTAACTTTCTGTCCGATTGCAAGTTTTGTAGGCGCATTAGAACGGCCCAATGCCTGCAAATCAGTATTTAAAACAATAAAATCTACATTATTAAGTTCGTGGCTAATCATACGGTTAACTGCATTTGAACCGCCACCACCACAGCCTACAACTTTGATTACTGTCGGGCTGCTTTCTGCATAAGCTGCATTAAAATTTGACTCTTCGTCTAGAATTTGAATTCCTAAATTTCCCACTTTTTAATCCTCCCTGTGTTTTTTCCCGTAACACATTTCCCCAATATCCATTATATACTAAAACAGCGATTTGAAAATCTTTTTAAGTACTCCTTCGCCATCTTTTTTTTCTTTTCTTTCAGATAAAGAACGATGTTTTTTACGTGAATCTTTGCCAGAAGGCATATTCTTACTTGCAAGTACAAGTCCAATTACCGTAGCAAAGGCAGGTGTTCTATAATTTTCTTCTATACCGCCAAGATTTTCAGGCACACCAATTCTTACAGAAGAAGTTCTGAACACATTCTGAGCAAGTTCAATAACACCTTCCATCTGGGCACCACCACCCGTAAGAATGATATTTCCAGAAAGTTTTTTGATTGACTCATCTGTATTCTTTATGATGGTGGCCTTTACCATTGTAAAAATCTGCTCCATGCGGGCCTGAATAATCTGGCAAAGCTGACTCTTCATAATCACTTCTGGGGCTCGACCACCAACACCAGGAAGAACAACTTCTCTATCGTTTTCCTGAGTGATTAATGGAAGCCAGCAGCATCCAGCTTCTATTTTCTTTTCCTCTGCAGTGGCAGAAGAAATGCCTGTCACAATTGAAATGTCGTTTGTTACAAGATTTCCACCAACTGGAACACTTGCTGTACTAACCGGAGCGCCTCCTACAAGCACAATTACGTCTGTTGTACCCGCTCCCAGGTCAATGAGGATTGAACCAAGTTCCATTTCATCTTCATGGCATACAGAGAATGTCTGAGCCAGAGTTTTTAGCATTACACCATCAAGAATGTAACCTGCACGTGAAATTGTAGAACGCATATTCTGAATGATTGTGCGGGCTGCAGTTACAATGTGAACTTCAACTTCAAGACGAGTACCAATTCTGTGAATAGGATCTGGAATTCCGTGATAACCGTCTACAATATAATCACGTGGAATTACGTGAAGCTTTTCGCGGTCTTCTGGAACTGGAACCGCTGTAGCATTTGCAATTACGCGTTCAACATCATCAGTTGTAATTTCTTTATTATTTCTGCCGTTAGGATTAACAGCAACGCCACCTTTGTGGGTGGCACTTTCTATCTGAGACCCGCCAATTGCTGTGATTACTGAATCAACATCAATTCCGGCATTCATTTCTGCAGCATTTATAGCTTCTTCAATTACAGATTTAGCTTCTTCTATATTAACAATTACACCGTTTCTAAGACCCGCAGATTTTTTAGAGGCAGTTCCGGCAATCTGAATCTTTCCGTTTTCGTCATATTCACCGATTGCAACCCTGATCTCACTGGTTCCTATGTCCAATCCAACTGCAATTCTATTTTCAGCCATTAAAAAATCCTACCTTGTTTTATAAGAAACCGAACCGTACCGCAAATCAACTTCCGTAACGTTTGAACCAAGCTGATTTACTACGTCAAGTACTATCATCATATACTTTAACGCTTCTTCATTCAATGAGCGGTCAGTCAGCACCTTTACTTTTGCCTGAGAAGGAATAAGTGCCAGTTCATAGTTTCCTGTATCTTTTGGAAGCACGCAGATTTCTGAAACTGATGCAAAATACTGCTGTGGCAGCGACTTAATTCTTGCAATCTGTTCAATAAGCGGGCGGTATTTTGCAGGAATTCTCATTCCCTGCGCCATATATTCAACAGGAAGCCCTGAAATTACAGGCATATATGAATCTTCCAAATTTTCTGTCCTGTGCTGAGGAAAAATTACACCGTTACGGTCAATTTCCAAAGCCGATGAAATTCCGTTTTCCATCAGGAAAATCATTGCTACAGGTTTCCGCTCTTCAACTTTAATTAAGATTTTATCTGGAAAATGCTTTTCTACAACAACGCTGTCTATTCCAGCATCATTAGAAATTACTGCAGCAGCCTGTTCTACATCAAAATCAAACCAGTTTGCATTGTTTAACGGAGCAAGTTTTTCTGCAAAATCCTCTGGTGTGTAAGAACTTAATCCTGTTACAGAAATTTTTGGACTGGAAAAGCTTGGAAGCACATATTTGTAAACAATAAGTTCTCCAACAAGCACAAGACAAAGAATTACAAAAATAACTTTAATTACTTTTATTTTCTTATCTGCAGAAGTGTCGCTGTCATCATTTTTGTCATCAGTAGAGAAATACTCGTTCAAATCTGCATTTTCGTCATCCAGATAATCGTCTAACATTAAACTTAAATCACTCATAAATAGTTTTTTATGGCAATAAGCTGCCGTCTCCCCCTAACCCAGTATTTTTAATTACTTTCTTATTTTAAAACCGAAAAAGTATTCAAACTCACCTCTTCATATTTTTTCTCTCTTACAATTCCTTCATCTGCGCGAGATGCATTTAAGATAAAGCCACACATTGCAAGGGTAACCATAATCGAAGAACCACCAAGACTAAAAAACGGCAATGGAATACCTGTAGAAGGTAAAAGTCCACAAACAACCATACAGTTGAAGATAGACTGAAGAAATATTACAGACACACAGCCAAAGGTTGCATAACCTGTAAATCTTGAAGGACTGTTAAAAGCAGCATTGTAACCACGCCATGCAAAAATGCACAAAAGTGCAAAATATGCCATAACGCCGCCAAAGCCCATTGCTTCTGACCAGCCCGCAAAAATATAGTCTGCATGAACTTCTGGAATACTGTTAATTTTTGAAAGTCCACTTCCAATTCCACAGCCCCAGAATCCACCAGCACTAATAGCTCTTTTTGCTGCAAGCGTCTGATAGTTTACAGAACTTGCAAAATCATCAGGCCGCAAAAAACCGATAATTCGTTCCATTCGGTATTGTTCCAGGGTAATCATCAGAATTACCGCAGGAATTGCTACAAACATAAATGGAAACAGCCATTTTAATTTTGTTCCGCTTACAAAAAATAGCAGAACACCTATCAAACCAAGAAAAACGCCTGTAGAAAAATCTTTTTGTGCCAATACGGCGCCAACAAAAACAAAAAAACCTACTACACACGGAAAAACAGTTTTGTCATCTTCATCAATGATTTCTTCCTGTTTTTCAAAATAGTTGGCAATAAAAATAACCAGTGCAAACTTCATCAGCTCAGAAGGCTGGAACGAAAAATTCATCGGCATTCTAAGCCAGCGTCTTGCACCGTTCTTCTCTATTGAACATCCAGGAAAATATGTAAGCAAACAGGTAAAAAGCGACACAAAAACAATAAGAAAAACCAGTTTTCTTACAAAAGACATATCGGCAACTAAGAAGAATAAAAACAGTGCAAAACCAATTACAGAGCAAATTAAATGTCGTGTTACAAAGTAGTAAGGATTTCCAAACCGATTTGTTCCAAGCCGCTGAGAACAGATAAAAATTGAAAAAACACCAAGTCCCCACAGCAAAATCATGGTAACAAAGAGAAGCATATCTATTTTGTGATAATTTTCAGACGGCTTATTTGCGTAAAATGTAAAACTTTCCACTTAAGCCTCCTGCATTACACAAACTTTCTCGCAGATTTTTTCGTACACTTTTTCCAGTTTCATGCTGTTTGAGCCTTTAAGAACAACAATATCATTCTTTTTTACAGCATGATTTATTGTCTTAACCACAAGATTAAAAACCTCTTCTGAATTCTGTTCAAACCACAAAACATTCGGGCGGTTCTTAATTACTTCGTAGGCAGCCTTCATTTCAGGTCCAATCAGAAAGGTATAATCAGGCTTTACTTCAGAAATTTTCTGTCCAAGCGCTTCGTGAGCTTCTTTTGACTTTGCGCCAAGCTCCTTCATATCTGCTAGAACAAGAAGTTTTCTTCCACCGTTATCAAGCTTATCTACAAAACTTAAAAGCTTATCCATAGAATCAGGATTTGCATTATAGCAATCCTTAATCACAGTTATTTCTGCACCGCTTTTTGTAAGCATCTGATTTGTTTCCATACGTCCGCTTACAGATTTAAAGTTTTCAAGACCAGCCTTTATTTCTTCTTCAGAAATTCCAAGTTCTTCTGCGCATTCAACAACAGCAAGTGCATCAAAATAGTTATATTCACCACCAATAGGAAGTTTTACGTTTACACCGTTGATTGTAAAATTGATTCCAAAAAGGCCTTCGTCCTTAATAAGCTTAATACTCCAGCGGCCTTTATCTGTATTATCTTCGCCAAATTTTACGATTTTTCCTTTTACGTTTTCTGTGCAGAAGTCAGCAAATTCATCATTTGCAGGAACAAAAGCAGCACCATTAGAAGGAATATAATCAAGAGACTTTCGTTTTTCGCGGGCAATATTTTCTTTACTGCCAAGAATACCAATGTGAGCTGTTCCAATATTTGTGATAATTCCATACTGAGACTTAAGGACTTTTGAAATTTCGCCGATCTCATTTTCACGGTTCATTCCCATTTCAAAAACACCGATTTTATGATTCTTACGAATATTAAACACAGAAAGTGGCAGTCCGGTTTCAGAATTCAGGTTTCCCTGAGTATGAACAACAAATTCATCACCATAATGACGTTTTGCAACGCTCACCATCATTTCTTTTGTGGTTGTTTTACCGCTTGAACCAGTAATACTAACCTTTGTTAAATCAGTAAATTTGTCTACATATTTTTCAGCAGCATCCTGAAGTCCATGCAGAGTGTTTTCAACAGCAACAAAAAGAACGTTTGAATACTTTTTAGCAAGTTCATTATAATAAGCTGCATTTTCATCAAGTTCACTCTGATTTAAGAGAACAACGCTTGCTCCAGATTCAATTGCCTGAGGAATATACTTGTGACCGTTCTGAAATTCTCCAACAAGAGGAACAAACATAGAATTTTTTCTTACATTACGACTGTCTGTAACTACTGTTGTAAAAAAACATTCAGCTCCATTTTCAATAGCACTGCCGTAAGTTCCAGAGATAAGTTCTTCTTTTGTTAACAACGATTCGTTCATAATTTACTTTCTCGCTTATTAATTTTTCTTTTCACCAGTCATTTCGACCCGCACTATATCTTCTGCCTGAGCCTTGTGCATTCCAAGATCATCAACGGCAATTTTTTCAATTCTATCTGCACTGGAAAGCACACTGATGTCGCTTACCAGCTTTTTATTCTGCTCTATTAATTCAGCCTGCTTACGTTCAAGATCCCTCAAATCACGTTCAAGATCTGTATAACGTTTTGCCTGCATTGCGTATAAATAAAGCATTACCGGAATACTTAATGCAAGAATACAAACCAGTACTTTTTTAAAAAAATCTCCGACTTCCTCTCTCATCCTAGTATCCGATTACCCCGTCCAGTCTGTATTCAGAAGCGTCGCAGATTTTTCTGATAACCCGCAACTTTGCACTTCTAGAAGGACTATTAATTTTTATTTCTTCGTCTGTTGGACAGACAGGTTTTCTGGTTAAAAGTTCAGCACAAGACTTTCCACCACAGCGGCAGATTGCAACTTCCGGCGGACAAACACATTCCTTAGAAAGATTTCTGAATAGATTTTTTACAATTCTATCTTCCAGAGAATGGAATGTAATTACGCCCATTTTTCCGCCAACGTTAAGGCAGTTAAATGCATCAAAAAGTGCCTTAGGAAGACGTTTCAATTCTCCATTTACGGCAATTCGCAAAGCCTGGAAAGTTCTTGTTGCAGGATGAATCTGACCATATCGGTAATTTGCAGGCACTGCATTCCAGATGATTTCTGCAAGAGCTTTAGAAGATTCAATTTTTCCACCGTTACGGGCATCACAAATTGCCTTTGCAATACGGCGACTAAGTTTTTCTTCTCCATACAGATAAATTAAATCTGCAAGCTTTTCCTCTGGAAGATTATTTACAAGATCTGCGGCAGATTCACCGGCATTTTCATTAAGACGCATATCAAGTTTTTCATCATAACGGAACGAAAATCCACGTTCAGATTTTTCATAATGAAAAACAGAAATTCCAAGGTCAAAAAGAATGATATCAGGCTTTTTGTAGCCGTCTGGATAATCTGCATAAAAATCCTGGAACCAGCCGCTGTAAAAATGAACACGATCTCCAAAAGAAGCAAGACGCTCTTTAGCACGAGCCTGAATTACAGGATCAGCATCAAGACAGTTAAGTTCAAGTCCGGGATATTTTGTTAAGAAATTAAAAGAATGGCCGCCCTCCCCCGTAGTAGAATCAACCATAACGGCATGATTTTCATACGGTTCCCCCAACGGCGCCAGATATTCGAGACATTCATTCAAAAGAACAGGTGTGTGAACAACTTCCAATTTACTAACTTTCCTAACCCAAACTTTTCTAGAAGGTGATATCGCTAAAATCTTCCATTGCTTCCTGGAAGGTTTCAGAACTTTCATCTTCGCACTTTTTATATTCAGCAGAGTCCCAAAGCTCTATATATTTTGAAATTCCCAAAACAGTACAGTCTTTAGAAAGCCCTGCATATTCGCGCAAGCTTTGTGGGATAGATAGTCGTCCATTTTTATCAAACTCAACTTCCTGAGCCGGCGCTACAAAATGACGAACAATCTGCCTATCTTTAGACTTCATCATTGAAGCGTTACTCATAAGTTTAGTCTGAAAAGATTCCCATTCTTCTGTAGTAAAAAGCCATAAGCAGCGTTCTGAACCTTTTGTGACAATAAGTACATTCTGATTTACGGCCGTTCTCAATTTAGCTGGAAATGAGAGACGTCCTTTTTCATCAATCGTATTATTGTATTCACCAGTTAACAGATTCATACCCACTTAACACCACTTTTTGCCACTTTTTCCCACTTATCAATCATTTTATACCAAAAATTGCTAAAGTCAATGTATTTTAATACCGATAATTAACAAAAATAATAAAAAATTATTAAAATAACTTAATATTAATTTACTTAAATTAATACTAGCAATCAGATGTCTAATTTTAGCACACTTAACGAAAGCAGCCTGCACAATACACTAAAAAAACTTTACGCCTTTAAGACAGACGGCGAAACAGAAGTAGAAAAATTTGGTCATATTTACGACATAATCACAAAAGACGGTGAAGTAATAGAAATCCAAAATCAAAACCTTAAACAGATTCTTCCAAAAATTCAGGACAGTTTAGAAAAAGGCTTAAAAATACGTGTGGTCCATCCTGTAATAATTAAAAAAAATATCGAATTACAGGATAAAAACGGAAACATTTTAAGAAAAAGTCACAGCAGCAAAAAAGGCAGCATTTACGATATTTTTAATGATATAACAGGTATCTGCCCCATTCTGATGGAATCAAATTTTATTATAGAAGTACCAGAAATAAATATTACAGAAATCAGAATAAAAGAAGAAAAAGAAGTTCAGTCAAAAAATAACAAAAGAAGATTTAAGCGTGACTGGAATAAAATAAACAAAAAGCTTGAAGAAATAAATAAAACCTGCATTTTCAAAAATGCACAGGACTATCTGAATCTTTTACCAAAAACACTTCCAAAAGAATTCTGCGCAAAAGATTTAGCAAAATGCCTTAAAGAAGAAACGCTCTGCCCTGCAAGAATCTACAACAATTCAAATATTATTATCTGGGTATTAAAAAAGATGAATTTAATTACCCAGATAAAAACAGAAAGTAAAAGTCATTACTACAAAATCGCAATTCAAAATTAAATCAAGAATAAAAAAAAAGCGGCCCGAAAGCCGCTTTCTATTTTTATTCAAGGTTTATATTACCAGTTATCTGCCATATCATCTTCATCATGATTTTCGATGTCGTACAAGTCTGTTACGGCTCTCAAATCATCAAGATACATATAGAAGTTTCCTTTTGCCTGAACTGGATTACAGTCAATACGGAAACCAATAATTCTAAGACCTGGTCTATCTCCAAAGTATGCATTACTCTGAACGATTCCATGTTCTCCATCAGGGCTAGGAGGAACTACACAAGTAAGTTTTTTCCAACCGCTGAATCCAAGATTACCAAGATAAAGCTCAAAGTAGCTTCCAAAATAATCCTGAACAAGAACATACATATCATGCTGCTGGTTACGACCACAAACCCACAAAGAAATTGTTTTTACAGTTCCTTCGATTGGCATTGGACGGCCAGATTTGATTGTAAAAGAGTTGATACCACGTCGGAAGAAAGAAACCTTTACACCGTATACCTGAACATCTTCATCTTCTTTTCCTTCATCTTCAGGAAGAACTTCCTTCATCATTGGGCTTCCCTGGAAAAGACGACCAGCAATTACACCGTCATCAGATGAAATATGTACATTCCAAGAACCTTCGCGTTCAAACTTATCTACAGATACTTCGCGCAAAGATGCCATTGCTGAATCAGCACCAACATTCTCTGGATCTGGGTCACCCAAACTATTGTTCTGAGCGAATGAAATTCCAGCAAACAAAACTGCAACTGAACAAAGAGCTAACAACTTTTTCATTATTCACCATCCTTAACTTCATCACTGCTATCAGAACCAGCGGCACTTTCGAATACATCACGAAGATCATAACCATCATAAATATCAGAAAGTGTATTTGTTGTGTATTTAAGTTCATCAAAGAAGATTGCATAATCATCTACGAACTCACCAGCGTCAGAACGGATTCTAAATCCTACAAATGTCATGTTTGGAGGACCGGAACGAAGTTTTGAGTGCTGACAAAGCCAGCCAGGAATCTTAACTACAACGTTTCTCCATCCTGCAAATGCAAGACTACCAACTTTCAAAACATGAACAGTTCCGTTTGCATCGCGAACAAGCAATTCAAGATAGTAGTTATAGTTTGCACCCCATACCCAAAAGTCAACTGTATTTACAGTACCCTGGAAAACAGGTTCAAAGAACTTTCCATCTTTTGTAGGGTAAACTTCAAACCAGTTATCACCCTTGCGTTTGTATGAAACCTGAACACCAAGACATTTACGATCTCCGTCCATACCACGTTTAAGAACTGCCAACGAGTTTGAAATACCATTGAAATATTCCAATTTAGGGAAACCATCTGCCACAAAACGGCTAGCCTGTACACCCCATTCCCAGCTGTATTTCTGTCCAGCATACAGATAATCCTGTGAGCCAACAGAATCAAAATCATCCATTGTTATAGTAGCAAGACTTTTGGCACTTGGCTGACTGAAAACAGGTAAACCAATGACAAAAAAACATGCAAGACCAACTAAGACTTTAAGTCCCCTTTTCATGCAATACTCCTTGAATTTATATCATTCCGCTGTGGACATTAACGTCCTATATGTAATATCGGCATAATATTACATATTTATTACTAAAATAAATTATATTTTCTATAACTCGCTTTGTCAAATCAAAAAAATACTCTCTATATAAAATCTTACATTGAATAAAAAGTTCATTAAATTTATAATGCAGTAAATAATTAATAGGCAATAATTGCCTAAAAAAGGAAGTAATATGGCTAACGTTAATTACAAAGATCTTGGTCTTGTAAACACACGCGATATGTTTGCAAAGGCTATGAAAGGCGGATATGCTATTCCAGCATTCAACTTCAACAATATGGAACAGATGCAGGCTATCATCATGGCTTGTGTTGAAGCAAAATCACCTGTAATCCTTCAGGTTTCAAAGGGTGCACGTGCTTATGCAAATGCAAACATCCTTCGTAACATGGCTCGCGGTGCTGTAGAATATGCACACGAACTTGGATGTGATATTCCTATCGCTCTTCACCTTGACCACGGTCCAAACTTTGAAGTAGCAAAAGACTGTATCGATAACGGATTCTCATCAGTTATGATCGACGGTTCTGCTCTTCCTTACGATGAAAACGTAGCTTTGACAAAGAAAGTTGTTGAATACGCTCACGCACACGATGTTACAGTAGAAGCTGAACTTGGTGTTCTTGGCGGTGTAGAAGATGACGTTGCTGCTGAAGAATCAAAATATACAAAACCAGAAGAAGTAATCGACTTCACATCAAAAACAGGATGTGACTCTCTGGCTATTTCTATTGGTACATCACATGGACGCTGTAAGTTCACTCCAGAACAGTGTACACGCACTGCTGACGGTGTTCTTATTCCACCTCCATTGGCTTTCAATGTACTTGAAGCTATTGAAAAGAAACTTCCAGGTTTCCCAATCGTACTCCACGGATCTTCTTCAGTTCCTGTAGAATACGTAAAAATCATCGAAAAGTTCGGCGGAAAAATCCCTGACTCAGTTGGTATCCCAGAAGAACAGCTCCGCAAGGCAGCTAAATCTGCAGTTTGCAAAATCAACATCGACTCTGATGGACGTCTTGCAATGACAGCAGCTATCCGCCGCCACTTTGTTGAGCACCCAGGTGACTTCGACCCACGTCAGTACCTTACACCAGCCCGCGACGAACTCAAGAAGATGTACATGCACAAATGTACAGACGTTCTCGGTTCAGCTGGACACGCATTGGATTAAGCCGATAATAGCAGAACCGTTAAAAACCGAGCTGCGACAGCGGGGCGGTTTAGGTTCTACATGAAAACGGCTCAAGCTCCGAGACTTGCGAGGAGCCGATAATCGAAAATCCGTTAAATAAAAAAGACCGCTTCGTTTGAAGCGGCCTTTTTTTTATTTAAAACTTATTTTCTAACAAAACAATCTGCTGCACGCACAAAAATATTTGCTTTTTCTACAGTGCGATCACTAACCAAAGGGATTCTGCAAATTTCTGTACCGCCAACATCAATAAGAATTAATCCTAATTCATCACCGGCATTAATTACTTCCGGGTAAGTTCTTCGCTCTTTAAGATTTACAGTAACATTAATAAGCTCTTTACAGGCTTCCAGAGATTCTCCCGCAATAAAAGGAATTGTAACAGCATCATCCCATGCAGGAATCAGATTTAAGGCTTTTTCTTTATAGCCGTAAAGTTTTGTAAGAATAGAATGCAAATCTTCTGAAAGCTGATAGTCAAAAAAGTTTGCAAATGCCCACTCCATAAGTTCCGTTCCATCGTGAACACGGCCAGCCTGACCTTCTGCTGTATTTGAACCAGGGCCTTTCATCGTTACAGAAAGAAATCTTGTTCCATTACGTTCTGCCGTTAAAGAAAGATTATATCCGCTTTCTTCAATATAACCAGTTTTAAGACCATCGCAGCCTTCTAGTTTTCCTAAAAGAGGATTTGTATTTTTCTGATAAATTGGCATTGTAATATGACGTGGAATCCCCTGCGAAAAATCCTGGCGGGCTGGAACGTCACCAGATGCAAGGTTTATTTCTTTAGGATAAGAGAAATCCGGCACACTATGATAGCGTTTTAAAGATTCCGGATGATTTAAAATATATTTTCTGCAAAAGGCAGCCATTTCTGCCGGAGTAGTCGTGTTTTTTTCGCTGTAGCCGGAACTTTCTTCAAAATATGTATGAGTAAGGTTTAATTCCTGCGCAGTTTGATTCATAAGGGAAACAAATTCTCCCATACTGCCAGAAGTTGCATACGCAAGGGCATAGGCAGCATCGTTTCCAGAACAGATTGAAAGTCCAAGAAGAAGTTCTCCCAGCGTTACCTTCTGTCCTTCTCCCAGAAACATTAGAGAAGAATGTGGAGGCATGTTACAAGCCCAGCTTTCTGGCGGAAGGGGAATTAAATCGCTGTAAGAAAACTGTCCGTTTATGGCAGCTTCTTCTACAACATACATGCAGAAAAGTTTTGTCATACTGGCAGGAGGAATAACTTCGTCAGCATTTTTTTGATAGAGTATACAGCCGTTAGAAACATCTATTAAAATGGCAGATTCTGCCCAGACATCAAGATTTCTTGAACCAAGATTATAAGGCAAAGGTTTTACAAGCGCATATTCTTCTGCATAGCGCGAAGAAAGCGTATCTTTTAAAATACCAACCTGATCTACAGCAAGAGGAACTGCAGAGTCAAGTTTATTAAAGGCAACTTTACGAACAGCAACAAGAGAACAAAAACCTGCAAGAACAACGGCAGCAGATACAGCAATGCAATTTTTTTTTAATATTTTCATATTACACTCTGGAAGCTCGATTTAATAAAAGCATATCAGCAAGTACAAGCTGGGTCATAGCCTCTACAACGGGAACAATGCGCGGACAAAGGCATACATCATGACGGCCCTGAATCTGAAGTTCAGACGAAACAAGTGCTCCATCATCTTTTTTTACCGTATTCTGAGGTTTAAAAATGCTTGGAACAGGTTTTACAGCAAGACGAAAAATGATTTTATTTCCGTTTGAAATGCCTCCAAGTATTCCTCCAGCATGATTGGTATCAAAAACAGGATTGCCATTTTCTGCATGCATTGCATCGTTGTTAGAGCTTCCGCAAGAGCGGGCAGCTTCAAAGCCGTCACCAAATTCAATGCCTTTTACAGCCCCAATTGAAAGCATAGCATGGGCAAGAAGGGCATCAAGCTTGTCAAAAACAGGTTCTCCAAGTCCTGCCGGGCAACCTTCAACTACGCATTCAATAATTCCGCCGGCAGAATCACCATGGGATCGGATTTTTTCGATCGCCTCGTTCATTTTGATGGCGGCATCAGAGTCAGGAGCACGCAAAGGATTTTTTTCTATCTGTGATAAATCGCGTTTTTCAGCTTTTATTCCGGCAGCTTCTATTGTATAGGCGGTAACTTTTATACCAGAAAGCGATGTAATACTTTGGGCAACAGCGCCGGCAGCAACACGGGCAGCAGTTTCGCGTCCGCTTGAACGACCACCTCCGCGATAATCTCTAAAACCGTATTTTGCATCGTAGGTAAAATCGGCATGGCCCGGGCGGTAAGAAACCGCAATATTTGAATAATCCCCCGAATGCTGAGAAGTATTTCTGATTAAAAGAGAGATTGGAGTTCCTGTTGCACAGCCTTCAAAAACGCCAGAAAGGATTTCTACTTCATCGGCTTCCTTGCGGGCTGTTACCGAGGCATTAAGTCCCTGCTCTCCCCAGGCACCGGGACGGCGGCGGTTCAAGGCAGCCTGAATAAAATCTCGGTCAATTTTTACCCCTGCAGGGCAGCCATCAATCACACAACCAAGAGCAGCTCCGTGACTTTCACCAAAAGTTGTAACTCTAAAAACAGAACCAAAAGTATTACCAGCCATATCCCCTCTTCTTATATTTTGCTAAAAACTTACACCAAAGCTTCCAGAAAAATAAAATTTATTTTTTGTTGCGTTATATGCAAGTCCCATACTTACAGCAGGGAATGCAAGACCTTTCATATAAACTTTCATACCAGAATTAAATCCCTGGCAGAAAACTAAGCTGTCATCAAAATCTCTGGCAAACACAAACTGATAGTCACCGTATACAGAAAATGTACCGATTTTTTTTGTCTGTAAAAAGGCATATTCAAAACCAGAAGAAAGTCCTGCAATGCGGTCTGAAGAAAATCCGTCGTCCAGAATTGCAACACGGGCATTACCATTTCCAAGTCCATCTGTAATAAGGGGCTCTATTACAATTCCACCGCCAGCTTCTATATTAAGACGTAATTTTTGCACAACAGGTTGCTGTATTTTTGCAGAAGCAGCAAATTCTGTTACAACGTGAGACTTGTTATCTATAGAAAGCTGACCTCTTAAGCCAAAACTTGTTTCTGAAAGAAAAACTCCGTTCCAGTTTTTATCAGAAATATTCCAGCTGGCATTTGTAAGAGCACGGTTACGAAGATAAATATCTGAATGAAAATCTGTATCAGACGGAAAAAAGCCTGAATATCCAAGACCTGTGCTTGCGCTATTATAACGGTTGAGTTTAAAAAGAATATTTCCGATGGCGTTGGCATTAAAGCTTTCGAATTTTAAAAGATCTTCTCCATCAGCATTGCGAAGCTTGGATTCCTGCTTACTTACAGAACCAAATACGCTAAAACCAGGCACTCCTGTTTTTGGAGGATGAGCATAAGTTCCCATTGCCATTATCTTATCAGGAGCCCAGATAAGTCCTGTTACAAACATATCTTTTTGACCGCCTGCATTCATATCCATAATAAAGCCGCCCATCATAAAACCAGTACTTGAAGAATACATTGCGAATGGAAGGGGAATAAAAGAAACTTTTTCTGTAACAATGATTAAAAGTTCTGCAGAATCTTCTGCTTCAGGAAGCATAGTGAATTTTATAGAAGAAAAAATATTCAGCGCCTGTAAATCTGATTCAAATTTTGCAAGAACTTTTGAAGTTAGAGGTTTTCCGATATAAGAAGAAAATTCCTGCTGCAAAAATGACTCTTTTGTGCGTTTTAAACCAGAAAAAGAAAATTTTGAAAGCAAAGGTTCAGTGTTTGCAGACGAGTTTTGATTCTGGCTGTGTACAGCAGAAGACAGCAGAATTAAAACAGAAAGAAGAATGCACAGTCTTTTCATGAATTTACCCCCGCTGAACGAATTTAATTCTACTTAATTAATTCAATATAATTGAATTAACCTTAAAAATATAATACTATTTTGCAAGAAAAAATTCACCTATTTAAGGTAAAGCTAAAAAATTGCTACATCGCAATTTTTCTTAACGCTTTGCTATAAAACACTGCGAGCTCTAACCGGCTCGCTTACACAGGAGAAACCAGATGAACATTTTTAAGGGTGCTTTTACGGCGTTGATTACGCCAATGAACAGTGATGGTTCAGTTGATTACGAGGGCTTCAGAAAAAATGTCAAATACCAGCTTGAGCAGGGAATTGACGGCCTTGTACCTCTTGGAACCACAGCAGAAACTCCTACTTTGGACGAACGTCCAGGTCAGGAAGAGGACAAAATTATTGAAATCGTATTCGAAGAAGTACGAGCCTTTGAAAAAAAATCTGGTAAAAAAATCCCTGTAATTTTGGGTGCAGGCTCGAACAACACTCGAGATGCAGTTATGTACTGTGAACGCGCTAAAAAAGTAGGAGCTGATGCGGCTTTGGTCGTAACTCCTTACTATAATAAACCTTCAAAAGAGGGTATCTACCAGCACTTTGCAGCAGTAAGCAAGGTTGGAATTCCAATCATCGTTTACAACATTGCAGGACGCACAGGATTGAATATTCCTACAGATTTGCTTGCACGCATTGCAGAACTTCCAAATATTGCCGGTGTAAAAGAGGCAAGCGGTTCTGTTGCACAGATGATGGAAGTAATTGGTCAGGTTAAGGCTAAAAACCCAGACTTTGCAGTTTTGAGCGGAGACGACGGTTTAACTTTGCCTTTGATTGCAGCTGGCGGAGACGGAATTATTTCTGTTGCTTCTAACATGATTCCAGCATTGATGCACGACTTGGCAGCAGCAGGACTTAACGGCGATTTTACAAAAGCCCGCGAGATTCACTATAGACTTGCACCATTCTTCAAAGCAGAGTTCTGCGATGGAAACCCTTCTTCTATTAAATATGCAATGAACGTAAAGGGAATGGCAGCAGGTACTTTGAGATTGCCTCTTGTTGAGGTAAATGACGCTGCTAAAAAACAGATTGAAGCAGCAATTAAGGAATGTAATTTATAAGGAGATCTAAAATGGCAGAAAAGATAAAGGTTGGTGTACTTGGTGCTACAGGTATGGTAGGCCAGAGATATATTAAATTGCTGGAAGATCATCCATGGTTTGAAGTTACTTATGTTGCAGCTTCTCCACGCTCAGCAGGAAAACCATACTGCGAAGCTGTAAAAAACCGCTGGTTGATTGGTTCTGATATTCCAGCAGGCGTTGCAAACCTCATCGTAGAAGACGCTAATGACGAAAAAAAGGCTCTGGGAAAATGTCAGTTCGTATTCAGCGCCCTTGAAATGGGCAAAGACGAAATTAAGGCTCTGGAAGCTGCTTATGCCGCAGAAGGAATCCCTGTAGTTTCTAATGCATCTGCAAACCGCTGGACAGAAGATGTTCCAATGCTAGTTCCAGAAATCAACTACGCTCACCTTGACGTAATTGCAGAACAGAAAAAACATCACGGCTGGGACAAGGGCTTTATTGCAGTAAAACCTAACTGTTCACTTCAGACATATATGATGCCTATCCACGCTTTAATTCAGGCTGGATATCCAATCAAGAGAATGATTGTTACAACTTTGCAGGCAACTTCAGGGGCTGGATACCCTGGAGTTTCTTCATTCGATATGATTGACAACATCGTTCCATTTATTGGCGGCGAAGAAGAAAAGACAGAAAAAGAATGTCTTAAGATTTTGGGAACCATAAAAGATGGAAAGATTGAAAACGCTTCTTACCCTATTGTATCTTCTACATGTACTCGTGTACCTGTTGTAGACGGACATACAGCTTGTGTAAGCCTTGAGTTCGATCTTCCAGATGACAAAAAACCAAGTCTTGAAGAAATCGAAAAAATCTGGACTTCTTATACATCAGTTCCTCAGGAACTTAAACTTCCTAGCGCGCCAGAGCATCCAATCGTTGTACGCCACGAAGAAAACCGTCCACAGCCACGCCGCGACCGCGAAACAGAAAAGGGAATGGCTTGCGTTATTGGACGCCTTCGTCCATGTAACGTATTTGACGTTAAGTTTGTAGCTTTGAGCCACAATACAAAACGTGGTGCAGCACTCGGTGGTATTTTGAACGCTGAATTGCTTAAGGCAAAAGGATTCTTTGGCTAATAAACATAAATAGACAGTTAAAAAAGATTTAAAGGCGGACATTTCCAGTTTGGAGTGTCCGTTTTTTTTATTTTTTTGCAACTATTACACAGGTGGCAGCATGTTCATCGTAGGGAGCATTTTCCCAGTTGCCGTAAACTTTTGCGGATTTGAATCCATACTCCAGGATTTTGTCACGGAGAGTTGTAGCGGGATAAAGACGCTGGATAAAAGTATGGTCTACAACAGGTTTTGCTGACGGATTTTTGCTAAGGTCTGTATCTGCAGAATAAAGAGTCCAGTGGGAACGAAGCCCTTCCCAGTCGCCAGTAACGCTAAAATCTGTTACAACTTTATAACCTGCGCGTTCAAACTCTTCGCCAGGAGTAAAATACATTGCGGCAATTTCGCGGGTAGTGCCTTCAAAAATAAAAGTGCCCCCTTCCCGCACACAATCGCACATATTCTTTAGATATGCCATATCCTCTTCGACAGTGTCACAGTAGCCAAAGGATGTATAAAGATTTACAACACAGTCAAAGACACCTGGACGGCACCACTTTCGCATATCAGCTTTGATAAAATCAATTTCTACACCTTCATCACGGGCAGATTCCATAGCTGTATCAAGTTCTGCCTGAATTATATCGGTGCCAGTAACTTTTAGATCAAGAGCGGCAAGTTCTACGCTTATGCGGCCTACACCACAGCCGGCATCAAGAATGGCATCGCCGTCATTTAGTTCAGCAAGTTTTTTTACGCGGTCTGCAATGGCGGGAGCTTCCTGCCAATGAACCTCGTCAAACATAATTGGACCGTAGTTTTTCCAAAAATCTTCTGATTCAAACCATTCTTTTTTTTCCATAAACTCCACCTCACCGACTATCGGGTTTTTAAGGTTACATAAGTTTTTCCTGCTCCACCGTCTTCTGCCGGGGCATATTCAAAATCAGCAACTGCCGGACTATGAGAAAGATAATCGCGAACTGCCTGCTGTAAAACTCCGTTACCCTTTCCGTGAATTACGCTAAAGTGATCAAAATTAGAAAGCACGCATAAATCAATCTGGCGTTCAAGAGCTTTAACAGCCTCTTCGGCATACATACCAAGAAGTCGAAGTTCGTAAACTGGACGCGCACCTTCTTTTTCTACAATGACGTTGTCGCCGTATTCGTAAACATTTGGAGCCATATCCACACTGTAAGAAGGCACAAGGCTCTGCGGAGGATTTTCGAGCTGCAAATCCTTTTCTTTTACCGTCATTTTTATGCTGCCAAACTGAACCTGCCAGACGCCGTTTTTAACTGCACAAATGATTACTCCGCTATTTCCGCCATTTTTTGACTTTACAAAGGCACCAGGTTCAAAAACCAGACGCGAGCCACCAGCATTTTTGACAGTTTTTGCACTATGCGAAGAATCATCACCAGCCATAGAAGTTGCTGTTTTTAAGGCCTCTGCGAGGCTTAGCTTTTTCTTTGTTGTTTTATTTGAAGAAGGATGCTTTCGTTTTTCTTTTGCCTTTTGAAGTTCTTCTGCGGCTTTTTCGAGCTCCTCGCCTTCTGCTTCAATTTTTTTATCAAGGCGGGAAACATTTTTTTCAAGATCAGAAATAAAGCCTTTTACGCCAAGTGTTTTTTCGCGGGTAAGTTCACCTTCCTTAATCTGGCGCACAAGATTTTCCAACTGGCGGCGCGAATGAACAAGAAAATCATACATTTCCTGCTGTTTTCCGCTTTTAAGTTCATGCTCCTTGCGGCGAAGTTCAACTTCTTTTTCCCGTAGTTTAAGATTCTTTTCTTCTATTAATTCTGTTTCGCGGCGGGCATCTCCCTGCAAACGGTCAAGTTCAAGGTGCTTTTCATTCAAACCGCGGATTAAACCAGAAACATCAGCCTGTTCTGTGGCAATATAATTTCTGGCAGCCTTGCAGATTTCTTTTGGCAATCCCGATTTCTGAGCAATATCAAGCGCATGACTTTCACCAGGTACTCCCATCAAAAGGCGGTAAGATGGCGAAAGTGTATTAGTATCAAACTCAACGCTGGCATTTACACAAAACTCATTTGTATATCCATAATTTTTGAGGATTCCCTGATGAGTTGTAACAAGCACAAAACTGCCTTTTTCTATAAGCTTATCAAGCACAGCCATAGAAATTGCAGTTCCTTCCTGAGGGTCGGTACCGCTTCCAAGTTCATCAAGAAGAATAAGAGTGTCATGGCGGGCGGCATTTATTGCATGGGCAATATTTTTCATATGTCCGCTAAAGGTTGATAGACTTTGATCAAGGCTCTGGTCATCACCGATATCTGCAAAAACGTTAGAAAAAACTGGAAGCCGCGTGCCTTCTGCCGCAAGAACAGGAAATCCCGACTGATTAAGCATAGAAAGAAGCGCAAAGGTTTTGAGGGTAACGGTTTTACCACCTGTGTTAGGCCCCGTAATAATAAGAACACGTTTTCCCGTCATAAAACGGATATCAATAGGAACGCACTTTTCACCAATAAGCGGATGTCTTGCCCCCAAAAGTAAAGGAGGCTCATCTTTTTTACACGAAAGTGCATAAACGCAGGAATGTTCCATACCCCAGCGGGTTGCTGCAAGAGTCGTGTCAAAAATCTTCATTATAGGCAAAGTGTCGCGGATTACGGGAATAGAAGGCTGAAGCTCAGCTGTAAGTTCCAGAAGGATTCGTTTTATTACACTTTGAAGTTCAAATTCTTTTTGAATAAGTTCGTTACTGCAGTAAACGGCTTCTTCGGGTTCAATAAAAACAGTCTGCGCTGTAGATGAAACATCGTGTATGATTCCCTTAATTTTGGTCTGCTGATTTGCCTTTACCGCAAGCACCTGTCTTCCGCCGCGCAAAACAGGCACTGTAGATTCAAGTACAGCTGCATATTTCTGATCGCCAGTAAACTTTTTCATTATATTTTTAATCTGGCTGTTCAGACTTGCGATTTTAGAGCGGATTTCCGCAATTTCGGGGAGTTCACGCATCTCGCCATCTTTTGTAATGATTCTGAAAATCTTTCTTGAAGTTTCTGAAATATCTGGAAGGAGTTCCACCTGAGTGGCAAGAGTTTTTAATTTTAAAGCATCCTTGTGATTCAAAACTGCGGCTTTTACGTTTTCTGCACTTGTACAGAATTCACCAAGCGCTTTAACCTGCTCAAGAGTCAAGCTTGCTCCATTTGTCTTGATAATCGGAGTGAGTCCGTGCACAGGTCCCCAAGCAGAAAGAGGACTTCCCTTTACAATAGAAAGATAATCCTTCCACTCACGGCTGCAGTTTTTATAAAATTCAATTTTTTTGGATTCGGTAAAAGGTTCGCGGTTCTGAAGGTCGTATTTTCCTTCTTCACTCACGCAAAAAAGTGCAATTTCGTTACGAATTCTAAAATAATCAATTTCAGTAAGTGTTTTCTCGTTCATAAAGCTTTTCAACTAAAAATAAAAATACATTGAGCCAAGATATGCCAGCGCTAAAGCCTTAAATCAGTCTTCCCAACTGCCTGTTTTTATCTCGTTAGAAATGCGCTGCCAGCTGTCATAGCGTTCCGGTGTAATTTTTCCGTCGCGTACAGCCTGAATAACAGCACAGTCTGGCTCACTGATATGAGAACATCCAAGACCAAATTTGCATTTTCCAATAAATGGCTCAAACTCGCGGAAGTAAAGGGCTAAATCGCCAGCTTCTATATTATCAAGTACAAAACGGCGGATACCTGGTGTGTCGATAATATGAGCTTTGCGCCCCTGAATTCCCTCCATCAAAGATTCATTTATAGAAAGATGAATTAAAGTACCCTTTGTGGTTGTATGGCTTCCCCGGCCATATTTTTTAGAAAGACTTCCTGTTTTTAGAACACAGGTTGAATCCAGAACATTGATAAGGCTGGATTTTCCAACACCTGATTGTCCTACAAATGCAGAAGTATGATTTTCCAGAAGTTCAGCAAACTCTGTCATTCCTTCGCCAGTCTTTGCTGAGATTCGCAAAACCTTGTAGCCCAAATCACTCCAGATAGAAAGACGACGATCAATTTCTTCAAACTCGGCCTGCCGGTCATCATTCTGCATTGTTTCTGCAAGATCATATTTATTACATACAACAACAGGCGTAATTCCCTGATGTTCTGCCTGAGCAAGGGCACGATCAATAAAACGCGGACGAAAAGGCGGTTCATCAGGAGTTGTAACTAAAATCAGATAATCAAGGTTGCTTGCAAGAAGTTGAGGACAACGGCCTTTTACATTCCATCGCAAAAAGGTATTTTTTCGAGGCAGAAGTGAAAGTATCTGACCTTTTTCGTTATTTATAGGATCAGGTTCAACTTCTACAACATCGCCAGGAGCCAGCGGATTATAAAACTGTTTGTCCGATTTGAGCACCTTGCCCTTAATCGTACAGTTACGCGTCACATCGTCATCACATTCAACAGTAAAAAGATTGTTCGTTCCCGCCAGAACAGTTCCTTGCATTAAAAACCTCAAAAAAAATTGATATTATATTTTATCACTAAGACCGCTAAATTTCTACATATATAAAGGGGCGTTCTCCCACCTCATTTATGTCTAGCAAAAAAAAAGGATTTGGTTTAAAATAAATTCGGGTGGAAAAATGGCATACGTAAAAAAATTATTTGATTCAAACTTCATTCAGTACGCAAGCTACGTTATTCGCGACCGTGCAATTCCAGAAATTACAGACGGACTCAAACCTGTTCAGAGACGTATTCTTCATACACTATTAAAAACTGATGACGGACGCTTTACAAAAGTTGCAAACGTTGTGGGAAAGGTAATGGCCTATCACCCTCACGGAGACGCTTCAATTTATACAGCCCTGGTAAACCTTGCAAACAAGGAACTTTTCATCGACAAGCAGGGAAACTTTGGTAATATGCTGACAGGTGACGGCGCTTCGGCTCCCCGATACATTGAATGCCGCCTTAAGCCGATTACAAAGGACATTCTTTACAACCCGAAAATCACAAACTACATTCCGACTTATGACGGACGCGATGAAGAGCCTGTAACCTTCCGTGCAAAGCTGCCACTCTGTTTAATTCTGGGGGCAGAAGGTATTGCCGTTGGTATGAGCACTTCGATTTTGAGCCACAATATTCACGAAGTAATTGACGCCGAGCGAAAATGCCTTCGCGGTGAAAAATTCCAGCTTTACCCTGACTTCCCTACAGGAGGTCTTATTGACGTAAGTGACTATCAGGACGGACTTGGAAAAATCGTTACCCGGGCAAAACTGGACCTTTCGGATGAGAAAAAAATCGTAATCACAGAGCTTCCGTACGGCTCGACTACAGAAAGCCTTACAGATTCAATTGAAAAGGCTGCTAAAAACGGAAAAATCAAAATCGCTTCAATTCAGGACTACACTTCTGATAAGGTAAATATTGAAATCCGTCTGCAGCGCGGTGTTTACACAAAGGATGTAGTAGACGCTCTCTACGCTTTTACAGACTGCGAGCAGACAGTTTACTGCAATCTTCTGGTAATCAAAGACAACATGCCTGTGCAGATGACCTGTACTCAGGTAATTGAATACCATTCAAAGCAGCTGCTTGGCGTCCTCAAAGATGAGCTGGAACTTGAAAAACGTGAGCTTACAGAAAAGCTCCACCTGCGAACTATCGAGCGAATCTTTGTTGAAGAACGCATTTATAAAAAGATTGAAACCCAGAAAACTGAAGAAGGCGTTTTAAAAGCGGTAAAAGACGGCTTCAAGCCTTTTGCGGCAGAGCTTATCCGCCCTCTCACAGACGAAGACGTTGACCACCTTCTTAAAATCCCAATCCGCCGCATCTCCCTTTACGACATGAACAAAAACCGTCAGGAAGTTAAGGCTATCAACGACAGAATAAAGGAAATCAACCGACTTTTGAAGCACCTTGTTGACTATGCAATCAGCTGGCTTGATGGAATTGAAGCAAAACTTGACCCTGCAACTACAAAACGCCGAACTCATCTTACAAACATTAAGACCGTGGACGTTAAGAAAGTTGTAAAACGCGATATGTCCCTTCACTATGATGAAAAATCAGGCTATCTTGGTGTAGAAGTTTCTGGCGGCAACGAAATGCTCAAGGTTACTCCTTACGACAAGGTGCTTTACGTGCGAAAAAGCGGCATTTACTCAGTCAGCGAGTGCCCTAAAAAAATTTTTGTGGGCCCTGGCATGGCATTCTGCGGACTTGCCGACAAGGACAGCCTTTCAAAATTCCTCTTTACAATTTTGTACCGAGATCCAGAAACTCAGTATGTTTACATTAAACGCTGTAAAATTCCGTCTTACATCATGAACCGCGATTACTTCTTTGCCCCGGACGGTATGGAAGTGCTCCACATAGACACACGAAAGGCATTTGCTTTCAAACTCAACTATGTTAAAAAGCCAAAGGTAAAGATTTTAACCGAAAGCTTTAAAGCCGGCGATTACGAAGAAAAGTCCCTTAAAGCTAAGGGTGTAAGAGTTGCTGCAAAAGAAGTTCAGACAATTGAAGTTCAGCCATAAAATATGGAAGTTTTAACTAAATACATATCTTACGAAGAAACAATAAAAGGTTCGCGCTTTCTCTCAGAACTTATTCCCTGCTCTTCACAGGTAGAGGCACGGGAACTTATAAAGGCGCAGAAAGCAAAATATGCAGATTCTACCCACGTGGTACATGCTTTTATAGTAGGAAACGGAGCAGAAGTAAAAGGCATGAGCGATGACGGAGAGCCTTCTGGAACTGCAGGCCGCCCAACTCTGGATGTACTCCAGGGGCGAGGATGCACAAACGCTCTTCTAACAATTACGCGCTGGTTCGGTGGAACTCTGTTGGGCACAGGAGGCCTTGTAAAGGCTTACGGTGGAGGTGCAAAAGGCGTAATTGCAAAGGCTGACGAAGAAAGCGCCTTCCAGCCGCTTGTTGCAAAAACAAGTTTCACCTTCCAGACAGACTATTCGCTATTAAAACCGATTAAAAACATTATGGAAAGTGGAAGTTTTCACTTCTGGAATGTAAAGGAAGATTTTGGAACTGAAGTCACCCTTACAGGTGAAATCCAGTCCGACGAATACGAAGCCTTTGCTTCTAAATTAAAAGATTTATCTAACGGAAAAATTAAGCTGTAGCCAGACAGCACTAAGCCAAAACTTCATCCAGCGAAAGCACAGCATTTCTTACGCAGTTATCACAGGAGCACAAAACCTTACCGGTTTTTAAGCCTTTTAAATCTCCGCAGATTGTTGCACCGCATTTTTCCTTAAACTTTGCAAGCACCTGT
>JAILHD010000027.1 GCA_024696155.1 Treponema sp. | reverse complement strand
CGCCTATAATTTGCAATATAATAACAACATGCTTTTATATCTTATCATTATTGCTATTGCAGATGCGGCTATTTTATTTTTGAATCTGCATTTTAACTGGCTTGGAGTTTCTGACAAACAGATAATCATTATGTCTCTTTTGCAGCCGGTGCTTCTTATTGCAGAAGATGGACTGGCGGCAACAATTTTACGATGGATTATTCCGGTACGTTTTTTTACTTACAAAACAAAAATCAGTCACGTTTCTAAAACTGAATGTAAAATCTATGAAGGGCTTCTTATTAAGCACTGGAAAGACCATATCATTGAACTTGGAATGTTTACAAACTTCAGTAAAAAAAGCGTTGAAAATCCAGAAGACAGAGCTTACATAGAGCGCTTTATTATGGAATGTAACAGCGGAGCCTGGGGGCACATTCTGGGAATCATCTTTGGATACGCTGCAATTTTGTTTTTTCCACGCCTTTACTGGCAGACAATTTTTATTCCGGCAGCCTGTGTAAATGCAGTATTGAGCTTTTTACCATTTATGATTCTGCGATATAACCTTCCGCGTCTTCACAGACTTAGAAATCTTTTGGAAAAAAAGGAGATTCGAAATGCAGCCAAAAACAAATAAAACTTTCTTAAAAAATATAATCTGCATATTTGTGCTTTTGTTTTGTGCAGATTTTATGTATTCACTTTCAGAAGAAAGTCAAAATCACATTGATGAATTTATGACTCTTCGCATGAAGCTTTCAACTTTTGAAACCCGCGATGAAGCAGCTGCAAAAATCAAAGAGTTTGAAAAAGCTTATGTTTCTAAAACAAGAGAAACTTATGGCGAAATGGAAGCTCAAATTCTTGAAAACTTTATTGTTATGGAACTTTTTAACGTTTACTATGACAGCCCGCCAATGAGCAAAACTGAATTTAGAAAAATGCTTTCAGATCAGAAAGCAAAAAATGAATCATTTATAAACGCCCACAAAGACGAAAAACTTAATGTATGGTTCTGGGTAACAAGCGGAGATGTTTTTTCATGCTGGACAACTTTTTCTGTAAAAGACATTCTATTCTACGGTATGGAAATCAAAAATTATTATCTTTCTGCTTACGAAGACAATCCAAAATGCTCGTATCTTTTAACAAACCTTGCACAGTGGTACTTTCAGGCGCCAAAAATCGGTGGTGGAAGCAACTCAAAAGCACGTTCTTATTTTGAAGAAGCCAGAAACTGCGCAAAAAATGATGCAGAAAAATATTTTGCTGATATTTTCTTATCTCAGTTCCTTTTTGAACAAAAAGAATTTGACCGTGCGACAGAACTTTTGGAAGAAGCTGGCAATTTGAATCCTGGCAGCAAATACATTACACTTATAAAAGACCAGAACAAAGCTGGTCGTTCGCTGTATCAATACAACAGAAAGCGCTCTGCTGTATATAATCAGGATACAGAATGATAATAAAATAAAGAAAAAAACTGTTCTGCGCCTAATTTTCAATAACGCAATTTTCCTCTATAATATTAACTATGTTAACTTATTTGGCGAAACTTGGCGAGCTTACTTTAAAAGGCTCGAACCTTCACGATTTTGAAACTCTTTTGGCACGAAACACAAGAAAATGTCTTAGCGGCACAGATTCTAAGGTTATTCTGCACGCAGGACGAATGTATATTGAATGCGACGAAAAAGACTGCGAAAAGGTTGAATTTACATTAAATCATATTCTGGGAATTACAGGCTGGGCAAAGGCCGAAACCTGCGAAAAATCCATTGAAGCAATTAAGGCTACAGTTTATCAGATTGCAGAGCGTCTTGCGGCAAATGGCTGCAAAACTTTTAAGATTCAGGCTAAGCGGGCAGAAAAAAACTTCCCTATGAACTCTTACGAAATCTGCTGCGAAGCGGCTGGTGATGTAGAAAAACTTATGAAAGTTGACGTTCACAAGCCTGATTGCGTAATTTATGTTGAAGTGCGCGAAAAAGTTTTTGTTTATTCGGACGAAAACGTTGGCTGCCGTGGACTTCCTGTGGGTTCCAGCGGAAAGGGCCTTTTGCTTTTGAGCGGCGGTCTTGATTCACCTGTTGCAGGTTACCGTATGCTTCGCCGTGGCATGAAAATTGAATGTGTTTACTATCATTCCTATCCTTACACATCGGAAGAGGCTCAGAAAAAAGTAGAAACTCTTGCTCAGAAACTTGCCTACTACGGAATCACAGTTTACCTGAACGTTATTCCTTTTACCCAAGTTCAGATGGAAATTAAAAAGAAGGCGCCTGTTGCCTGGTCTACACTTATGCTCAGGGTTTGTATGATGAAGGTTGCCAACATTCTTGCCAGCCGCTGCAAAGCCCAGTGTATTATTACAGGCGAAAGTCTTGGTCAGGTTGCAAGTCAGACAATTGAAAACATGAGCGTAACCGAACATTTTGCAGAATTTCCTCTGCTGCGCCCACTTTGCGGACTCGACAAGGAAGAAATCATTGATACTGCAAACTTTATTGACACTTACGAAACTTCAATTCTTCCTTACGAAGACTGCTGCGTACTTTTTAGCCCTAAGCATCCTGTTTTACGAGGCCGAATTGAAGACGCCGAAGAAATTTATAAAAATCTTGAAGTTGACCAGCTTATTCAAAAGTCATTTGACGACAGAAAAATCATTAAATTTACCTTTAGCGGCGAGCCAGATGTAAGAACCGACAAGGAAGATCCGAACGAGGCTTAGCAACAATGAAGGCAATAGAAAAAGAGCTGATTTTTAATCTTCTTAAAAATGCAAGTGCGCAGGCTAACGGCGGTTTTGTAACTGCCAGCTTTAAAAATATGCCTTTATTTGAGGATGATGGGTCCATACCCGAGCCGGAAGTGGCTGCTGACGCAGCAAATTCTACAATCGAAGAAGGTGCCACATTACAATCTGACACATCTTCTTCCGCAGATTCTTTAGGCATACAGTCAGGCGCAACTGCCGTCACAATCGAAAATCTTGCTTCAAAAATTCTAAAATGTACCCATTGTCAGCTTGCACGCACCCGTACAAACGTGGTTCCAGGCGAAGGAGTTACAAATCCCGATGTTCTTGTAATCGGCGAAGGCCCTGGCTACGACGAGGATATGCAGGGACGTCCTTTTGTAGGAAAGGCCGGAATCCTGCTTGATAAAATGCTTGCAGCAATTCAATTGGACAGAAAATCAAACTGCTTTATTGCTAATATTGTAAAATGCCGTCCTCCTCAGAACCGCGACCCGTTCCCTGAAGAACAGGAAGCATGTTTTTCTTACCTTGAAGCCCAGATTAAAATTCTTAAACCAAAAATGATTTTATGTATGGGTCGTATTTCAGGTCAGAAAATGCTTAATACGACAGAACCTGTTGGAAAACTTCGAGGAAACTTTTTTGAATACAACGGCATTCCTTTGATGATAACTTACCACCCCAGTGCCCTTTTACGAAATCAGGAATTAAAACGTCCGGCCTGGGAAGACCTTAAAAAATTCCGCGCAAAACTTGATGAACTTTTGAAGGGGCAGTAAACAGTAAATGTCCTACCTTCAGATAATCATAAACAGGCCTGTAAACCAGCCCTTTACCTACTCTTACACTCCGGCTGAAAACGAAAAACCAGAACTGCAGCCGGAAGTAGGAAAACGGGCCGAAATCATGTTTGGAAACCAGAAGCTTACAGGCTTCATTATGGAAATTACAGACAGCATTCCCCCAACCTGCCCGGTAGAAGCAGGAAAAATCCGCCCCATAAAGCGCATTTTAGACAAAGAGCCTCTTTTTGGTCCTGAACTTTTTGAAATGGCAAAGTGGCTTTCTCATTATTATTTATGTACTCTTGGTGAAGCAGTTTTTTCTATGATTCCTTCGGGAAGGCGTGAAAGTTCTGCCGGCGGCTTCTCTTTTGAAAATGAACTTACAGCTGCAGAAAAAAACGTTCTTTCAGATGAGCAGAAGGCTGCCGTAGAAGAGATTTTGGCTTCTCAAAGTGCCTCAAGCCCGGTAAAAAAACTTTTTCACTATCTTTACGGACCTACAGGAAGCGGAAAAACAGAAGTTTTTCTTACTCTTGCAGAACGCATTCTTTCAGAAGGAAAAGGTATAATTTATCTTGTGCCAGAAATCAGCCTTACAGGTCAGGTAGCAAAGGCAGTTGCCAGCCGATTTGGTGATACGGCTGCAATCTTACATTCAGGGCTTACTCCAAGCCAGAGGCTTTCCCAGTGGCACAGAATCATGCATACAGAAGCGCGGGTAATTGTTGGTGCCCGTTCCGCAGTTTTTGCCCCTGTGCCTGATCTTGGCCTTATTATCATTGATGAAGAGCATGACGGCTCTTATAAGTCTGGGAATAATCCCCGCTACCATGCCCGTCAGGTTGCTATGAAGCGGGCACAGAATCTTAAAATCCCTCTTGTTATGGGAAGCGCAACTCCCTCTGTAGAAGCCTGGTATGGAATGAAAACAGGTGCCATTGCACGACATCTGCTTACAAAAAGACTTGCAGGGGGGAGTATGCCCCATATTAGCTGCATAAATTTAAATCTTTACGGAAGCGACGGCTGTATTTCAAAGCCTCTGGAATATGAAATTCAAAAAACTCTGGATGAAAAAAAACAGACAATTTTATTTTTAAACCGCCGTGGATTCACCCACTTTTTCCGCTGTAATTCCTGCGGTTATGAGCTTGTATGCAAAAACTGCTCGGTGCCCCTTACCTACCATAAGGCTACTCACCGCCTTACATGCCACTACTGCGGCTGGTCGATGACGCCTCCGCAAAGTTGTCCTTCCTGTGGTTCCCTGGATATTGGGAGTAACGGTTTTGGAACAGAGTTTATTGAGGCAGAAACTAAGGCAAAGTTTCCTAATGCCAGAGTTCTTCGTCTGGACACCGACGTTACCGGTAAAAAAGAAGATTTACTGAACTCTCTGGAAGATTTCAGACAGGGTAAATACGACATTCTTTTAGGCACACAGATGGTTGCAAAAGGCCTTAACTTTCCAAACCTTCAGCTGGTGGGGGTAATCATGGCAGATGCGGGCCTTCATATGCCTGACTTCAGGGCTGCAGAAAGAACATTTTCTCTGATTACTCAGGTTGCAGGCCGCGCTGGACGCTACTTCCCCGACGGAAAAGTTATAGTTCAGACTTATGATCCTAACCGTGAGCCTGTTTTATTTGCCTGTAATGGAAAAATCATAGATTTTTACGAAAAGGAACTTGCAAACCGCCAGCTGCTGGATTTCCCGCCTTTCAGCCGCTTAGTAAGAATTGTATTCCGCTCATTCAACAAGGCACTTGCTATGCAAACCGCTTGCGATGCGGCAAAAATAATAAAAGAAAACACACCGCGAGAAGCAGAAATCATAGGCCCGGCAGAATGTCCTATAGAAAAAATCAGCCAGAACTACCGCTATCAGATTTTATTAAAAGGAAAATCAGTTATACCTTTACAGGCCGCAGCACGTAAGCTTGCCTTTGAATATACCCATAATCAGAACGTTTACATTGAATACGACGTAGATCCTGTAAGTTTGCTGTAAAAGGTTAGCCAAAGATATTTTTACACATGCCGCCTGATTCCGTCAAACTTAATCTCATATAGGAAAAGACCTGTTGGTGGCGCTGTCACCCCGGCGGAAACTCTGTTTTTTGCGGCAAGAATCTTTTCCATACTATCAAGCGGCTTTTTGTCGCGGTCCAGGTTTACAAGCGTTCCTGTAAGCGTTCGTACCATCTTCCACAAAAAGGCATTGGCTTCAATTTCAAAAACTAAAAGTTCCCCGCCCCACATGTCTTTTTGCATAAAAAATCTTGCGCCATCAATATAGCGGCTTGTAGAAACAGAATCATCTCCGGAAGAAGCAAAGCTTGCACAGTCAATTTCGCCTTTAAGGCAGGCACAAAAGTGATTAAGACGTTCCAGATCGGGCTGGTAATTTTTAACATGCCATACATAGCGGCTAAGGTTTGCGGGAATAGCATTGGCAGTAGAAATAAAATAATGGTAAATGCGACTTGTTGCACTAAAGCGGGCATTAAAATCTTCAGGCTTTTCTACAGCTTCCAAAATGCGAACATCCTGAGGCAAAAAAGCGTTCAAGGCACGCACATAATTTTCTGCAGGAATTGACTCTATTGGAGAAAAAAAATTTGCAGCCTGAGCATAGGCGTGAACACCACTATCAGTTCTTCCTGAACCATAAAGAATAGTCGGAACTTTGTGGATTTTTTCCAGAGCTTTTTCAATTTCGCCCTGAACAGTTCGTTCGGCCTCTGTTCCATGTTTATCCTGCCTTTGCCACCCGCAAAAGTCAGTCCCATCGTAAGATATTTTTAATAGAATATTTCGCATTTTATAATCCGGTCAGATAAAACTAAAACTCGTCATCGGCAACAAGTTTTGAGATTCTATCATAAAGGTCTCGGGCATGTTCCAGAAGAGGACCCGGTTTGTTTTTAGAAGATTTTCCAAGTCCAAAGATTCGTGCAATTGCAGTTTTAGATTCGCTCAATTTTTTCAGGCGCAGCTGCATGTCATTCTGCTGACCATATTTGTATTCCAAAAGTCCGCAAAGATATACAACGCCATCCCAGCCATAGTTTTTGTCGATATCTGGTCCCATATTTGCAAGAGAAGAACTTGCCTCGCTTTTATCTGTCTCGCAATACAAAGACTGCTGATAGAAGAACAAAGCCTTACTGTAAAAAATCTTGGAAACCAAATCAAAATTATGATCTGAACAAAGCACATCCATATCATGGGTTAGCCAGGCAAGACGCAGAGAAATGATTCCTTTTTTAAGCGTTGGAGTAATATAACTGCCAAGATTGTCATAAGTCAAAAGCGCAAGATAATACATGGCTGCACCATCATAAAGAGTACGCTCATGCTTAAGATTAAAATAAGGGAAAATTGTTTCTGCTTTTTCTTTTCGTTCTTTTGATTTTGAATACAGATTTTCCAGTTCTTCGCGAGGGATTTTTTCTTTAAAATCGTTCCAATACATTGCCGAATAGCAATTCGGACACGCACCAATTTCGTAAATCATAGGAAAAACACGACCATATCTTGCAGAAGGTTCAAAGTTTCTGTGAAGTTCATCTGTAAGCTTTCCTGCAATCATTCGTCCGTTACCGCTTCGCATAATCTCTCGCGAAAATGTTTTTTTACAGACAGGACAAATAATCTTTTCTTTAGAAAAATAAGAAAGCGAAAGTTTTTTTGCTTCTTTTATTACAGCCATAATTCTTTGTTTCCTCTGATTAATTTTCTATAATAACAAAAGCCAGCGCATAGTCTTTTTCGTGACTTAACGACACATGGATATTATACCCCAAGCCAGCCTTTTCTTCCAAAAGTTTTTTTGCATTTCCCTGAACATTCAAAACAGGTTTTCCGCTTGGTTCATTGGTAATAAATATATCTTTAAGCTCAAAACCACTGATTCCTGTTCCAATTGCCTTTGAAAATGCTTCTTTTGCCGCAAAACGAACCGCATAATGCTGGCATCGGGCATTTTCTGTTCCGCCTTCCATAATTTCTGCAGGATTAAAAAAACGCATAAACATAGAAGGATTTTTTACCCATTTTTCAAAACGGCGCACATCTGCTATGTCTGTTCCAATACCAAAAATCACACTGCACCGCCGGAAAAATCAACAGCTTTTAAAGATTCACCCGGTTTTACAGGAGTTTCTTTAACTTCTTCAGTCTTTTCAGAATTTTCTGGAATAAAATCAACCTGAACACTAACAACCTCATTTGAAGTTTCTAAGACTGTGAAATTTGTTGGAATATTGTATTCAAGTTGAATTTCATAAACCCCAGGCTCTGTAATTTTACTTAAATCTGCCGTTACAACATTGATTGCAGGTGAATATTTTTCAAGATTCAGCATAGAGCCTTTAAGTTTTATACTTACAGGAGGAATTTCTTTTATAAGAGTAAGCTTTTTATTAAGGTGAACAGGTAAAACTGCAACTTCATCAAAAACTTTTTCAAGTTCACTTGGGCGAACACTTACAGTCACTTTATAAGGGCCTGGCTCTACAACATCAAGAAGTTTATTAACAGGCATGTATTCTGCTTCTGTAGAAAAATCGCGGGTTGCATTAGAAACAAGAACCTTTGTTGTTTCAATTTCTTCAAGTTTATCTACCATAGATTCAGAACCGATTACTTCTGCGTAAGATGGAATTACATCTACCCCAGAAACTTCGTATCCATGGGCTACCTCACCAACAAGTGTCGGTTTAATTTTTACAAAACGAGCCTTTTTAATTTCAATTTTTGTTGAAATATGCTCTGGCGAAACACGGATTTCCAGCGGATCAAATTCCATCAGTCTGTCAGAAATCTTAATATTAACAGGAAGCTCGTATTTTCCAACATCAGTTATGTCATCAAGGTCTAAGGTTGCAGTAATATCAGAAGGTGTGATTGTGTTTACGGCATTAGAATTAGCTTTTACCACAACAGAAACAGTAGAAGGAATCTGTGAAACATGAGAAACCATTCCGTTTTCTATAACATTAAGCGGAACTACAAAAGATTTTTTTTCTACAAGCGAAACCTGGTGAAAAACATAAAGAAAAATAGCCAGCAAAAAACAGATAATTTTTGCAGGCCACTTATTCAAAATCTTTTCAATCAATTGTCTGATGCTCATCTACGGTGTCCTCCAGATTTTTTTCTTCAGGGGTGATATCCAAAAGATTTTCCAGAATCTTACGGATTTCGCTGGTAGAAAGGTCATAGTTCAATTTTGAATCGTAAGCAAGGCTAAGTGCACCAGTTTCTTCGGAAACAACAAGAATTACGGCATCAGAAACTTCTGAAAGTCCAAGCGCCGCACGATGTCTTGTACCGAATGTTTTTTTGATTGTGTAGTTTTCACTGGTTGGAAGAAAGCATCCGGCAGCAAGAAGTTTTCCTGACTGAATAAAGCAGGCTCCATCATGAAGCGAAGTATCTTTTCCAAAAATGGTCATTAATAAACTGGAAGAAAGATCTGCATTTAGTTTTGTTCCTGTCTGCATAATGTTATCAAGCTTTGTGTGACGAACAAAAACCGCAAGCATTCCACGTTTCTGTTTAGAAAGCATTTCAGCTGCAATAAGAACAGCCTCTACGTAAGTATGTTTTGAACGGTTACCGAATGAAAACCAGCTTGACTGTCCCATTTTTAAAAAGAGTTTTCGGATTTCAGGCTGGAAGATTACGGCAAATGCAATAATAAGAACTGGCGCAATTATATTTAAAAGCCAGAGAATTGTTTTTAAGTCTAAAAGGATTGCAACACCAAAAGAAACGGCAACAATAATAGCCGCCTTAAGAATCTGAATGGAATTTGTTTTTGCAATGAAGTCGTAAACTTTATAGAGTAAAAAAGTCAGAAGCCCTATGTCCAGAATAGGACGGATAAAATCATAGATATGTAAAAGCCTGTCGATTCCAACCATAAAATATATTATAAAAGAAATATAAATATAAATAAAGTTTATATATTGAAAAAATTAAAAAAATGATTTTACGGCTGTTTCTATATCTTTTACGCTAAGTCCCGCCATTTCAAGTACGTCTGCACGAGAGCCATGGCTGTAATATTTATCTTCAAAAGCCAGGATTTTTACCTTTGTATATTTCTGCGCAGTAAGAACACCAGCTAAATGCTCGCTTATTCCGCCAATTTTTACGCCGTCTTCCACAAAAACAACGCCAGAATAATCTTTTGCAAGTTCTGAAAAACTTTGTTCATCAAAAGGCTTAATAAATCTAAGCACAAGAATATCTGCATATCCGCCAGTAAGAATTACAGAACGAACAGCCTTTTGAACTTCTGAATACATTCCGCCAGTTGTAACAACCAGAACCTTCTTTTTACGAGAAAGCAGTTCTTTTTCTGAAATATTTTCTACAACAAACTCTGTGCATGGAACAAAAACACCCTTTCCGCATACAACGGGAGAAGAAAATGGAGCAATTTCTGTAGGACACGAAAGTTTTGGATAGCGGATAATGTATGCCCCAGAATTATTAACAGCGTAATCAAAACAAAGCTGCAAATCTTTTTCACTGCATGGCGACATAATCTGAACATTAGGCACAGGACGGAACAAAGCAATATCAAAAATTCCCTGATGAGTTACACCATCATTAGGAACAGCCCCTGCCCTGTCCAGCATAAAAATTACATGAGAATTCTGAAGAGAAACATCGTGGATAATCTGATCCACGGCCCGCTGTATAAAGGTAGAATAAATACAAACAACAGAAATCATTCCACCAGCCGCAAGTCCCCCCGCAAAAGTAACAGCGTGCTCTTCTGCAATCCCCACATCAAAAAATCTTTCTGGAAAACGGTGAGAAAATGCTGTAAGGCCTGTACCTTTTGCCATTGCCGCAGTAATTGCCGCAATTTTTTTATTATTTTCTGCAGCCTTTACAACAATGTTTCCAAAAGCTTCTGTAAAACTTGTAGTATCAAAGCGTTCTACAGCACCGTCACTTGTCTGGAACGGTCCGATTCCGTGGAAAACATCCGGCTGATTTTCTGCAGGACTATAGCCTTTTCCTTTTTTTGTGATTACATGAACCACCACAGGACGATGAAGCTTACTTACACGGCGGAATACGTTTTCAAGTTCCTTTTCATTATGACCGTCAATCGGGCCGGTATACTCAAAACCTAAATCAACAAAAAGGTTATTTGTAAAAAACAAGCCCTTAATGGCACGCTTAAATCGGAAAATCATAGTTTCCAGAAAGCGGTTAAAATATGGAATATGATTAACAATTTTATCTATAGTATTTCGGAAAGTCTGATAGCGGGTAGAAGCCGTCATGCGGGAAAGATATCTGGATAAGGCTCCCGTATTATGATCAATAGACATCTGATTATCATTTAAAACTACAATCAGATTATTACAAAGCTGACCAGCGTGACTAAGGCCTTCAAATGCCATACCACCAGTCAAAGCGCCGTCACCAATTACGGCAATAACTTTACCATCATCGCCGCTAAGTTTACGGGCTGTCAAAAGGCCAAGTGCACTGGAAATAGAAGTAGAAGAATGACCGTTAATAAAAAAGTCGTGTTCGCTTTCTTCTGTATTTGTAAAACCAGAAATTCCGTTACGAGTTCTAAGGGTTTTAAAAGAATCGTAGCGTCCAGTCAAAAGCTTATGAGTATAACACTGATGACTTACATCCCAGATAATTGCATCACGCGGACTGTTAAAAACTCTATGAAGTGCAATTGTAAGTTCAACAACTCCCAGATTACTTGCAAGATGACCGCCGTTTTTACCAACGACTTCAATAATCGTCTTGCGGCATTCTTTTGCAAGAAGTCTTACCTGTTTGGGAGAAAAATCTTTAATGTCTGCAGGTGATTTAATATATGGAAGCAGCATCCTAAAAATAAAATTCTGAAAAAAAAGACCGCCTAGTATAAAACTAATGCGGTCCATCTGACACAAGTCTCGACTAACAGCTCAGATTATGAACTCTTATGTCGATTACGTCTAAGCATCTTCTTTCGCTTATGTGTCGCCATCTTCTGGCGCTTTCTTTTCTTTCCACAAGGCATGAGGTGGCACTCCTACTTTATAAAGTGTTCTTATTATTACAGAATCATGCTTTTAGGTCAATAGAAAAACCTGCGTCCTTCGCAAATTTCCCGATTAAACCTGCTATATTCTGTAAATCCTTATCTTCATTATTATAGCTGATTACAATACTTTCTGGAATATCCCGAATGTACGTATATTGTTTTTTTGCATATTTGCATGAATTATGCTTGATTGCTTCGCAGATTTTATCTTTAGTCCAGCCTTCTTCAAAAAACTCTGAATAGCCGATTGCCTTCATTCCAGGACTTTCTTTTGTATATCCGGCTTTTATAAGGCCCTCTACCTCAGCTTCAAGGCCCGACTTAAACATCAAATCTACACGCTCACGAATACGCTCAAAAAGTACATCGCGCGGAGGCTCCAGCACCAGAAACAAAAACTTGTACTGACCGCGAAGTTTATTTTCCAAAGCGCAGTCAGAAAGCTTTTTCCCTGTTGTGTAAAAAACTTCCAGTGCACGGCAGATTCTGTAAGCGTCATTCACATGGATTTTTGCGGCACATTGCGGGTCAACAATCTTTAACTCCGCATATAAGGCTTCGTTTCCTTCTGCAGCAATACGTTCTTTTAAGCGGTTACGAATTTTTTCATCAGATTTTGGGGTTTTAGGAAGCCCGAATAAAAAGTTTCTTATGTAAAAACCTGTTCCCCCGCAAACTACAGGAAGCTTTCCGCGTGAATAAATATCCTGGCAGGTCTTGTCTGCCTGTTCAACAAAATCTGCAACGCTAAACTGAACATCAGGGGTAACTAAATCTATAAGATGATGTGGAACCTCGCGGCAAAAGTCAGGTTCGGGCTTGGCAGTTCCAATATCCATTCCCTTGTAAACTGCCTGAGAATCTGCGCTTATAATTTCAGCATTTAAAATAAAATGACTGCCCTTTCCGCAGAACAATTCACGGGTTAAGGCAGTCTTTCCAGAAGCTGTAGGTGCAAAAATCACCACTACAGGAATCGGGCTGTTAGACATTCAAATTAGTCCTTGTGCTCAATACGATAAGTTACTTTCTTATTGAAGAGCTGTTTTGCAGCAGCACAAACATCTTTATCCTGATTAGCTTCAATTTCAGGGTCGTTTACACGAGCCATCTGATAAGCACGTCGGCTAGCAGCCACTGTAATTTCATAAATATTGTCTTTGAACTCAACCAACTTTTCCAATGGAAATACCATTACTTACCCCCAAAATGAATTATTATTATAGTGATTTTCTTAAAAAAAAGCAATAAAATAAAAATCGTGAACCGTTCCTATTCAGACTCTGCAACTGTAATTTCTCTTAAACCACTTGGCGAAAACAATCAGTCTGTAACATTGCTAACAAAATCAAAAGGAATAATTTACGCAACCCTTTACGGCGGCCCTAAAAGCAGGCTGCGTTCTCTTGTTAGCCAATGGCACAGCGGCACAATTTTTTTATACGACACACCAGAAAAAAATCAGATTAAAATAAGCGACTTTGATGTAAAAAACTATCACGTCTCGTTTGGAGAAAATCTTTTTAAAAACTACGCGGCAAGTCTTGCCTGCGAACTTGCAATTAAAACCCGCTGTGCAGGAAGCCCGGAACACTGCTGGCATTTGATTAATGGATTTTTAGACGGTCTTGAACTTGCAAACGAAAATCAGGGGCACGTTGGTTTAATCAGATTTTTATGGCGCTATCTTGCTCTTTTAGGCATTCAGCCACAGGTGCACGACTGCGGTATTTGCGGCAAATCTTTTTTAGAGCCCCTACTTACACCTGACTGCAAAACCTATTATAATATTGTAGAAAATAATTTTATCTGTGCAGACTGCTTTTCTAATGAAAATCAGAATCATAATCTTCTGTTTTCTTTAGACATTTCTGCCTTACAGTATTTAATTGGACTTTCAGTTTTAGAGCCGTCAGAAGCCAGAAAACTTAAAATAGACAGGCAGGATTACAACCAGCTTAAAGAGCTTGTGTTTTTCTTAATAGAAAATGCGGTCGGTTCAAAACTAAATACAATAGAAATTGGTGTGGGAATTTTATAAATCATGACTGAATGGACAAAAAAAAGCGTTACAAAGCAGCAGATTGAGCCGCTTTGCAATAATTATAATATTGACCAGATTCTGGCTTCAATTTTAGTACGCCGCGGAATCACAGAAGGAAAAGATATTCTTTACTATCTGGAAAAAGACCTTCGCTTTCAGCATGAACCTTTTTTACTTCCGAATATGGAAGATGCTGTTGAACGCATTTTGCAGGCAGAAGAAGAAGGCGAAAAAGTCCTGATTTTTGGTGACAGCGATGCAGACGGCGTTACCAGCACAGCCATTCTTTATGATTATTTAAAAGACAGAAACATTGATGTTACCTGGCGTGTTCCTTTGGATGAAGAAGCTTACGGTCTTTCCATAGAAGCTGTTGATAATTTTTACAATCAGAATGGAAGCCTTATTATTACAGTAGACTGCGGTATTTCCTGCTTTGAAGAAGTACGCCATGCAAACGAACTTGGAATTGATGTAATTATTACAGACCATCATAATCCGCAGGAAGAACTACCGGAAGCAAGCGTAATTGTAAATCCAAAACTTTGCGATTCTGTGTATCCATTTAAAGACATTTCCGGAGCCGCAGTTGCCTATAAACTTGTAAGCGCACTTCGTTTTGCCCATACAGATTTTTATAATTCAGAAATAACAATCATAGAAATCAATCAGGATTCAGAAGGTGCTTACCTTGTAGACTGTCTTAAAATCAAAAATCTTGTAAAACACCGCGAACTTCACGAAAAACTTATTCCAGGCGTTACATCTATTTACAATACAAAACTGATTTCATTCCTTCAGGGACAGCTTTTGTATGCCTGGGATTCTGCCACCGTAAAGGCACAGCTAAGAGATTTGTTTGGCAGCGGCATTGATTTTATGATCAACGACCTTAGAAATGAAGTTTCTGCCGTTATTCCACAGATTAGAAATAAAACTTCTGCAGAAATTTCAAAACTTTCTTCTATTGCAAAATATATTCCAGATCAGACTGGCATTTTAGAAAGCATTTACAATCTTTACGTTACTTACTGTAAAAAATTAATCAGTCAGAAGCATCCGGAATTTACAAAGGCTGAAACGCGGGACTTACAGCTTGTTGGACTTGCAGCCCTTGCGGACATCATGCCGATGAAGAACGAAAACCGCATTTTTGTAAATAACTGTCTTGCTTCAATCAAAAAAAATAAAACCCGCGAAGGTCTTGTAGAACTTTTTTCAAAATCACGCATTATCCCAGACGTTACAACTTCTACAGACCTTTCATGGAACATCATTCCTGCAATTAACGCAGCAGGACGCCTTGGTAAACCGGATGTAGCAATCAATCTTCTTTTAAGTCAGAATCCAAAAGAACGCGAAAGCCTTGCTGATAGAATTATTCAGATGAACGAAGAGCGCAAAGTACTTGTTCAGACGGCTTCCTTCAAAGTTCAGGATGAAGCTAAAAAAAGCATAGCGGAGCACAACAATAATTTTTGTGTAGTTGTAAGCGAAGACATTCAAAGTGGGCTTACAGGACTTTTTGCGGCAAAACTGATGAGCGACTTTGGCGTTCCTTCTTTTGCAATTACCTTTAATGACAACATCTGCATAGGCTCTGTAAGAAGTAAACGCGGCTTTATTGCAACTGAATTCCTTGACCAGATGAACGGATTTTTCTTAAATCACGGCGGTCATAACTACGCAGCAGGTTTTAGCTTTGAAAAAGAAAAACTACCGCAGTTTTTAAATCATCTTAAAAACGCTTCTAAAACAATTCAGCTTACAAATGATGAACCTGAATATGAAATTGACGCAGAAATTCCTTCAAGCTACCTTTCGCCAGAGATTTTTAAACTTGTAGATATTTTTGAGCCGTACGGTAACGAAAATCAGGAACTTTTGTTTATGACTAAAAAAGCTAAACTCTGTGACGTTATGCTTGTAGGTAAAAAAGACCCTCTCCACCTTAAATTAACTTTTGATTTTGGAAAATATAAATTTCCTGCAATGTTCTGGGGCCAGGGAGAAAGAATAAAAAAAGATATCACTATAGGGCAATCTTATGATATACTTTATTCATTAACAAGAAATTATTTTAACGGAACTGTAACAAATCAGATGGTTATAAAAGAACTTCAACTTTCAGATTAGGAGGAATAAATTAAATGAAACTAAAAAAACTAATTATTGCGGCTCTACTTTGTGTAAGTTTTCCACTTTTTGCTGAAACTGCCAGTTTCCAGTCTGAAAATTATTCAATCAATGTAAAATATAATAATGAAGTCTCGCCGGGGCATGCGGTATTTGTAAGAATGAACGTACTTCCTGCAAAAAATATAAAAAAACAGCCGAACGGTTTAAAGGCAGAACTCCAGCTTTTGAACGACGGTAAAAAAAGCGAAACCTCACCTTTCTATCAGATAAATCCTAAAAAAAACAGAAATTCCTGGGAAATGCTTAGCGGCGTTCCAGTTTCTTTATGGAATGAAAGCGAACAGCCTTATCAGGTAAAGGTAATTTTTAGTTTTAATGGTGAAGAGCCTAAAGAATTTATTTTACCAACAGTATTTAAGCCTTACCCTTTTGAAAAAGAAGAAATTCCTTTGAATCAGGAAAACACAAATATCCGGACAGATACAAGTTCTGAACGAATGGCTCAGATTGAAAAATTGAATAATATATTCTTTTCTACATTCTATCAGGACGTTTATCAGCTTAAGGCCTTCACATCTCCTACAGACTCTACACGTTACACAGCTCATTGCGGAGACCGCAGAACTTACATCTATTCAAACGGAAAAAAGGCAACCAGCCTTCACTTTGGAAACGATTACGGTATTCCAACAGGCAGCGATGTAAAAGCCTGCGCAGAAGGAAAAGTTGTTCTTGCAGAAAACAGAATTACAACTGGCTGGAGCATTGTAGTAGAACACCTTCCAGGCCTTTACAGTGTTTACTACCATTTGAGCGAACTTGGAGTAAAAGAAGGCGATATGGTTCGTCAGGGACAGCTTATTGGAAAATCTGGAGCAACAGGTCTTGCAACAGGTCCGCATCTTCACTGGGAGATGCGTTTGAACGGCAGCGCAATTGTTCCGGAATTCTTCTTAAATGACTTTACTTTTGAGGCAGAATAAAAATTAAGGATTTTTGCTTTTGGTTATTGATAAAGCTTATATAAAAGAAAAAGCCGCACATTATATTCCCATAATAATTCTATTTTATATAATTTACTGCGGTTTTACGCTTTCCAAAGTTTATATTGCTTCAAAAACAATTCCTGATTCCACAGGCAAAGAGATTTTACGAATCATCATTTTTGGAAACAGCCAGAATGAAGGTGACAATACCGTTAGCGCAACTTTTTCGCTGATTGACTCTAACGGAAACGAAATGGCGGTAATTGAACGTTCGTGGGCCGGAAACTATCTTAACGTAAATTTTAACAAAGTCAGTCTGAATAAAAAATTCTTTTACTTTCCCTCTGAAATTGTTTCTAAAGATAAAATTTTTGAAGGTCAAAAAATAAAAAAAGGCACAAAACTGAATCAATACTATGATGAAAACGGTCAATGCCTGCTTTTTGGATATGCCTTCACCAAACGTCAGCGCCACGCACTTTATGATATTTCAAGTTTTGCAAACGGCCGCTATAACATTCCCCGCTTTTACACAGTAAAAAAAATCACAATGGATCTTTCTTACTGCAGAACAGGAGTTTATTATTCTGTGCGGGTAGACAAAGACGGACTGCTTTCTCTGGCACCGTTATAATCAGAGACCTAACAGTTCCTTAAACTGCTTCTCATCAATAACAGGTATTCCAAGTTTTGCAGCCTTTACATTTTTGCTTGAGCCGCTTGTTGTATCATTTGTAACAAGATAGCTTAAATCTTTTGTAACAGAAGATTTTATTGAACCGCCGTTATCTTTTACATATTTTTCTGCATCGGCACGCTTCATAGAAAGTTCGCCTGTAAAACAGAAAGATTTTCCTGCAAGTTTTCCGCCACCAGCTTCTTCTATAGTGATAATGCCGTTATTTACAAGAGAAAGCATTTCTTCGCGATTTTCTTCAAGGCCTTCTGTAATTGTTCGGGCTGTAATTTCTGCAAAACCGTAAACTGCAGCAATCTGATCAGTGGTTGCATTAAGCATTTTTTCCAGAGTTTCAAACCCGCTTGCGGCAAGTTTTTCTGCAAGAGTTTCGCCAAAGCCTTCAATATCAAAACCTGCAAGGAAAGTTGCAAGCTTCATTTTGCGGTGATTTTGGATGGAAACATAAACTTTTTCTGCTCCCAGAGATTTTTTTTCTGCTTCAATGCTTTCTTCATTCAAAAAATACGGAACCAGCTGTTCGGCAGCCAGTTTATAAATGTCAGTAATTGAAGTCAGAACGCCGTCATTAAAAAGCGAAGTAATAAGAGTTTCGCCAAGGTCACGGATATCAACAACATTCTGCCATTTTAAAAGCTGATGAAGCACGCGTTTTTTACAATCTTTATTCGGACAGAAAAGTCGGCTGCCTTCGTCTAAAAGTTTTGTTCCGCAAACCTCGCAGGTACACGGGAATACAACATCAGATTCACCAGCAGGATTTGTTGAAGGCACAACAGACATGATTTTTGGAATAATTTCACCGCGTTTTACAACAACCACATGACTTCCAATTTTTACACCAAGCTGGCGCATAGTATCCGGGTTTGCAAGGCTTGCACGCTGAACCTTAGTTCCGTTGAGTTCAACTTCATCAAAAATTGCAACAGGGGTATAAGTTCCGCCGTTTTTACTCCATTCAACTTCGCGCAAAATAGAAACTGCTTCTTCAAGGCTGAACTTAAAGGCAATCTGTCGGTCAGGCCGATTGCGGAAGGCGTCGTCAAGATTAATAGAACGCTCTTTTACAACAAGACCATCAATATCATATGGAATAGAAGTCTTTCTCTCTTCCATAATTTTTTCGCGGTATTTAATCACTTCATCAGGCGTTTTACAAATTTCTAAGCGAACAGTTTCAAAACCGCATTTTTTAAGAAAGCTGATTTTTTCTTCTTCGTCCTTAAAAAAGTTCTTGCCTGTAGTTTCCAGGGCATCGTAAACAATAAGATTAAGATATTCGCTGCCCTCGCCGTCTTTACGCTTCATAAGGCCGTTTGCAGCATTGCGGCAGTTTGCCTTATCAGAAAAATGATTTTTATGTACGGCGTGGGTCATGATTACTTCGCCACGGATTCCGCCTGTAAAAGCAATTTTTTCGCCATCAAGAAAAAGTTCTGACTTTACGCCGCCCATTTTGCGCGCGTTTGCAGTAATATCATCCCCAATGGTGCCGTCGCCACGCGTAACTGCCCTCAAAAGCTTTCCGTCTTCATACTGAAGTTCCAGCGACGCCCCGTCAAGTTTGTATTCAACAAGATATTCATCGTAAACATGCTTTTTAGCCCATGCAAGAAACTGCTCCGGGTCTGCAGCTTTTTCCTGGCTGCCCATTGGCATAACGTGGTGAATTTTTGCAAAATTACCACTGTCTGCCCCAACCTTTTGCAAAACGGCATTATCAGGGTCAAGAGCCTTAAGTTCATCCCAAAGCTTATCAAATTCAGCATCAGAAATTTCTGCCTCTCCGTTATAATAAGAGGCCTGATATTTTTTTATGAGTCCTTCAAGTTCGGTAATGCGAGCGCTTTCAAATAAGTCCATTTAGATTTTCTCAAAGAAAAGTTCAGTAATCGGGCGGTCTGCAGCAATTCCCTTGCGCTCAAACTTTGTCTGCTTGCGCCATTTTTGAGGAGTTGCAAAACCATCATACTTATTTTTAAGCGATTTTGTTTCGTTCAATTCTTCCAGAGCAAATTCGGCATATTCAAGCCAGTCGGTTACAAAATAAAGGTAACCGCCCTTAGAAAGTTTTTGTGCAAAAAGATTTGTGCGCGGGCGCTGAACCATTCTGCGTTTATGATGTTTTTTCTTTGGCCAAGGATCAGGAAAGAAGATATGAAAGCCGTTAATAGAGTTATCGCCAATCATTTCGCGAAGAACTTCTACAGCATCATATTCAATAATAAAAAGATTTTTCAAATCACGCTTCTGGATTTCGTTCAAGAGTTTTCCAACTCCAGGACGATGAACTTCAATTCCAAGATAATTGATGTCTGGATTTGCCTCTGCAAGGTCGGCAGTTGCATCACCCATTCCAAAACCAATTTCAACAATTACAGGATTTGTGTTTCCAAAAATATCAACAAAATTAAGCTGTTTTTTTTCAAAAGGAATGCACCAGCGTGGAGAAAGTTCTGCATAAGCCTTTTCCTGAGCTGCTGTCATACGCCCAATTCTTAGTACATAAGTCTTAATCTCACGTTTAAGACCTTCAATAGCGCTTTCGTTTTCTATTTTTTCCATAATATTTCCTATAAATTAATTGTTTTCGTCAGGAACTACAAGTTGTTTTGGTAAAATACATATCACACTTGCGTCCAGTGTCTGCCAGATAACGTTATAATAATTTGCTTTTGGATAAACATTCCATATTTTTCGTGAAGAAGATAGAGTCTCCTTAAAATCTCCGTAGTACAAAAGAACATTGTTTTCATCGTAGACTGCTAATTTTTTTGCAGCCCCGGTTTCCAGCATCTGTTTTTCTGCCTGAGCCGCATTCAATTTATAAAAACTTGTATTGTACTCTACTTGCAGAACTTCATCTGCTTCCTGTTCGTCGGCATTCTGAAGTAAAATTCTATAGAAATCAAGCGGAAAAGGTTCGTTTTTCTGCATTACAAAATTTGTATAGCCCGTCCAGAAGCGGTCGCCGTTTTTTATGCGTACAAGAGAGTCAGAATTCCAGATAAAGCCATCTTTTTGGGTAGAAACCTGAATTAAGCCGCTTCGTCTGCTGTCCGATTCTGATTCAACAAAGGCACAAAGACGTGCAGAAGGAAGAGTTTCTTCATCAGAATATTCAAAAACTACAGTAATTTCTGACTGTTTAATATCTGCAGAATTTTGTGCGCATGAAAGCATAAAAAGAGAAAGAAAAATACAAACCGGGAGCGCTAAAACGCGAAAGAATGAGAAAGTATTATTAAACCTTTGTATGTGATAGTCCATTCTAGAAATTAAAGTTCAAGTTGATGACGGTAAGCTCACTTGCAGAGAACTGATTTACCAGAGATTCGAACTTTACATTTACCTTTTTGCAGGCATCATCCAAATAAGAAAGATAGTACAAGCCCAAATCTGTTCCTTCCTGACCTTCCGGCAAATCGCGGTAGAAGTCGATAAGGGTTCGTTTTTCTGTATTAGATGATTTTGCAGTCTCAATATTCTCTTTTACTTCCTGGAATTCATCATCTTTGTTGTAAAGGGTAATAGAAAGTCTTCCCTGCTTACCGATAGAAGTTGAACCACCTCCAAGCTTCCAGCTAAGGAATACAAGTTCGTGCTTACGCTGAAGTTCCTGAACAATTTTTGCACGAATTTCAGGGTCATAAATCAAAGCATCAATCTCTTTGATTCCGTGATACATATTTTTTGCTTCTTTACGGATGTTAGTGTTTTCGTTGTTGAGCGCAAGCTCCATTACCATTACCGAAATATATTCTGCAACCTTTGATTTTTCCATGTACTGGCTCAAAATGTTTCGGATTGCAATGAACATTTCGTTTACGCCTTCGTTTTTTGCAAACAAAGTAATGATGTACCAGTTCATAAGACCAAGACGGTTCATAAACTTTTCGCTCATCAAAAGATAAATATTCTTTTCTTCCGAAGAAAATTCTGCGTTTCCCATTACAGACTTCCATACTGGTTCCAGAATCTGGCGGCGGGTTGTCTGAATAATATTTTCTTTATTAGAAAGGATTGCGCGCAGCTGGCGTTCGCTCATTTCTGTGCGTTCATCAATAAGATGTGTAGGATTTGCACGGTTATGTTTGCGTACACAATCGCACTGAATAAGTGCTGAATAAACTTCGCGGTCAAACTGTTTATAAAGGATGGAAAAAACAATTACTTTTGAAAGATCCATTACTTCCTGGCGTGAAGAAACAAACTCAGACATTGAAATTTCTATTTTAGAAATGTAGTCAACTAAAATCATACTCTGAATCGATTGAGGAGAAAACTTATTTAGCGAAATACCGTATTCTTCAATATTATCTGCCAGTTTAAAACGAAGAAGTTTTTTGTTATGACTGATAAAATTTGAAGCTCCGTCTTCTGTCAGAATCACTTTCAGAGGTAATTCAAGTATAAATTTTTTGTCTGACGCCATAATCCACCCGAAATATGAAACTTTTTAACTTATAAGAATTATACCCTATTGGACTTGCATTGTAAACATAAAATTCTTAAACTGAATTTGCATGAAAATCAAAAAAATTGTCTGTTCCTTATTAATGGCGCTTTCTCTATCTTGCAGCATCAAACTTTCTGCGCAGGAAAGTCAGAAAACTGTAGAAAAATTGCCAAAAGGAATAAATTTATGCCACACTCTTTTTGATTATCTTTCAAATAACAATTTTAATCCGCGGGAACAAATCCTTATAAAGTCAAACCAAAACGACTTTCCCTACAATATTTATATAGAAAATATCGGTAAAAATTCCTCAAATAATGATAAAAATAACGTTCTCTTCATTTTTGAAATGGAAAGCGCCTTTGCAAAAAAAGAAATATTAAAAAGATTCCTTGATTACCTTAAAAATACAGAAAATGATTTTAATTCTACAATTCTTTTTGCATACGGCGAGGCTCCAAAATTTACAAAACAAGGAATGATTTACGGAACCCAGATTTATCTGGATGATTATTACTTTGAAGACGAATTTACAGCGCTTTTTATAAACCTTAACTGCGAAAAAAGCAAAATCACATCTTCAAGTAACAGAATGATTGCACCCGGTCAACTGGTAAAAGGGTGTCTGAATGCCTTCTTAAAAAATCACCTTCCTGTAACAAACAGATTCATTTTTTTGAGCCAGCTTTATACGCTTTCTTTTCATAAAGACAGAATTCTTGACACCTTTTTTATGCGAGAAATCCCTGCAATCAAAATCGAATTTGATGGTTCTTTAAAAAACGAAACAGTCTTTTCTACCCTTTATGACATCAGCAGTTCCATAAACGATTCAAACTGGGACCAGCACTTTATTTTGTATAATCTGTTCGGAAGTTTTCAGATTCTTACAGAAAAATCAATTCTTACAATTCTTTTTGTTATTATTTTTACACTTCTGTTATTTATTTTTGTATTCGGCTATATAAACTCTTTTATAAAATTTGAAGCCTGGAAGCAAATCCGCTACATCTGGTATGCAGCGCCAGTTACTTTTATTTTAATTTCCGCAGGTTTTCAGGTAGGAAAACTTTTTTACCTTCTTTTTAACCCAGCAACACCTTTTGGAAAAATCTTTCTTCTTGTATGGCTTCAGCTGTTTTTTTCTCTGATTTTTATTTCTGTTTTATTTTTTGTTTTTTCCAAGTTCAATCATAATTACACAGACCGTTCTGTAGATTATCTTGTTTTGCTTACAACCTTTATAAATCAGTCGTTCTTTTCGTTTTTTGATATTTCGCTGTTCCCTATGTTCCTTTTGATTTTTACGGCAGCTTTTTCAACTATCTTTTTTAGAAAATTCTTTTCACATCTATATCTGTTTATAATCCTTCTGGCTCTACTCTTTCCTTATACTTTTTCTTTCTTAGGAAGCTTTGAAAGTTCGCAGATTCATTCTTATTTATTGAGTTCACAAACCTGGCAGTTTTCTATTGCAATGATTATTACTCCAATTGCACTGCTTTATCTTCGCATCGTTACAAAATTCCGCGAAACTCATCCTAACTCAAGAAGCATTGCCCTTTTTGTAATTGTTTATACAACCTCCATCATTTTTACTCAGACAGAAATTTGCCTTATCAGTGTTCCGCTTAGAAATAAGACCGTTACAAAGACTTCTGAGCCGCTTTTAGTTTCTTCTGAGCACAAATTTATAAACTTGACCCACACAGACAAAATCATTTTTGATGATAAAATCCGAACCTTGAATATCAAACTTGAAAAACAGCCAGAACTTTGTGATGTTCAGATATTTGCACCAAGTGCTCAGCCTTTAAAATATTCTGATTATGATTTTGAATTGATAAACGGCACGTCTTCTTATTTTTTGATTCCGCAAAATCCACCGTCTGAGTTAACCTTCAGCTATGGAACAATTGACGGCCCGAGTTTTGTAAAAATCTCTGCAATTTTTGAAGACGAAAATTCAGAAGAAGATTATATCCTTGAAGAACGGATTTTCCCGGTTAGCGAGGCAGAATGACAGAACAGATTTCCGCCAAAGCGTGGTTTTTACATGTTGATTTAGACGCTTTTTTTGCTTCTGTCGAACAGCTTGATCATCCTGAATACAGAGGAAAGCCCGTTATTGTTGGTGGAAATCCAAACGAAAAACGAAGTGTAGTTTCTACAGCCTCGTATGAAGCCCGCAAATTTGGTGTTCATTCTGCAATGCCAGGTTTTCAGGCTTTTAAATTGTGTCCGCAAGGTATTTTTGTTCATCCGCGAATGGACCGCTACGAAGAAATTTCTTATAAAATCATGCAGATTTTTAGAGACTACTCTCCAGACGTGGAACAGATGTCAATTGATGAGGCGTTTATTGACCTTACAGGAACTGAAAAACTTTTTGGAGAGCCATGGCAAACAGCTCAAAAAATAAAAGCGCGCGTAAAAGCAGAAACTGGTCTTACAGTTAGCATTGGGCTTGCACGAACTAAATATCTTGCAAAAATTGCTTCAGGCTACAAAAAACCAGACGGATTTTACTTTGTTGAACCAGGACAGGAAAACGAACAGAACTTTATGAAACGACTGCCCTTAAACAAGGTATGGGGCATAGGTGCAAAAACGCTGGAGGCACTGAACAAGGGTGGAATTTATTCAACCGCCGATATACTTTTGCGCGATTTGGAAACGCTGGAGTTTCAGTTTGGAAAAAATACTGCCGCTTTTTTGTGGGATATTATGTACTGCGGGGGCGCGGGAGTTTTTAAAAGGGAACGGAAGAGCCATTCTATAAGTGCGGAAAGAACATTTCCAATTGATTTAACAAATTCTTATGCGGCAGAAACAGCCCTTATGGAACTTTCGCACGAAGTATTTTTCAGACTCTTAAGAGAAGAAAGCTATTCGCGCACCGTAATGGTAAAAATCCGTTACAATGATTTTAAAACAATAACAGTGCAGCAGACTTCAGATTCTAATATTCTTACTCTTGATTCTTTTTTTGACGTCGTAAAATCACTTTTTGAAAAAAAATATTCAGAAGGAGAAGGCATAAGGCTTTTGGGCGTAGGCTTTGAAAACGTTTCTAAAGACGAAAAGCCTGTGCAGCAGACTCTTTTTGATGACGGAAGCAAAAAAAAGCAGGCTGTAGAAAAGGCAATATTAAATCTGGAAAAAAAACATCCCGAAATCAGAGTGCAGAAGGCACGAACACTTAGGGCAGTTTTGCTTGCAATTCTTGCGGGTACGTTTATACCTTCAAAAAATTCAGCACAGACTTACACAAGCGTTGCAGAAAGCGGAGCTGGAGCAGTTCTTCCTGATGTTTTTCCGTCTGAAGCAGTAAACAAAAATCCCGACACTCTATATTCGTGGGACTTAAGCGATAAAAATCACGTAGATTTTTCTTTGAACGGATACTGGCAGGGACTTTTTGAAGGAAACCTTTTATGGAGTTTTGGGGGCACTGATGATGAAGGTCAGGATTCCAAAGCCGTTACATTTTCACCCGGAGTACCTGTTTTTAAGCAGGCAATTGACCTTACAGCCATCATAAACTTAAACAATACCTGGTTCTTTGAAGCAAGTTTTGCAGACGAGTTTAAGAAGAATACATACGCCGTAACTTACAAAGGAAATGGATATTTACGGGAAGCCCGACTTTCTAACAGAAATATTTTTATGAAAAACTCGTATTCTGCAGATTTTTTTGGTTACGGCTTAAAAGGCGGTGACAATCAGGCACCAGGACTTTCCCTGCATTTTGAAGACTTTTTAGACAATCGATGGGCAGCAGACTTTATGCTCCGTTACGATATGACACAGACTAAAACTGCAACTTTTTACGGCATGAACAGTGTAACAGATGTAAACATTAAGCCGGAAGATTTTATGCGCGGAAGCAGATTTGTTTTTCCAGAAGATGCCGCATCATCACTTTCTGCTGTAAAAGATATTTATGTAGAATCCAGCAGCGGAACTTACACCGATGCAAATAAAAAGAAGTATAAAAAACTTTCAAACTCTGATTATATAATCATAGAAAGCCAGAGTATGATTGTTCTTTCATCTTCTGCAAATGCTGGCCGCAGTGAAGGAAAGACTCCAGAAGTACTGGTGACGTTTAATTCAAATGCAGATTTAAACGCTATAAAAGACGCAACAGCAGACTTTACCACAGATATAAATAATCTTTTTGAAGACTATGACATGTCTTCCTATGCCCTCTCCGGCGACAAACTTTTATCTACAATAGATGGAACAAATGCCCTCATCATCCAGCATCCCGTAAAACTTTCGCCATATATTTGTGCCTCGTTTTACGATCTTGGAATTACACAGGACGCAGATATTTCTGTTATTTATGAAAACAGCGAAGAAGAAGTTTCTGAATACAGCGTTGATGAACTTACAGAAAATTTTTCCAGCGTAAAAGATGACTTTTTTTCAGAAAATCATAAATTTGCGCGACTTTCATCACTTTCTTCTACAAATATATCTCTCCAGCTGGCAGAAAATCGCTTTCCGTTAGCAAAAGAAACTCCAGAAGTATATCTGAACTTAAAGAATGGCAGCGACATTGTAATTCTTGTACGTTCTTACTCCCCTGTTTCTGAGATTTTAATCGGCACAAAAGCCGCAGAGGGAACAGTTCTTGTTTATAAAAACGGAATCTTAGATACGGGTGCAAAATATTCTTCTGATTCAGGAAAAGTTGAGCTTTCAGGCAGCGTAGGAAACACAGATAAAATCTACATTATGTGGCAGGAAGACAGCAGCAATTTTGGAAGCGGCTCTGTTTCTGGCGGTGCCGGTTTTATCTACAATTTTTCAGAAAAACTAACAGGCGATGTAGCAGTTACGGCAACCTGGCCAGTTAGCGTTCAGGAAAAATACTCTATTAAGGATAACTTAAAAAATGGTTTTGCAGCCCTTTCTGGTGGCTTAAAATACGAAGGCGAAAATATAAAAATCACAGAACAGCTTTCTGCATCTTTAACAACACAAAATGCAGCAGGCGCGCTTTTAGTAAGTGAACAGCAGGATTATGTCCCGCAGTATTATTATCTTTCCAGCACGGCAGGATATACAACAAAAGCAGATCCAGTTTTAAACTTAGAAGCCGATCCAACCTCTCAAAAACATCTTTATCAGGCACAAAATGGAACAATTCTTAAGCATGGCGGCGAAACTGATTCTAAAGGCTATAAAATTCCTCTGGCGTGGGATTTTACAGGTATTGCAAGCGGAGCCTGGGCAGCAGTTGATATAAAAATTTCAGAAAATATTTCCAGCGCAAGTGAACTGGAAATTAATCTTACCCCGGATTTTTCCCCGGCGAATGCAGAAAGCTACGAAGTTTATCTTCAGCTTGGCGTAAAAGCCGAAAGCGAATTTACCGGCGAAGATTCAGAAGGCATTTCCACCTGGAAACTCACTGGAACAGATGAAAAAACAGTTAAAGGAATCGACCTGACGTCAAAAACTCCACAAAGTGTTGTAATTAAACTTTATGATGAAGACCGCGCAAAACTGTCATCAAATCACGATGCACGCCTTATCATTTTGCAGACAGATACAGCAAAAGCAGCTGGAGATAACAAAGGTAAAATTTATTTTGGAAAGTATAAGCCAACTCTCCAAAGCATTTATGCAAAGGCAGACGAAGAGATTATTCTGCAAACCACAAGTTCCAGAACTTCAAGTCCGTCGTCTGATGAACTTGTAAAAAATGAAAATTTCAGTTCTCAAATTAACTGGAAGATTTTAGACACCTCAAAAATTTCTGCAGATAAATCACAAATTACCGCACTAAGCTATTTTGAACCCGCAGATTTTTCTAATTACAGCAAGATTAATTTTGACTTTGCTTATCAAAAATCATCGGCAGAAGCAACTACTCTTACAGGCAAAGAAGAGGCCTTCTACCTTATTCTTGATAACTCAGCAAATTCCGCAGAAAAAGACGGTAAAACAGGAATCAAGCTTTCTATCCAAAATATTAATGAATATATTTCTGATACGTTCAGCTGGAACAGTCTTTGCATAAATCTTATAGATAAAACTGTAAGCATAAATGGAACAGAACTTTCGTCAGACAATTACAAACTTGAAATCAATTCAAAAAATATTCCGTCACGTATGAAAATCGTTTTTGACACAATCTCTGATGGAAATCTTATTAAAAGCGGCACTTTCTACGTTGATAATCTTTACTACTCAAATGCAAGTCTGAATCTTACCGCCCAGCATCACACTAAGCTGGAATTAAAAAAAGATGAAATTTCTTCTGTAATAAAAAATGCCGCTTTTACAATTGATTCAACACAGAGCGGAAGCCGGGCTGTAAAAAATGCCACCGAAGATTCTCAAAAGCAAGGTGCAATGACATCAACGGCCGACGGTAAAATCACAATTGCAGGCATTGAATTAAGCGCGGATGCCACAATTTCAACCACTTCTAATGCTACTGATTACAATCTTTTTAAGAATGCAGGACATTCCATCAAAACTGACGGCGAACTTCAAAAAATTGCAACTTTTGAAGAAACTTATCGCTTTAATCATGATGACAAAAACTTGAAAAAGCAGAACATCCTCAACTTTGATTTTAAGGACTTAAATATACCGCTAACAATTAATGCAGATACAAAAGCACAAAATTCATGGGCCACACAAACTCAAAATGCAAACCTTGGCTATAAATTTTCTCCGTGGATTTTAGAAATATCACAAAGCGCACAATTCAGTCAGAAAATAAATACAAAAAAGGCTGCATCACAAACCTTTAATACAAATAATTACTTTGAAGGCTGGCGCGAAATCACAAACTTTGAATTTTCAACAGGAGAAGATTTTGCAATTTCAAAATCAGAAAAATACCTTTCTAAGGCGCTTGTAAAACTAAGACCTGCAAACTTAAAACCTGCACTCACCTATAATCTGGAAGCAGAGTCTTCTGCAAGCGGAGAAAACACTTATTCAGATACAGAAGGCTTTATTCTTGAAGTTCCGTTCCAGCTAAAATCTAATAATTTTAAAATCTCTCTTTCAAAAACAGCATCTGGAACAAAAAACGTAAGCGACATTCAAGGCTCATATTTTTCTGATACAGAAAAACTTTTTGCCACCCAGAAAGACCGTTCGTATCTTTATGCAACCGTGCCATTTTACGACCTTTTCCAGCACAATTTAGGCACTCATATAGAAAATAAAAAAACTACGGTCACACAAAAACTTTCTTACTCCACAAAATATGAAGCTTTCTGGAGCCGAAGACTTTATAATACGCCAAAAGATATTTTAGTGCCTTCTACCGCAACCTTTGCCATCACCAGAGACCTTACTTCCGCCGTAAAAATAAGCGACGTTTACCAGCTGCGCACAACCCTTACAAATAACTCTATAAATAATTTTGGCCGCGAAAGCTTTCATCCGCTTTTTACATGGTACAATCAGGACGAACTGATTACAAGCCTAACAGGAATTGTAAAAATCCCTGCCGACGCCCCGGAAAACACAACATATCTTGCCGCCTGGTACACACAGGTTCTTTTTTACATAGACAATAAAAACACCATAAAAACAGCGCTGGATGCCTCCATAGAAACAAATCTTGATTACAGCGGAAAAACAACAGTTATCTGGCAGCACGAAGGAAAATCAACGCCAGTTGTAGAAATTGCTAAAATTGTTTCAGAAAAAGCACGCGAAACAGAATTTGGAATTACAAGAAAAGAAACTATAAACTTTGAAATCTCTAAGGCAGAACGCACAAAAAAACAGGTCTATTCCTATGCACACACTGTAGAAGCAAAGTTTTTAAGGCACTTTACAATGTCAACAGGCCTTGGAATAGACTTTAAATATTATAGCAATCTTGCAAATACCCTTGGAATCAGTTTTTCTGTTGGTGGAAAAGCTGAATTCTAGAGACTCATGTAAAGAAAAAACTTACAGAAGCGGAGCAAAATAACCGGTTTCGTCGCGGCCACTTCTATTCAAAAGATAAACTTCAATTTCTGCAGGGAGATATTTTTCTCCCATGTTTGAAGTCTGCGTAGACATATAGCTAAGCTGATAGATTCCCTGCGGGCTCTGAATAATTTCATTTACAATATTTGAAAGGCCTTCTTCGCGGTAAACATAGTACATATCCCCGTTTGTATTTTCGCTTATATAGCTTATCTTAGGATTTACAGCACCCTGTGTAACCTGAATCACAGAAAACATAATCGAGTTATTGCACATATAGGCTGTAAGCTGAGAAAGATTATAGCTGTCAAAATTAAGCGCACTGTCAGAACCGCCGGAAATAAAGATAATTGCACGTTTTTTAGCAGCATTAATCAAATCATTGCTGGAAAGGCGCAGGGCAAGATCAACTGCAACAGTATCAGAAACAGGATTTTTTAACGCATCAAGGCTAAAGTTCCGTACCCCAAAAGGGCTTCCAACATATTCTGTTACCGGAATCTTTCCTGCAGAAACAACGCGCAGTACACCTTTTTCGTTCATGCTGGCAGCGAGTTCCCGCACTGCAGTTTCAATCTCTGTTTTATGCAAAAGGCTTTCTCTGGAACGTTCAATTACAAGGGTGATGTCGGCTTCTGTATTGTTAGAAGCTGCACCTATAAACTTCATATTCTGAACAGGCTGCTTCTTTTCTGAAATATAAAAGTTCTGTTCCATCAGGCCCACAACAGGCTGACGATGACGGTTTTCTACACGCACTTCAAGTGTAATTTCTGGAAACTTAGAAGAATCAATCTGTTCAATCTGAACAAAAAGTCCGCCAACAAGTTCAGATAGTTTAGACATTACATAAACTTCGTTTGCCGTATAATCACTTACAAGAAGATTTTCATTTACATCTACAGCAGCGGTTGTTACACGGGAAGGCGCATTACCTGTCTTTACATATTCAAAAAGAGAACCAGTCTGAGAATCTACTGCAATTACCTTATTCTGATCGCAAACTACAAGATAATTATTCCAGAGTTTAATTGCTTCTGGTTTTTTAAAAGTCTTTTTTTCTACAAGTTCACGGATATAGTTTCCGGCACGGTCAAATTCATAAATACAGCCGCTGATTGAATCTGCAACAAAAACAGAATCTTCCAGCACGCAAATTCCTGTAGGACCTTTCAGGCCTTCAAAATATGCAGATTTTCCACCAAAAAAATAAAGAGGATTTCCTTCTGCATCAAAAACATCAACGCGTCGGTTTCCAAAATCAGTTACATAAATGCGGGAAAGTCCATCTAACGAAAGATACTGAGGCCCTATAAGACCGCCAAGATCACGGCCTTTCTGTCCAATGTATTTTATAAAATGTCCTTTCTGATTCAAAAGCGAAAGTCTGTTTCCTGCACTTTCGCTAACAAGAATATTACCGTCTTTCATGCGGATAATATCACTAGGGCGGTCAAAACCATTAATAGGCCCCGCAATACGGTCAATTACACTTCCATTCTGATTCATAAGAAGCAGATTATTTGTGTTATAAGCTGCAATCCAGAAAGTTCCGTCGTAATTTGGAAGAATTGAAATTGGCCCTGAATAAATCATATTTCCGTTGAACACTCCAGGGTAACTTCCTGCCTCAGAAAGCCGCATAAGATTTTCGTTTGCATCACCAGTTACGCGACGTTCACGAACAACTTCTATTTTATTTGCAAGCAGGATTCCGCCATAACCGTTATCCTGTGCCGACTGCCAGTAAGAAAGTGCCGAACCTTCAAGTCCTGTTTTGTAGTAAGATTTTCCAAGCCAGTCCAGAATCAGACTGTCGTTAGGCATAAAAGAAAGTGCCTTTTCAAACTGAACAATGGCTTCATTAAAAGAGCCTTTGTAATAAGCCTGAACTCCACGGCGGAATTCTTCTGACGCAAAACCTTCGTTACTTGTTCGGATTCTGTCCTCCGGAACAGTCATTCCTGCATCAGAGGTAATATTTTGTGCAAAAAGAGAAGAACAGATTAATAGACTAAAAATTAAATTTAAACTTTTTTTCATTAGTATTTCCGCCCTGCATGTACAAGGTCACTTAAGTGTTTTGCAATATCCTGATTATCTCCGTCAATTTTTTCTGCCTGGGTAAGATAATTTTTTGCATCATCATAAAGGCCAAGTTTGTAATAAACATAGCCCAGAGAATCAAGACAGGCAGCAGATTTAGGAGCACTTTTTACGGCCTGCTTACAAAGGCTAAGCGCACGGGTTAAATCCTTTTCTGTATAAGCTAAAACATAACCAAGCCCGTTAAGAGAGGTAATATTTTCCGGATCATTTTCAAGAGATTTTTCGTAGTAAGAAAGGCATTTTTCTGTATCATTCTGTTCCCATGCAACAAAAGCAATTGCAGCATAAACAGAAGCAGGTTTATAGCCTGTTTCCAGAAGTTTTCCAAGTTCAAAGTCGGCAAGACGCTTACGTCCAGAAAGCGCATAGATTACGGCAAGCAGAAATCGGCACTGTAAAACACGGTCTAACTGCCCGCCAGAGGTAACCACCTGCTCTAAAAATAATAGAGCTTCGTCATAATTCTGAAGTTTTGTGTAACAGAGTCCTAAAAAATAGGCAACTTCCATTTTATCAATTGCGTCGTCTGCCGGAAGTGAAAGAAAAAACGCCAGAGCGTCGGAGTAATTACCGCCGTTATATAGCTTTATACCTTCTTTTAAAATATTCTCAGCCATTTTCCCACCCAATTTTTTTTTAGCTTATACTCTATTTTACACCGAAAGGCCTACCCCGTCCACCATTGAAAGTTCAGAAATTCCATTAATCCCGCTTATCTTAATCGCGGACAATGCAGGCACCGTCAGAAGGCACAACTTCGTAAACATCAGGATGGAAGCCAAAAATCTTTTCAAACTCAACAATCTTAGCCTTAAAGGTTTCTACATCACTGTTACGCACAATTGCATATAAACAGCGGCCAAAGCCCTTACCGGTAATACGACCGCAGGTAACAGGATTACGAACCTGTTCAAGATTTGGCTCAAGCTCGTTTACGCGCTTTAAAATCCAGTCAATTTCAGGACACGAAATATCATACAAATCGCGCATAGTTGCATAACTGTCGTTTACAGCACGTGCAAATCTAAAGAAATCGGATTTAATAAGGCCTTCGCGAGCCTCCAGAACATCATTATGCTCTTTAAGCATTGTATAAAGCTTTCTGTGAATGTCTTCACTTACAACATCAAGAACTTCGTTAATGTCTGTAATGTCAGAAATATACTGCCAGCCGCCATAAACATTCGCTTTTTTCTCGCGCAAATCACCAAGCAAAAGCGCATACTGAGGCTCAAAAATCGACTCTTCGTTCCAGACAGTCCAGCGCGGAACTTTAGTATCTACAAGAAGGATTTTTTTGTCAGGGAAGTCGAAGTTTGCGTAGTCCCAGGTATTCTTAAAATGGTCGGTGATTAAAAGTGTGTCTTTTTTAGAAAAGAGGGCCGAAAAGTTGTCGGCAATGTGATTTGAAGTTTGTAAGAAGAGTTTATTAGCGCGTTCAAGAACCTGAAGAAGAACATTATCATCGCATTTGAAAGCAAAAAGTTCTTTTAAGGCAAGCGCCGTAGCTACTTTTATAGCCGTTGTAATTCCAAACCCGGCAGACGGAAGTATCTGGCTGTAAATCGTAAGGTCAAAACCGCCTATACTGTAGCCGCCGGAAGTAAAGCCATAGACAACAGCCTTAACGGCATTTGCCCATTTATCTTCTTTTTTGAGCTTTACACCAGATGCACTGCTTTTTTTCCTGTCGTTCAGCTGATGAAAATAGAAATGCAGCGAAGAATCTTCCCTTTTAGAAACCGCAACAAAAACCGGAAGATTTATTGCCATGGACAGCGTTTTGTCCTTAAAGAACCAGGAATGCTCTCCTATCAGATGGAACCTGCCCGGTGCTTTTGCAACAACCTCTGGTAATTTTTTGTACTCTAACTCGTGGGCATCATTAACCAGTTTCAATACTCTGACCCCCTCTTCCCCTTGTCAGCTACTTTTTTTTGTATTAAGTGCTTAATTTTTTTTGAATTAATGTAGATAATAATATAGTAATGGGTGCGATTTTACAAGTTTTTTATTCTGCTTTTTCTGCAGCACTACTTTCTCTTGCAATTCCAAACGAAATCTTCTATTTAGGCTTTCCTTTGGCAAGTCTTATTGCGCTCATTCCGTTTTATTATGCGCTCAAAAACTGCCGTAACTATAAACTTGCATTTTTGTGCGGCTTTACACAAACCTGCGTTACCCACATTCTTTCAAGCTTCTGGCTTGCAAACTTTATGGATTTTGCAGCCTTTACACTGGGTGCTTCTGCCTTTGGAACCGGAGTAATCGGAGGAATTTTTGGCGTAATTCTTTTTTTACCCTACAATTCTTCTAAAAAACAAAACAGGCTTTTAGATTCTTCACTAGAACAAAACTTTTCTGGTACCCGAGACTTTAAAGTCCTATATTTTGCAGCCCTTTACACCCTTTATGAATGGGTAAAATCGACAGGATACCTTGGCTACCCGTGGGGAACAGTTTCTTCCGCTCTTTACAGATGGTCAGTTCTCACACAAATTGCGTCCATCACAGGCACTTACGGGCTTACTTTTTTAGTAGCACTATTTAACGCCATTTTAGGAGAGAGGATTTTAGTGCCTTCTGCCACCCGCCAGACCAATCCGCGCCTGGAAGATTTTTTAGCACGCCCCGCCGCCTCACTCCGCATGTATTTTAGGCCTTCAGAAAAAGTATTCATTTTACTTTTTTCTCTTGCAATCGTTTATGGTACATGGCAAATTTTAAAACCGCGGGTGCCACAAAAATACCTTACAACCATTATGGTTCAGCAAAACTCAGACCCGTGGCACGAAAAGTCCGATCACGATTCAATTTTACGCTCCCAGCGCCTGACCTTAGAAAAATTGCAGGAACTCCAGCTTGCCGGAAAGCAGGCAGACCTTGTTGTATGGAGCGAAGGCTGTTTACATAAAGCCTACCCTTACAGTTTCAATCATTACCGCATTTACCCGGGAGAAAAACCTCTAACAGATTTTATAAAAGAAATCGACCTTCCATTACTTGCCGGTGGCCGCTTCATTAAAAATCCTCAAAAGGGAGAAGTTAATAACGCCGCCTTAATGTTTGATAGCAAAAGCAATATGCGCGGCTATTACGGAAAAAATCACCTTGTTCCTTTTGCAGAAGCCCTGCCTGGACGGGAATTTCCAGCCGTAAGAAAGTTCTTAAAAGAAAAACTTCGCATTTCTGCAGGATGGACCCCTGGCGACCAGTATGTATTTTTTGACGTTCCTGGAAAATGGAATCAAAACAGACTTTTGCCGCCTGCAAAATACATAGACCTTTCAAATTCATACTCAACTCAGCTTTCGCAGGAAGAAAAGGCTCCAACCGTCAGAATTTCAACCCCAATCTGCTTTGACGATGCTTTTCCAGACGTAATGGGAAAACTTTTTAAATACGGAAGTGAACTTTTTGTAAACATAACAGACGATTCCTGGTCGCTAAAAAAATCAAGCGAAATTCAGCACTTTGTAATTGCCTCTTTTGCGTCAATTGAATACAGAACCACAATGCTCCGCTCTTCTAATTCAGGATATTCCTGCGTAATTTCTCCAACAGGAAAAGTTCTTGCAGATTCTCCTCTTTTTGAAGAATACGCCCTTAGCTATGACATTCCTGTTTACCAGAGAGAAACCACCGTCTATGCAAGATTAGGCAACTGGCTTCCGTTGATTATTCTTTTTCTTTTCACAATCTACTGCGTAACCGAATATTTTTCTTTTGAAGAAAGCGATTATATTCCATCTGAACGCAAAATTAAAAAACACAAAAAGACAAATTCAAAACATAAAAAATAAGTCAAGAGTTCATAACAGAATTTTTTATCCAAGCATAAAATTTTTTTTTGTCAAGAAAAATAGTTTTAAAAAATTCACGCAAATTCTCAAAATTTCTATTGTCGCAACATATTTAGTGCTATATCATTCAAATAGAGGTGGGAAGTACACTATGAATTTCCCCCAAAAAGAGAAAAGTAATGCGCTGTCCTTATTGCGGAAAGTTAGACGATAAAGTTTTAGAATCTCGAACAATGGTAAACGGAGAAAGCATCCGTCGACGCCGTGAATGCCTTGCATGCGGCTACCGTTTTACCAGCTACGAACGAATTGATGAAAAACCTTTTATGGTTGTAAAACGTGACGGACGTCGACAGCCATTCGACCGTGAAAAACTTGAAAAAGGAATTATCCGCGCACTGGAAAAGCGTCCTGTTTCTACAGGTATGATTGAGCAGCTTTGTAACGACATAGAAGACATGGCTGTAAAACAGGGCAAAGAAGCCCGCGAAATCTCTACATCGGCTTTGGGCGAATTGGTTTTGGAAAAACTTTATGACATAGACAAGGTTGCATACATTCGTTTTGCTTCGGTTTATCGCCATTTTGAAAACCTGGAAGAGTTTATGACAGAAGTAAAAATGATAAAGAAAAAGGCAAAGGGAGGGCAAAATGAGTGACCAGTCAATTTTTCCTGAATGGAGAAGTTTTTTGGGATCCAGCTCTGATGAGGAAACTCAGGGCGTAATCAAACAGGTTGTAAAACGCAGCGGCGAAATTGCAAAATACAACCGAAAAAAGATCGAAACTGCCATCGACAAGGCTATTGAAGCCGTAGAAGGCCGTAAAGATCCAGACAGAGCCACAGCACTTACTGACGCAGTTGAAGAAAAAATCAGACTCCAGATGGCCGGAAACCGTGCACATTCAATTCCTGCAATTGAAGAAATTCAGGACATTGTAGAAAGTGTACTTATTGAAAATAAAGAAGTAGACATTGCAAAAGCCTACATTCTTTACCGCGCACGCCATGAAGTTATGCGAGACACAAAAAAGCTTATGCTCGACATAAACAAGACAATGGATGGCTATCTTGCACAGAGCGACTGGCGTGTAAACGAAAATGCAAATGTAAACTTCTCGCTTGGTGGACTTATCCTTCACAATTCGGGAACAATTACTGCAAATTACTGGCTTAATAACATTTACTCAAAAGAAATTGCAGAAGCACACAAAACAGCTGCATTCCACATTCATGATCTTTCTATGTTCTCTGGTTATTGTGCAGGCTGGTCTCTTCGTCAGCTTATTGCAGAAGGACTTGGCGGAGTTCCAGACAAAATTACATCAACTCCTGCAACACACCTTTCAACACTTGTAAACCAGATTGTAAACTTTTTGGGAATCATGCAGAACGAATGGGCAGGAGCTCAGGCTTTCAGTTCTTTTGATACTTATCTTGCTCCGTTTATTAAAACAGACAAGCTTACAGAAAAACAGGTTCGCCAGTGCATCCAGAGCTATATTTACGGCGTAAACACACCAAGCCGCTGGGGTTCTCAGGCTCCGTTTACAAACATCACTCTGGACTGGGTATGCCCTGATGACCTTAAAAACAAAAAGGCTATTGTTGGCGGAAAGGAACAGGATTTTACTTACGGCGACTGCCAGAAAGAAATGGACCTTATCAACAAGGTTTTTATTGAACTTATGATTGAAGGTGACGCAGAAGGCCGAGGTTTTGCTTACCCTATTCCAACTTACAACATTACAAAAGATTTTGACTGGACAAGTGAAAACGCAAAACTTTTGTTTACAATGACAGCTCAGTACGGAACACCAAACTTCCAGAACTTTGTAAACTCAGATCTGAATCCAAGCGACGTACGTTCAATGTGCTGCCGCCTTCAGCTTGATAAGCGGGAACTCCGCCGCCGTGGTGGTGGACTTTTTGGTGCAGATGAATTTACAGGTTCAATCGGCGTTGTTACAATCAATCTGCCACAGATTGCATATCTTGCACACGACGAACAGGAATTCTTTAAGCGCCTTGATTACCTTATGGATCTTGCAAAAGAAAGCCTTTGTATTAAGAGAAAAGTCATCCAGAAGCTTTATGACGGTGGACTTTTCCCTTACACAAGACGCTATCTTAAGACTCTTAACAACCACTTTAACACAATCGGACTTTGCGGCATGAATGAATGCTGTCTGAACTTCCTTGGTGTTGATATTTCAGAACCTGCAGGAAAAGCTTTTGCAGAAAAAGTTCTTACCCATATGCGCGAGCGCATGCAGGATTATCAGGAAGAAACAGGAGACCTCTTCAATCTTGAAGCAACTCCTGCAGAATCTACTTCTTACCGTCTTGCAAAACACGATAAGGAACAGTTCCCTGACATTATCACAAGCGGAAAGGACGCACCGTTCTATACAAACTCTTCTCAACTGCCGGTTGATTACACAGCTGATGTATTCGAGGCATTGGACCACCAGGAGGCACTCCAGACAAAATACACTGGTGGTACTATGTTCCACGTTTACATGGGAGAAGCAATTAAAGACTGGAAAGCATGTGCAGAACTTGTAAAATCAATTTCTCACAAATACCGCATTCCGTTCTTTACAATTTCGCCAACCTATTCAATCTGTCCTGTTCACGGCTACCTTGTTGGACAGCAGTTTGAATGTCCAAAGTGTAAGGCAGAAAAGGAAAAGGCTCTGCGCGAAAAACTCAAGGTTCTTGAGGCAGAAAAAGAAAAAGTTCTTGCAAACGCATAATTTAGTGTTATCATCATTGAAAACCACCAATAATAACACTATATTTAGCGTAGGCAAAATTAAAACGCTTAATATTAAAAAGTTTATACAAAAAGGGAGGAAACAAAATGGAAAAGAGAACTCTTGCTCAAATTGAACAGGAAATTGCAGAAACAAAAGCTGCATTAGAGAATGTTCACGGAACAGAAACAGAAGTTTACGCACGCATTGTAGGCTACTACCGCGCCGTAAAACACTGGAACAATGGTAAACGTGATGAATTTGGCATTCGTAAAATGTTTACTCTGGAAGACAGCAAGCTTTCTGAAACAAAAGCAGAAGCAAAACCTGTTGAACAGCCTAAACCAGTTGCAAAAATTGTAAAAGCAGAAAAATCTGATCTTACAAGTGTTACTTATGAGCTTTACACCCGTAAAACCTGCCCTAACTGTCCTCCTGTAAAAGCTTTTATGAGTAATCTGGACATGCCAGGCCGCAACATTGACGTAGACACAAAAGAAGGCCTTTCAGAAGCAGCAAAAAAAGGTATTTTTGCATCCCCAACAGTAATTTTTTACAATGCTGCCGGGGTAGAAACAGCCCGTTGCCACAATGTAGAAGAACTTGAAGTTGTATTCCAGAAAGTTCGTGTTTCTGCATAAGGAATAAAAATGGCTGATCTGCCGTTAGACAGACCTGCCGGTGTACTGGTAAAAACCACATGTGTTGATTTTCCAGGCCATCTGGCAGGTTCTTTTTTTCTAAAAGGATGTAATCTCCGCTGCCCGTACTGCTATAACCGGGATTTAGTTCTTGGCTTTAATGATGATAAAAGTAATGGCGAATCTTCTGAGTCACACAGCAGTCAGAACACAATTGAAGAACTTTTCAATCACTTAGAAAAAAGGCAGGGAATTTTAACAGGTCTTACAATCAGCGGCGGAGAGCCTCTTTTAAATCCTTACACTCCAATAATAATTAAAAAAGCAAAAGAGCTGGGATATCTCATAAAGCTGGACACAAACGGCACTTTACCAGATGAACTGGAAGCTCTCTTAAATGATAAGGAACTTCGCCCGGATTTTATTGCAATGGATATAAAAACAAGTCCTTCCCGCTATGCTACAGAAATCTGTAATAAGACTTCGCCATTTTTTGCAAAAACTGAATACTGGGAAAAGAAAGTAAAACGCTGTACAAAGCTTGTAGCATCTTACCCGGCAGAAAAGCGAGAATTCCGCACAGTGCTTGTGCCTCCTCTTGTGCAAAAAGAAGACATAAAAAAAATGGCAGGACTTCTGCCGCAAGATGCCAGCTGGCAGTTCGCCCAATTCCGTAACGAAAACTGCCTTGACCCATCCTACAACGAAATCCCGCCCTACACCGACTCTGAGGTCGCAGAACTTATTGAATACGCTCAAACATTCATAAAAGGCGCTGAATTAAGGTAGAAAAAAAGACGCTAGGGAGCGGAGTGTGGGGCAAAAACACTCTGATTGTTTAGACCGCGAGAGCGG
>JAILHD010000129.1 GCA_024696155.1 Treponema sp. | reverse complement strand
ATCAACAAGGTGATGAAGCTTCATAAAGTAAATAACACCAACGAAAATCGGGTTATGGAATGGTTCACCAGTCTGACCTGAATGAACAATCTGTTTACAGCTGCGTGGAAGACCTGCTTCTTCGAGCTTGTCTGCAATCTGTTCCTGTGTAGGAGACTGGAATACAGGTGCTTCAAAGAACTGGTTGAGGTATTTACCTGCAATACCAAGCTCAGATTCCATAATCTGACCAATGTTCATTCGGGAAGGTACACCAAGAGGGTTCAAACATACATCAAGTGGAGTACCATCTTCCAGGTATGGCATATCTTCAATAGGAAGAATACGTGCAACAACACCCTTGTTTCCGTGACGTCCGGCCATCTTATCACCTTCACGAAGCTTACGCTTGTTAGCAATAAGAACTTTGATAACCTTGTCAACGCCAGGGTTCAAATCATCACCTTCAAGGCGGCTCATCTGCTGAATATCAATTACAACACCTTCAATTCCATGTGGAACGCGAAGTGAAGAATCTCGTACTTCTTTAGCCTTTTCACCAAAGATAGAGCGGAGAAGGTTGAATTCAGGAGTTGTTTCTGTTTCTGATTTTGGAGTAACTTTACCAACCAGAATATCGCCGGAACGAACTTTTGCACCAATACGGATGATACCTTCAGCATCAAGGTTAGCAACAGCCTTTTCTGCAGTGTTAGGAATATCGCGTGTGATGCGCTCTGGTCCAAGTTTAGTCTCACGGATTTCAACCTGGAACTCTTTAATATGGATAGATGTGTACCAGTCTTCGCGAACTACGCGCTGTGAAATCAAAACAGCATCCTCGTAGTTGTAACCATTCCAAGGAACGAATCCTACAAGAATGTTGCGGCCAAGAGCCATTTCACCGTTGAATGTAGCAGGACCGTCGGCAAGAACACTTCCTACCTTTACTTTTTCTCCTACTCCAACAGTTGGACGCTGGTGGTTACATGTATCGTTGTTAGTTCTCTGGTATTTGAGCAATGGATATTCATCAATTGAACCAGATTCTGTCTTAACTTTGATGAGTTCACTTGAAACGTAAATTACCTCACCGTCGTGCTTAGCCTTTACAAGAACACCTGAATCGTAAGCACATTTTCTTTCCATACCAGTTCCTACGTGAGGTGGTTCCGGGAAGAGCAGAGGTACACCCTGACGCTGCATGTTACAACCCATGAGCGCACGGTTAGCATCGTCGTGCTCAAGGAACGGAATCATAGAAGCAGATACAGAAATTACCTGACGTGGAGAAACGTCGATGTACTGAACGTCCTTTGGAGAACGCTGAGTATAGTTACCACGGTTGCGGCAAGAAATTGTTTCTGTTGGGAATGTTCCATCCTCTTTCATACCAGGAACAATCTGTCCGATGTAGTATTTATCTTCATCAATAGCTGAAAGGTATTCGATTTCGTTTGTTGCCTTTCCGTCTACAACCTTGCGGTATGGAGCTTCAAGGAAACCGTAATCGTTAATTCTTGTGTACATAGCAAGAGAAACGATCAAACCGATGTTCGGACCTTCAGGAGTTTCAATAGGACACATGCGTCCGTAGTGTGAATAGTGTACGTCACGAACTTCGAAGCCGGCGCGGTCACGTGAAAGACCACCAGGTCCCAAAGCGTTAAGACGACGTTTATGTGTAAGCTCAGCCAATGGGTTAATCTGATCCATGAACTGAGAAAGCTGAGATGAACCAAAGAATTCCTTGATAGCAGCTACGATAGGTTTGATAGAAATCAAATCCTGTGGCTTCATTGTATCAGTTTCTTTAAGGCTCATGCGCTCTTTAGCGATGCGTTCCATGCGGGCAAATGCAGACTTAAGCTGATTTGTCATAAGTTCGCCTACAGAACGGATACGACGGTTACCAAGGTGGTCAATATCATCAATCTGCTCGTCACCAATGTAAACTTTAATCAAAGTTTTCATTGTATTAATGATATCGTCTTTAATCAAAGTAAAGTCTTTAACATCATCAGAGTAGTCGAATTTTTTGTTGAGCTTGTAGCGACCAACACGACCAAGGTCATAGCGGCGTTCAGAGAAGAACATAGAAGTCAAATCTTTTTCAGCAGATTCAACTGTCATTGGTTCACCAGGCTGAAGAACTGCATAAACAGCTGCAAGACAATCTTCCTTAGTTGGTTCGTTATCGATTGAACCTTCTTTTACGAATTTTGCCTCTTCGCGGTCAAAACAGTTGATAATCATCTGAGAATCAAGAGAATTGTTCTTTTCTTCTTTGTTCAAAGGATTTGCACGTGTATCAAAGCGAATTACGCAGATTTTATCAATGTTGTTTGCAACAAGGTCATCAACATCATGAGCCTTAAGGCGTGTACCTGCGTTGAAAAGACGTTTTTCTTCGCCATTTTCATCTTTAATGAATACTGCAGATGCAAGAACGCGGTCAAAGAGTGATTCTTTACCTTCGTTATCAGATTTAACCTCAACATCTTCTACATCGTAGAAGCAGCGGATAATCTCTTCGCGTGTTGAATAACCAAGAGCGCGGAGGAAAATAGTTCCGAGGATTTTCTTCTTGCGGTCAATCTTTGCATAAATATATTCGTTTTTCTGGTCAATTTCGAATTCAAGCCATGATCCGCGGTACGGAATGATACGAGATGAGTAAACACCCTTGTCGTGGCAGAAAATTACACCAGGCGAACGATGAATCTGAGAAACAACTACGCGTTCAGCACCGTTTACAATAAATGTACCACGGTCTGTCATGAGCGGAATGTCTCCCATGTAGATATCTTTCTGAAGGATTGCTCCTGTCTGAAGGAAGTTCAAGTTAATTCGGGCTTTTAAAGGAACAGAATAAGTTACACCTTTCTGCTTACATTCGATTTCTGAAAATTTAAGATTAGCCCAATCCAATTCATAAAACTCATACTCCAATGACATGTCGCCATTTGGACTTTCGATAGGGAATGTAGAATTAAAAACGTCCTGAAGCCCCTGATTCAAAAGCTTTTCGCCTTTCTTAAGTCTTTCTGACTGAAGAAAGCTTTCATAAGATGAAGTTTGGATTCCAATAAGGTTTGGCACATCCATTACAGTCTGGATGTCTTTACCGATGTACTGACGGTTGATTGTCCGTGTTTTTGCGAACATCAGCTCCCCCTGTAGGTTTATAAATTCAGATGAAGTCTGCTACATGCTAGAAACTCTGCACAGCACAGAAAACTCTGATTTTTTGCTAAAATTATAAACGTTTTATAGAAAAAATATAATACCTTGTTAGACGACTAAAGGGGATATCCGGTAATTTCTTACCGAACACCCCCTATTTTACTGCTTTTTAGCAGCTATAAAGCCAGTTTGGCACCGACTTATTTCTTAGAAGCCTTACCACCAGCTTCTTCGATCTTCTTAACGATTTCGTCAGCGTCAGCTTTGCTTACGCCTTCTTTAAGAGCCTTTGGTGCACCTTCAACCAAAGCTTTAGCTTCACCAAGTCCAAGACCTGTAATTTCGCGAACTGCTTTGATAACTGGGATCTTTTTAGCTGCATCGAATGATTCGAGAGTTACAGTGAACTCTGTCTGTTCTTCTGCACCACCAGCTGCACCTGCTGCTGCTGGACCTGCTGCTACTGCAACTGCTGCTGTAACACCAAATTTTTCTTCCATTGCTTTAACAAGCTCTGAAACCTCGAGAACTGACATGTTTGCAATTGTCTCAAGGATGTCTTCTTTTGTAACTGCCATATTGTCTTCCTTACAATAAAGTATTTATATTTTGCAACCTTTCGGCTGCCGCGCACACTAACAGTCAGCAGTTATGAAGCCTGAAAGTGTGTTTGATAGAAGCGGCAACGCCACTCCATGTTTACTAATAAATTAGTTAGCGCCTTCTGCTGTCTTTTTGTCAACATAAGCCTGCAATGTAGCAGCAAGCTTCTGAACAGGACCGTTCATAGCAGACATAAGCATAGCAATAAGCTGTTTCTTTCCAGGAACTTTTGAGAAAGCTTCGATCTTTGCAGCATCGTAAACTTCTTTTTCTACATAAGCACCCTTAACTGTAAGAGTTGGAGCGTCTTTTGCAAAATCAAAAAGAACCTTAGCAACTTCGTTAGCGTCCTCTTTTGCCATTGCAATTACAGTAGGACCTTTGAGGTAGTCAGCTACGTTTTCAACTTTCATATCCTCAAAAGCGATACGTGCAAAGTTATTTTTCATAACTTTGAGAACAGCGTTCTTTTCACGAAGTTTATCACGAAGAGCAGTAATCTGCTCTACAGTAAGACCACGGTAATCAGCAAAGATGAAGTCGTTGTATTCACCAAGAACTTTCTTTGCGTTTTCAATAGCTTCTGCTTTAGCAGGCTGAATTTTCTTTGCTTTGATTGCCATTATTCACCATCCTTATAGTCAACCCAAACGCCTGGGCCCATAGAAGAACTAACAGATACTGACTGAACAAATCCAGCAGCAGATCCAGCAGGCTTTTTACGACCGATTTCAGAAAGGAGAGTCTTAACGTTCTCAACAACCTTGTCTGTGTCCATAGAACACTTACCAACAGCAATGTGAACGATTCCAGCTTTATCAGCGCGGAATTCTGTACGACCTTTCTTAAGTTCAGCAACAGCCTGTGCTACGTTTGGAGTTACAGTTCCAGTTTTTGGGTTTGGCATCAAACCTTTGCGACCAAGAACCATACCAAGACGACCTACATCTTTCATCATATCAGGTGTAGCAACACAAACGTCGAACTCAAGCCATCCACCCTTTACTTTTTCAATGTATTCATCAGAACCAGCGTATGTTGCACCAGCATCCAAAGCTTCTTTTACTTTGTCTTCCTTACAGAAAACAAGAACTTTCTTTTCGCCACGGAACTGATTTGGGAATACCAATGTATCACGTACAGTAGCGTTTTTCTCAAGACGGAGAACAACGTGAGCTTCTACAGTCTCATCGAAGTTAGCAAACTTCATGTCCTGAACCATTTTGCAAGCTGAAGCTACATCATATTTCTTTGTAAGATCATATTTTGCAAGAGCTGCGCGATATTTCTTTCCATGTTTCATATTACTGCTCCACCTCTACACCCATACTGCGAGCAGTACCGGCAATGATTTTCTTTGCTGCTTCGATATCGTTAGCGTTGATATCTGGCATCTTTGTTTTTGCGATTTCTTCAAGAGCTGCCTTAGACAAAGTTGCAACTTTGTCGCGAAGAGGATTTCCAGAACCCTTTTCGATTTTTGCTGCTTTCTTAATAAGAACTGCAGCAGGAGGAGTCTTAAGAATGAATGTGTAAGATTTGTCCTGGTAAACAGTAATTACGACAGGAATAATCAGACCTTTTTCCATAGACTTTGTGCGGTCATTGAACTCCTGAACGAACTTAGGAGCTGAAACACCGTGAGGTCCAAGTGCTGGTCCGATTGGAGGAGCTGGTGTAGCCGCCCCTGCAGGACACTGCAATTTGATTACAGCTGTGACTTTCTTTGTAGCCATTTTATGTCTCCCAAAAATTGGTGTGGAAGTTCACTAAGGAATCTTCCTAACGAGATGTCTATGTCCAACGGACTTTCATCTCTCCCAAAAACAGGATTAAAATGGTTTGTATTTGGGATACAAACCCCTGAATTTGCCGAACAACATCGAATAAACACAAAAGGTGGTTTTGCTATAAAGCCCAACCACCGCTGCATTTTATTCAAAAAACAAGTAAGTAAAGCTAAAAAATGCAGTGCATTTTTCTTAACACTTTGCTATTTATCAAGAAGCCGGACCAGCCGGCTTCACTCATTTAGTCTTCTCAACCTGCAAGAAGTTTACTTCTACTGGTGTTGAACGACCAAAAATCTGAACTTCAACCTTAAGTTTTTCTTTTTCAAGATTGATTTCTTTAATTGTTCCAGTAAATGATGCAAATGCACCGTCTGTAATTTTAACAACATCGTCGATATCGAAAGACTGACGAACGTGAACTTGTTTTTCACCTTTTATAATTCCAGACTTCTGCAAAAGACTCTTTGCTTCATCAGGGCGGATTGGAACCGGACGATCATTGCGGCTTACATTACCAACAAAACCTGTAACACCCTGAATCTTATATAACTTTGTACAAGTTTCTTTCCAATTAAGTTCTGGAAGATCCATTTCAAGAAGAATGTAACCAGGCAAAAACTTATTCATTCGAGTACGTTTTTTACCATCTTTAATTTCTACAACTTCTTCCAGCGGAACTCTTACATCAAGAACTACATTAGGATCGATTTCTGATTTTTCCAGCAAAGATTTGATAGTACGTTCGATTTTTCCTTCGTAACCTGTATAAGCGTTAAGAATATACCAACTTCTAGACATCTTTACGTCCTATTTCATTAACATTCTGAAAACCTGAGTGAATGCCAAGTCAAGCACACCAAGCAGAACAGCAACAACAATAGTTGAAATAATAACTACTTTAACAGAAGACAATACATCTTCTTTTGTTGGCCAATCAACTCTTTTCAACTCTGCTTTGCTTTCACGAACAAACTGTACTAATTTTGACATACTATTAATTCCTTAAAAAATCAGGGCAGGCAGGACTTGAACCCACGACAGGCGGTTTTGGAGACCGCTGCTCTACCAACTGAACTACTGCCCTATATATTTAATCCCGGTGAACCGGTAAAAAATATTAAAAATTATTTTGCTTTTGTTTCTTTGTGCAAGATTGACTTACGGCAGAATGGACAATATTTATTCTTTTCCAATTTACCAGTGATATTCTTGCGGTTTTTGTAAGTTGTGTAATTCTTTCTTTTACATTCTGTGCACTGCAAAGCAATGATTTCTACAGCGCCCTTTTTCTTACTTGCCATTTGTAACTCCTGTTATAAATTTTCTTTAGCCCATTTGCAGAATCGAACTGCAGACCTCCACATTACCGATGTGGTGCTCTACCAACTGAGCTAAAGGGGCAATTTCGCACTTCTGCTTTTGCTATAGAAAACGTGCGTTTTATGACTATAAAGAAACACAAGTTTTATGTCAATAAATTCAATCAAGAATTTTAGAAAATTCATCTTGTTTCTTTATGAATTCTACATTATTTTTAACCTATCTAAAAGATAGTTTAAGACTTTGAGGCGCTTATGACAATAGATATGTTGATTGATGGAATCCTTGATTCTTACCACCGTTACGGCCTAATTAATAGAAGTGATTCAGACTCTTTTCCGAACCGCCAGAACGTTGTAGAAATTCTTGGAGACATTCAAACACTTGTATTCCCAGGCTTTAAAAAGGCAGAGGATATTGATCCTATCAACATCCGCTATGTTACAGGTCAGAAAGTAAACAACGTAATTGCAAAGCTTACAAAAGAGATTCAGAAAGCTTTGATTTACACTCTTTCAACAAAAGCAAAGTCGGACTGTAAACAAAATCCTACAAACTCAAAATGCTTTCAGCTTGCAGAAGAAGTTGCCACAGGCCTTATTGAAGAGATTCCTGAAATCCGCCGCAAAATCCAGCTGGACGTAATTGCAGCCTTTAACGGAGACCCTGCTGCAAAAAGCAACGAGGAAGTAATTCTTTCATACCCAGGTCTTGAAGCCATTTTAGTTTACCGCATTGCCCACTATCTTTACGAAAATGGAGTCCCTATTGTTCCACGCATTATGAGCGAGCACGTTCACGGAAAAACAGGAATTGATATTCATCCTGGTGCAAAAATCGGCGAATCTTTCTTTATTGATCACGGAACAGGTGTAGTTATTGGAGAAACATGTATAATAGGAACAAATGTTAAGATTTATCAGGGCGTAACCCTTGGTGCTCTTAGCGTAAAAAAATCTCTTACTGGCAACAAAAGACATCCTACTATAGAAGATGATGTAACAATTTATGCCAACGCAACAATTCTTGGCGGTGAAACTGTGATTGGAAAAGGCAGCACAATTGGCGGTAATACTTGGGTTACTAAATCTGTACCAGCAAATTCATTGATTACTCAAGATTAAGTCCTTGCGGGGAACTCCCCCTCAAGACCACGTAAAATATCCTTTGGACATAAAAAAAACACGCTTCCCAGACAGTAACACTAGAAGGGAAGCGTGCCGTCCAACATAGTTGGACATCGGAGAGAGTTTATCAGCTTATTTACAAGCTGACTTTACTATACTCTGTATATTTTCAGTTGTCAATGAATTTTTCCATAAATTTTTGTTAACTTAAATGGCCCCTTGCCCTGTGCAATGAATATGTCTTACTATAAAACTATGGCAAAAAAAAGCGGATCAATAATGTACAAATGTTCGCAGTGCGGATATTCACAGCCACGTTGGCTTGGAAGATGTCCTGAATGCGGCGAATGGAACTCGTTAGAAGAGATTATTATAGATAAAAACGCTGTAACACCGGCTGGAAGAGGCAGTGAAAAAACAGAGATGCAAAAGCCTGTAATTCTCGAAAACGTTGTAGCTGCAGAAAACGTTCGATTTTCTACCGGAATTGAAGAATTTGACCGCGTTTTAGGTGGGGGAGCTACTAAGTGTTCCGCAATTTTGCTTGGTGGAGAGCCTGGAATTGGTAAATCTACCCTGCTTTTACAAACGGCGGCAAGTTGCGCTAAAAACTTTGGTGCAGAAAGCAAGATTTTATACGTCAGCGGAGAAGAATCAGCTGCACAGATAAAAGACCGCGCAAAAAGACTGGAAATTGACTGTAAAAATATTAATCTTTTGTGCACAAACCGTCTGGAAGATACCCTTAACGCACTGGATAAGCTTAACCCTACCCTTGTGATTGTAGATTCTATTCAGACTGGGTATTCAGCAGAGGCAGGAATTATTCCTGGAACTGTAAATCAGCTTAAATACTGCGCTAATGAGTTTATTCAATGGGTAAAAGAGCGCGATTCTGTTCTGATTATGACCGCTCATGTTACTAAAGAAGGTTCAATTGCGGGTCCAAAATCAATGGAACACATGGTTGATACCGTTATCAGCTTTGAACGTAATAATGATGAAATAAGATTTTTACATGCCCAGAAAAACCGTTTTGGCTCTGTAGATGAAATTGGTATTTTCAGCATGACAGAAAAGGGCCTTGTAACTCTGGCAGATCCTACAACTTTGTTTTTAACAAAAAGAACAGAAAATCAGCCGGCCGGAGTTGCCTGCACGCCGGTTTTTGAAGGAAGCCGCGTATTTTTAGTAGAAATTCAGGCTCTTACAGTCGCTGCAAAGGCAAGTATAAGCCGTATTTACAGCGAAAAAGTTGATTCTGGCCGTGTTGCCCGCGTGGCTGCAGTTCTTGAAAAGCGCTGCGGGCTAAGATTCAGCGACCAGGATATTTATGTGAACGTTGCGGGCGGTGTTCGTCTTACGGAAAGCTCGATTGATGCGGCGCTGGCGGCGGCACTTTATTCGGCTAGAACTGATATTGCTATTAAAAATCAGACGGTGGTGTTTGGGGAATTGAGTCTTGCGGG
>JAILHD010000115.1 GCA_024696155.1 Treponema sp. | reverse complement strand
GCATATTCGTTTGCAATGTTTGCGCTGGCACCAAGTACACGCTGACAGCTTGCAGCCTGTTCGCGGGCAGAACCGTCACCAGGTTTAACTGCAAAGATTGTAGAACCGGTTCCTGCAGCAGCGGCACGTTTTCCAAGCTCTGCGTCTTTTTTAGAAAGTGTATCTACAGCAGTTTTGATTTCTGCCTTAATGTCGTCTGTCAAATCGCGGACAGCCTTAGCGCGTCCAACGTAAGCAGGATCCTTGCGGCTCAAAGTGAATTCTGCAAGTCCCAGAGGATTTGAACGGAATGATGAAGTTTCGCCAGATGGAATAAGTTCATCAGTTGTTGTTACAGGGTCGTGAATCTCTGAAACAACCTTAATCAAAATATCGTCTGCCAAAGCCTTCTGCTCCGGCCAGTCTTTAATGTTAGGACCAAACTGGATTTCAACTTCCGGATGAGCAACGCCTTTTGAATCGTAAACGCGTTTTTCGTAAATTCCTTTATCAAAGAAGTATTTCTTTCCGCTAAATTCTGTGTCGTATTCTGTAGCTGGAGTAAGGAAGCCTTTGTTTGCGGCAGTTGCGGCAATTGAGCGGGCATCCATAAGTGCAACAGAAGAAAGCTGACCGTTCTGAATCTTAGAACCTTCGCGGTTAGGGAAGTTACGTGTAGAATGGCGGATAGAGAAAGCACCGTTTGCAGGAGTATCTCCGGCACCAAAACAAGGACCACAAAATGCAGTCTTAACGATGGCACCAGCGTCAATCAAGGCACCAAAAGCACCGTTCTTCATAAGTTCCATGTAAACCGGCATAGAAGCTGGATATACGTTCAAAAGGAACTTGCCGTTACCGGTATCTTTTCCCTTAAGAATATCAGCTGCAGCACAGATGTTTTCAAATCCACCGCCGGCACAGCCTGCAATTACACCCTGATCAACGTAAAGTTTTCCGTCAATAATCTTGTTGTGAAGGTTGAAATTAACCTTGTCACCAAATGAAACCTTAGCACGTTTTTCTGCGTCAGTAAGAACATCATCAAGATTTTTATTAACTTCTTCAATTGTATAGGCACATGAAGGATGGAATGGCATGGCAATCATAGGACGGATTTCACTCAAATCAAGTTCGATAGCTCCGTCGTAGTAAGCGCCCTCTCCAGGATTCAATTCCTTATAATCACCTTCTCGTCCGTGAATTGCATAGAATTCGCGGATTTTTTCATCTGTAGACCAGATAGAAGAAAGACATGTAGTCTCTGTTGTCATAACGTCAACGCCGATACGGAAATCAGCAGAAAGTTTTGCAACGCCAGGACCAACAAATTCCATTACCTTATTTTTTACATAGCCGTTATCAAAAACAGCCTTGATAATTGCAAGTGCAACATCCTGAGGACCTACCCCAGGAACAGGCTCACCTGTCAAGTAAACTGCAACAACGCCAGGATATGCAACATCGTAAGTTTTGTTCAAAAGCTGTTTAGCAAGTTCGCCGCCGCCTTCACCAATTGCCATAGTACCAAGGGCACCGTAGCGTGTGTGGCTGTCTGAACCCAAAATCATGTCACCGCACTTTGCAAGCATTTCGCGGGCAAACTGATGGATTACAGCCTGATGAGGAGGAACATAAATTCCGCCATATTTCTGAGCGCAGGTAAGACCGAACATATGATCATCTTCGTTGATTGTTCCGCCTACAGCACAAAGAGAGTTATGACAGTTTGTAAGAACATAAGGGAGAGGGAACTTTTCAAGTCCTGAAGCACGAGCTGTCTGAATGATTCCGACGTAAGTAATATCATGGGAAGTGATTTTATCGAACTTGATTTTTAATTTCGCAGCATCACCGCTTGTATTATGCTTCTGCAAAATTGAATATGCCAGTGTTTTTTTTGCACCTTCCGCAGCCGAGTTACCAGCCGATTCAGAAAGTTTTCCATTAACAAGGTAAGCGCCCTTATCCCAAAGTTTCATAGAGATTTCTCCTGTAGTGTTACTTAATCTTATTTAGTAAAATTAAAAAATATGCTGAGATAAAATAGCATAAAACAGCACTGTCCGCAATATTTCGCTAGAGTTTTACAAAAAGATGATTTACTTCTGAAATAAACTTAGCTGTATCTTCCTTAAGCCCGTTAAGGAAGGAGTTGTCTTCCAGAGGACCAATTACAGCGTTCATTTCTTCTTTACTGCGGTAAACCATATTTCTGTAATAATCAGTGTAGTCCTTTTTACGCGATTTTACAGATGAATCATAAATAATCTGAGCACAAATAGAAACATCATCAACTATATTATTGAAGATTTCTGCATCAAATTCTTCTATGCCACGCGAATACAGTTTTTCCAGAAGGTAAAGTGAATAGCGCACCTTGTACTGATCGTATGAGCACTGGCACATATTGTAAAACTGATGAACAGATTCCCAGTTATTGATTGAACCGTTTTTAATTCCGTCAAAAAGTTCCATAACTTTCTGATGAGGAATAATCTGTCCGCCAACATTTTCCCATTCGGTATAAAGCGGTAGTTTTCTGATTCTTTCTATTATCTCTTTTGTTAAACTTGGAGAAGAAAGGCTTTTTCCGTACTCCAAAAGTGTTCTGGTTGCAAAATATTTTACAATCTGACGGTAAACTCTGTAGCCTTTTACAGGTTTGCAGATTGTAGCGCCAAATTTTTTCTGGCAGATGGCATCTGTAAGGGTAAATACTGCATCAGGATTTTTATGAAGGAAATTTTTTGCATACTGATAGCGTTCCTCTATCATATTTTTGCCTTTAATTTCCAGAATTTTAGAATCTCCCTGTTTTTCTAGATAATCAGCAGTAAGATTGATAATTCTGTCCAGCGCAATAAGAATTTCTTCCATTGTATCTGGCGCATAAGGATCGGTTTCTATATTCTGAACTTTTACAACACGCTTGTCACGACTTAAGAACTTATTCTTATTTCTGGTGATGGCAAACATATCATAAATAAACCACCAGGCTGGAATAATATGAATAGCAGGGTCTCCGTTTTGGCCGGGGCATACAAGAGAGAACGGATACTGAATATCAAGTTCATACTGATAGCTGCCCTTAGAAACAAGAACAAAGCTTGCAAAGCGGGAATTGTGCTTAAAATCGCTGCAAAGACCAGGCCAGAAACCGCGTTTTGCAAAAATTTCTCCATCAGGGCTTCGCGAGTTATGGTTACTTCCGATAGTTGCACCCGCCGCAACATTAGACTGTCCCATTATAGTTGTTGCAATCAAAAATGATGAGTTATGATGCTGCTCGTGATAAGGGAAAATCAGGTTATTTAAAACTTCACAGCACGAGATTGTAGAATTATCTCCAAGGACAGAATTCAAAAGTCGTGCACCGTATTTTACGTTACAGTTTCTTCCTATTACAAAGCGAACAGCAATAGCGTTATAGAAGACATGAGTTCCATACCCCATAATTCCGTTTACAAGAATTACGCCTTCTCCAATCTGGCTAGGCTCTTCTGGCGAAGAAAGAATCGTAATGTTTTTGATTTTAAGGCCACCTTTAATGTAAACACATTTACCTATTTTGGCGTCCTTAATAATATTTGTCTGCTTGATTACAGTATCATCATCAATAAAGCCCTGGCTATCCAGCGCAGTTGTATGACCACTGTCTACCATTTCTACAAAGCGATGCAAAAGATCCGGATCATCACGGTAATGTGACCACAAATAAGCATCTGCAGCAATCATAGATTCAAACGGGAGAATCTGACGTCCGTTATTTTCATTGGCAACGCCAATCCACATACGGTAATCTTCCGTTTCTCCGTCTTTGATTATGCCGTTTCCGAATTTTGAATGATTTGTACAGAAAACCTCTTTAATATCAAAAAGAATAACGCGGTTTCCTATTCTGTAGTTTACAAAATAATCTACATTGCAGATTACAAAATCATCACCAGTAATAATATCTTTTAGCTTGGAATTTCTGATTCCGGCTTTTAGATTTAAGTCGTGATATTTTAAAAGAACCGGACGGAGCTTACCAAGAACAATATAGCCTGCAAAACTATTTTCTATAATCAGGCTTGCATCAAAACCATCTTCCGAAGCATCAACATAAATATTGTTCCAGGTAGGATCTTCGTTATAATTATGATTTGCTTTTAAAAGGGCAATCTCTGTTGAAGTAAGGTGTCTTTTTCCAACCAGAACCTCTGGCGGAATATTATAATCTATATTTTTAGGAATAATTTCTACATTTACCATTTCTATAGTTTACACTTAAAATTGCTAGTATGCTATAATTATGTTATGAAAAAAACACTTTATATTGCAGCAGCCATTTCTTTTCTATTTTTAGGCACTCAAAAACTGACGGCATCGCCGGAAACGCAGATTAAACAGTACGTTTTAGAAAACGGAATAAACGTCTTTCTTTTAGAAGACACAAGTGATGCCCTTGTTCATATAGAACTTTCGGTAAAAGCGGGATTTTCTTCGCAAACGCAAAGAACAAACGGATTTTTTAAGCTTTACACAAATCTTATAAAGGCACAGTTTCCAAATCTTGATAAGGCAATATGTAATTCTGATTCTTCAAACTACGCCATTACAGTAACCACTTCTGAAACAGAAGACACACTACTCCGCCTTTCAGAAACCGCACTTGCCCTCCAGTACACAGACGAACAGCTTTCAAAACAAATCACCGACCTTAAGACAGAATCTGACGAGAATTCCAAAAGTATGGCAGGCTTTATAAACTCTGCCATAGATTCCAAAGTTTTTTCTTCTGCCCCATGGCAGCATGATTCGGGTATTTATCCGCAGATTTTTAATAAAACTTCCCAAAAAGAAGCAAGACTGATTCTTCAGACAATCGGACAAAAATGGTACACACCAAAAAACAGCGCACTTTTTATAAGCGGAAACTTTAATTCGGAAAAACTTTTAAGCCAGGTAAAAAACAGCTTTGGAAGATTTTTTTCTGCGTCTATTCCGCCAGCTGTAAAAGCGGGCCTTCCTGTAAATACCAAAAAGCGCTTTGTACTGCATAATCCAGAATTTTCTGCAGACCTTACACAGATTGTAATTCAGTACACCAATTTTACAAAAGATGACAGCGAACTTTCTGCCGCAGCATTAAATCTTCCTTCATCGGGGCTAAAAACTACCCTGCTCGAAGACGCAAATCTTAATATTCCCGGCGATGAATACATTCACATTGCAGCAGCACATAAAAAAGACACTTCCCGCGTGATTATTCAAAGCCTTTTACAAAAGCCAGCCGATCCAAAATCAAAAATCACAGGTTGCGCACAGACTCTGGACTTTTTAAATATCTTAAAGGCAAACAAAATTACCCCTGCAGAAGTAAATTTTGCAAAACAGCAGCTATTTTTTGAATTTGAAAACATAAAATCAAATCCCAAGGCATTTATGCAGCAGCTTTGCGAATACTGGGGAATCAGCCAGTTTCAGCAGAATTCTCAAAAGCCGAACCAGCAGATTAACCTCAGTCTTACAGAAGATTTTCTTTCTCAGCCAGATATTCTTTCCAAAATCACAAGCGAAAACCTTCAAAAGCAGTTTGAATATCCACAGGGCGAAGAACCTTTTGTTTTTGTAATCATTAATTCTGATGAATTCAAAAAAGCAAAAGCAGAATATAAGGCAGCAGGGTTTGAAGAAATCACAATTAAAAATGCATCGTGGTACACACAACAGATGTACAAGGAAATTAAAGATCAGTTTAAGCCAGATGAAGAAGTTGAATTTGCATACTCAAAAGGCTCTCCAGATAACGATTATTACCTTAGAAACAAAAATCAGATTGAAAGTCTTACTTTAAATAACGGAATTGTTCTGACAACAAAAAAAAGCACAAGTTCAACAGACATTGCACTGCTTCTTTCAATAAAGGGAGGCGAATTAAATGCCTCGCAGAATCACGGATTTGAAGAAGCAATTATGAACATCATTTCCGGAATGATTCAAAAAGAAGTCCGCCAGAAGCAGGCACAGGGAATTGTTTTAGGAAGTGTTTCTATAACTCCAAAAACACAGACTGGAACAAGTTCTATTTTAATTACCTGTATTCCAGAGGATTTTAACGCAGTCTGTTCTTCAATTTCTAAAGCAATGATTTATGACGAAATCCCTCCGGCACTTGCAGACAGAGCAGTTTCATCACGTCGCTACAAAAAACGCCTGGAAAACGGAAGTTCTCAACGCCAGCTATATACAGCCGCCATTAATGCCATCTTTGGAAAAAGTGCAATGCTTTCTATTAATAACACAACAGACGACATTCTTATGACAACTGACTATAAGGCAATTTTACAGGCCTACCCGGAATTCCTGGATGCAAGCCGTTACAGTCTTATTCTTACCGGTAATTTTACAGAAGACAACATTGCATACCTTAAAAAAGAGATGGAACTTTTTGCGCCAAAGAAAAAGTCTTTTGCCGTAAAAACAGTTTTACAAAAGTTCCCGGACAAAAAAACGGTTTACGTAAAAATCAATCACACTTTCTTAACAGACATCCCTGCAGAAAAAGCAGGCCCAATGCCAGCCGTTCTAATTCCTACAACAGAATTTTTAGACCCTGTAATTTTAGGATTTAAGGCCCCGGATGCAGGAACAAAAGAAGCCGCAGTATTTAATGCTCTTTTAAACTTCTTGGAAGATGAAATTCAGGCAGAACTGGAAGCAAAAGATAAAGCTTATGTAAACAAGTGTTCTGTTCAGTTCCCAAAATACTGTCTTGATGCAGGCTTTGTTTATGTTCAGAACGTAAAACGCCTTAGCGACATAGACGAGGCCTACAAAAATGCCGTTCAAAATCTTACTTCAAGACTGGTGTCTCAAACAGCAAATTCTTCTGTACTTCCACAGATTAAAAATCTTTGGACAAAAAAACAGCTTGAAAGCACTGCCTCTAACCAGGGAACCGCCCTTCTTATGCAAAACGGAATTGAACTCTTTCCTAATGCAGAAAAGCCTTTGTGGTATCTGGAAGAATACAACATTATCCAAAGCGCCGGCCCGCAGGACTTTATTGATATGATGCAATACTTCCCTGCCACCCCAGCTTTAAAAGTGATTTCGCGTGACACAAAAAATTAAAAAATTTGCAAAATTTTTAATTTTTCCTGTTGACACTAAATGCTGATTTCACTATAGTAATATTCACGTTCAGCAATGAATGTTCGGTTGCTTAGCTCAGCTGGTAGAGCAATGGACTGTTAATCCATGTGTCGCAGGTTCAAAACCTGCAGCAGCCGCTAAAAACTCTCTGGTAATTTACTAGAGAGTTTTTTTTATTTTAAATAAATTCTCCTACGTGCCAGCAACAATAAAAACGGCTGCTGCAGGTTTTGAAGCGGAACGAGCGCGCCGACAGGCGAAAAGCGTCCATGGATGGACGCGACAGCGAGTGGAGACGCCGCAGAGGGAGCAGCCAAGGAGGGCTGCGACCGTCGCGGCAAAACCTGCAGCCAACACACCCTACAATTTTAAACGCGTAGCACCCCCGCCCATTAAAAACCTTTTCTTTACAAAATTTTAAACGATTATTAAAAATTGAAAATCGCGTAGCCCCCGTTAGCGATGGGAGCCCCGAAGTTGCGGAACGACAGTGGAGCAATGAGCGTTAGCGAAGGGCGGACGTAGCGACCCGCTGCGAAGCAGCGGGTAACGGCAAGCTTCTCATAAAAAATCCCCTCCCCCAAAAAGAGGAATCTACTCTACAATATACCTAGCACGACTGGTTTCAGTCTCAAAAACATCCACCGCATACAAAAAGGCACGGGGATTACCATCTGCAGGCTTAGACAAATCCAGGCCATCCTCTGAAAGACGGCTTAAAATACCGCTGGCAATATACATGGCAATGCGTTCTGCACTCGGATTCTGATTAAAGTAATCAAAATCATTAAGATTTGTATGATCTAATTTTTTGCAGATAGCACGAAGCGCTGCCTTTAGTTTTGTAAAATCAAGAAGCATTCCACCTTCGTTCAACTGGCTGCCACGCACATGCGCATAAACCTTATAATTATGTCCGTGCAGATTTTCGCACTTTCCATTGTAATCTCTTAAAAAATGAGCGGCACTAAAATCCGTTTCTACGCGTACTTCAAACATAAAACTTACTATAATGCATTCCTGTAACTTTCGCAAAGCAGATGTTGAAAAGATAAATTGCAACCTTCGCAGATTGTAAACATTTTATAAACAGACTAAAATGGATTTTATGAAAAAAATTCTTTCACAATTATTACCGTCTTTTCAGAATACAGTTGTTGCAGCAGACGGAAGCAAAATTACAGACCTTAAAGAAATTAACGAAATCCAGATAGAAAATCTTGTTTTTGATTCTCGCGAAGTAACAAAGAACTCTCTCTTTTTTGCTCTTCCTGGAACTCATATTGATGGAAACAATTTTATTGCACAGGCAATTGCCAAAGGTGCAAATGCAGTTGTTTTCCAGGGCTCTCTTACACCAGCTCAGAAAGAAGATGTTGCCAAGGCAATTGTTCAGCGAACTTTAGATAACGCAATTTCTGATGATCAGCATAAATTCGCTCCAGTTCTTATTAATGTGCCCGATGCACGTTTTTCTATGGCACCAGTTTCGGCTACTTTTTATGATAATCCGTCGGAACGTCTTGTTGTAATAGGCGTAACAGGAACAGAAGGCAAAAGTTCAACTGTAAGTTTTATCTGGCAGCTTTTACGCGCACTTGGTCATAAGGCTGGTTTTATTTCTACAGTTGAATATTCTTTTGGCGGTGAAGCGGTTCCTAACCCTCAGCACCAGACTACTCCAGAAGCTACAATCATTCAGCATCATTTGAATCAGATGCTGGAAAACGGCTGCAAATATGCGGTTGTAGAAACTTCAAGTCACGGGCTTTCTCCAAAGCTCAACCGCACCGGAAACATTCTTTTTGACTGCGGAGTTTTTATGAACGTTACTCTTGAGCATCTTGAGTTCCACAAAACCTTTGAGCAGTATCGCGATGACAAGGCTAATTTGTTTCGAAAACTTGGCGACACTATTCACGTAAAAACGCTTGGCGGAGAAAAGACAAAAATCACGCCGATTGGAATTGTAAATCTTGAAGACCCTTCTGCTGAATATTTTGTAAAAGCTACAAATCAGAAGGTATTTGGTTATACAACTTTAGGAAAAGCAGGTCGTAATGCAGAAGATGGTCAGAAGGCAGAACTGCCAGAAATCCCGGCAGGAATTGAATACATGACGGCTGACAAAATTGTTTCTGATGCACAGGGACTTAGCTTTAGCGTAAAGGCACCAGACGGAACTTCTTTTGATGTAAGTTCAAAACTTCCTGGCGCATTCAATGCTTACAATCTTATGGCTTCTATTATTGCGGTAAGCAGTATGACAGGCATTTCTTACAGCGAAGCAGCAGCAAAGATTCCAGAACTTGTTCCGATTAAAGGACGCATGACAGTAATCAATCAGGGACAGCCTTTTGAGCTGATTATTGATTATGCACACACTCCATCAAGTTTTGAAACAATCTTCCCGCCAATCAGAAAGCGCTGTAGCGGAAAGATGATCTGCGTATTCGGAAGCGGCGGCGAGCGTGACCTTACAAAACGGCCTCTTCAGGGGGCAATTGCTGCTAAGTTCTGCGACACAGTAATTCTTGCAGATGAAGACCCTCGCGGAGAAGATCCTGTTGAACTTCTTAAAATGATTGCAGTGGGTGCAGAAAAAGAAGGCAAAGTTATGGGTGAAAATCTTTTTATCACTCACGAACGCCCAAAGGCAATCAGGCAGGCATTCCGCATGGCGGGCAAAAACGACATTGTTCTCTTATTGGGAAAATCGCACGAAAACAGTATTATTTATAAAGACGGTGCAATGCCTTATGATGAAATCACAGAGGCAAAAAATGCACTTTCTGAAATGAATTATAAAAACTAATAAGGAAAGAAAAAATGAATATTTGTGTAATTTACGGCGGAAAATCTGGTGAGCACGAAATTTCTTTGATTTCTGCAGCTTCAATTGTCCGTAACATTAAAAAAGAAAACAATGTAATTCTTATTGGAATTGCAAAAGACGGTAAATGGTATTTACAGAGTGATGCAGAATATGAGCGCATCTTAAAAGAAAAAGATTCTCCGCTCAAAATCACAGAAGATAAAAATAAGCTTGTTTCGGTTCTTCCAGGTGCCGGTAAGGATGCTTTTGTTTCGGCAGACGGAACAAAGCTTAATATTGATGTTGTTTTTCCAGCCCTTCACGGAACTTACGGCGAAGATGGTACAATTCAGGGCCTTTTTGAAATGGCAGAAATTCCTTACGTTGGCTGTACCCATATTTCAAGCGCTGTAACAATGGATAAAGAAAAAACAAAAATGCTCTGGCAGAGTGCAGGTCTTCCGATTGTTCCTTACGTTTGCATGAAGCGCCACGTAATGCTCAATTCTGCTGTTTACGATGAATTTATAGAAGCAACAGAAAAAGAACTTGGTTATCCTATGTTTGTAAAGCCTTGCTGCGCAGGAAGTTCTAACGGTGCAGAAAAGGCAAACAACCGCAAAGAACTTAATTTTGCAGTTATGGAAGCCTTCCTTTGGGATGACAAAATTCTTATCGAAAAATCAATCAACAATGCACGCGAAATTGAATGCAGCGTTACAGGAAACTCTGTTACCTTCCCTGCAGAAAGCGACGTAGAAGAAGTTGTTGCCTATATTCCTGGCGAAATTAAACCAACCCACGACTTCTATGATTTTGATGCAAAATATAATGATGAAAACGGAGCAGCTCTTGTAATCCCGGCAGAACTTACAGAAGACGGTCTTGAAAAAATCCGCAAAACTGCATGTGCCGCTTACCGCGTACTCGACTGTACAGGACTTTCGCGCGTAGACTTCTTTATTGATAAAGACACAAAGCAGGTTTATCTGAACGAAATCAATACAATGCCAGGATTTACATCAATCAGTATGTTCCCTAAGATGTGCGATGCAGCAGGTCTTAAATATGCAGATTTGATTGACCTTTTGATTGAAGAGGGAATAGCCCGCTACAACGCCAAGAAGGAATTGCAGACATCCAGATAATCTGCTAAAATTAACCATTATTACTTTAAAAAAAAGGTGTACTAAAAATGAAAAAAAACAGTGTATACACATTAGGCTCATTAATCATTCTTTTGATTTGTGCCTTTGTATTCGTAATTCTTCCTGCCATGACTGGTTCAGCAGAAAGACAGCAGCAGGCAATTGAATTCGGTAAATACAACGGAAAAGCAATTCGCTATGAACAGAATTCAGACTTTTCTGACGCAGTTACTTATTATGGTCAGCTTTATCAGTACTATGGCCGCGAACTTGATTCAAATGCTTACTACGAGATTTTCTATAACGCATTCAATCAGACAGTTATGCAGTACGCATACAAAGATGCAGTTGCAAAAAGCGGTTATTCAGTTCCAAAATCAGCTGTAACACGCCAGCTTATTCCATATTTCTCTGAAAATGGAAAATATTCTTCTAAGCTTTACCGCTCTACTCCAAAAGATAAAATCCGCGAACTTACAGAAAAAGCAGAAGATTCTTTGACAGCTTCACGTTTTTATGATGATAACTTTGGTTCTGACGAAGATAAACTTGGTTCAGACAGCCTTTACGGTCTTAAAACTTCTTCAAAGGAACTTAACTTTGTAGGCAGCTACGGCGAAAACCTTCGTGGCTTTAATGCAGCAATTTTCTCTCTGAACGATTATCCAAAATCAGAAAAAGTTGCATACGGAAAAGCAAACACAGACAAATTTATCAAGTACAACCTTTCAGTTATTTCTGTAGAAGACAAATCAACTGCAAACACAGTTGCAAAACGCATTGCATCTAACGAGATTACTTTTGCAGACGCAGTTTCTGAATATTCAAACAAATCATTCAGCAACGCAGAAGGAAAACTTACAAACGCTTACCGCTATCAGATTGAAAACATTCTTGTAGAAAAATCAGATATGGACAAACTTATTGCTCTTTCTAAAGATGACGTAAGCGAAGTTATTCCAACAGGTGCTTACTTCTCAATCTTTAAGGCAGAAGATGACGCAGTTCTTCCAGATTTTGATTCAGACGAAATCGTAAATCAGGTAAGTTCTTACATTTCTACATACGAAAACTCAATCATCGAAGACTACTTTACAGAAAAAGCAAAGGCATTCGCACTTGAAGCTGGTAAAACTTCTTTCAAAGCTGCTGCTACAACTTTGAATGTAAAAACAACAGAACTTGCTCCATTCCCAATGAACTTTGGAAACGTTTCTGTAACATCTTCTCTTACATCTACAGAAAGTGCCTTCCGCAATGCTGATTCTAACGAGAACTTCCTTAAAACAGCTTTCTCTCTTAAAAAGGATGAGATTTCTGAACCAGTTCTTTTGAACCGCAACGTAGTTGTTCTTCAGTTTACAAGCGAAACAACACCAGATGCTGATGCAGACAAGAGTCTTCCAGACCTTGCAGGTTTTGATAAAGCAACAGCTCAGGCTTCTATCCTTAAGAGCGATAAACTTGAAAACAGATTTATGGAAGTTTACTTCCGCCAGATGATGAATAAATAGGACACACAATTTGCCCGAAGAAATTCAAAATGAGAAGCCCTGCCTTGTGAATACTCCGCAGGGCTTTTCTGTTTCTTACAAGAATAAGTTTCTCTATTCAAAGTACGCACCGCAAAAGGCAATTTTAGCGGCAATAGAGAAACTTTCTGTTCTGCCGGGAACCTTATTTTTATGCTGTTCACCGGTGCTTTCTTACGGGCTTAAAGAACTATGCCGCAAACTTGATGAAAAAAGTTTTTTTCTTCTCTGCGAATTTGATGATGAATTAAGGGCATTTGAAGAGTCTCAGCTCCCAAAAAACTTTATTCAGCTTACAAAAGATGAACTTTATAACCTTCCTTCTATATTAAATCTTTCTTCTTACACAACAAAAAGCGGTCTTACACTGCCAGCTGCAGGAACTTTCCGCCGCGTAGTGCGTATTGATTTTAGCGCTGGTGTACAGTTACATGCAGCCCTTTACGAAGAACTTACTGCGGCCTGCACAAATGCAATAATGACGTTCTGGGCAAACCGAATGACGCTTGTAAAATTCGGGCGAAAATATTCTCAGAACTTCTTTAGGAACCTTAAACTTATGGCAGAAACCACGCCGATCCAAAAATATTTTGGCGCGATAACAAAGCCTCTTATTGTTTTTGGGGCAGGAGAAAGCGCGGAAGAAGGCATTAATTTCTTAAAATCATCAGATTCATCAGCTTTTTATATTTTATGCGCAGACACAGCCTTGCAGCCT
>JAILHD010000081.1 GCA_024696155.1 Treponema sp. | reverse complement strand
GTTAATATAATGCAGTCACCATTAACATTTACTATTGCGGATATAAAAGTAAAAATGCCCGTACTTTTTAATTTTCTTGAAGCACAGGCGGCTTTTTTACGCGCTATAGGAAAAAAAATAAAAAAATAAATCGAGGTAGAGAAAAATGAAAATTGCAGTAGCAGGAACAGGATACGTAGGACTTTCGAACGCAATCCTTTTAGCACAGCACAATGAGGTAACAGCTGTTGATATTTTGCAGGCTAAAGTTGACCTTATTAACAACAAAAAATCACCAATTGTAGACAAAGAAATTGAAGAATACCTGGCATCAAAACCATTAAACCTTAAGGCAACAACAGATGGAGAGAGCGCATACAAAGATGCAGACTTTATCATTATTTCCACTCCAACAAACTACGATCCAGACAAAAACTATTTTGATACATCAAGTATTGATGCCGTAATGAATATTATTAAGGCATGTGGCTCAAAAGCAACTGTTGTAATCAAATCTACAGTTCCAGTTGGATACACAGAAAAACTCCGCGAAGACACTAGCTATAAAAATATGATTTTCAGCCCAGAATTCCTTCGTGAAGGTCATGCACTATACGACAATCTTTACCCTAGCCGCATTGTAACAAGCTATCCAAAAGATGACGAAAGCCTTAAAGAAAAAGCAATTCAGTTCTCTGAACTTTTAAAAGCAGGTGCATTAAAACCAGCTTCAGAAATTCAGGTTCTTCACCCGCACTGCACAGAAGCAGAAGCTATTAAACTTTTTGCAAACACATATCTTGCACTTCGCGTTGCATACTTTAACGAGCTTGATACATACGCAGAAGTTCGCGGTCTTGATACAAAACAGATTATTCAGGGTATCAGCCTTGACCCACGTATCGGCGACTTTTACAACAATCCTTCTTTTGGTTACGGCGGATACTGTCTTCCAAAAGATACAAAACAGCTTTTGGCAAACTACAACGATGTTCCACAGAACCTTATTCGTGCCATTGTTGAATCAAACACAACACGCAAAGATTTTATTGCAGAGCAGATTATTGCAAAACAGCCAAAAGTTGTAGGTGTTTACCGTCTTACAATGAAGGCTAACAGCGATAACTTCCGCCAAAGTTCTATTCAGGGTGTAATGAAGAGAATTAAAGCAAAAGGTATTCAGGTTGTTGTTTATGAGCCAACATACAACGGCGATGACTTCTTTAATTCAAAAGTTACAAAAGACCTTGCTGCATTCAAAAAAGAATGTGATGTAATTCTTGCAAACCGCCTTACAGACGATCTTAATGATGTAAAAGCTAAGGTTTACACAAGAGATTTGTATTCAAGAGACTAATTCTATAAATGAAATACCTGATTAACCCAAATTTTTTATGCAGAAATCTCACAGGTATTGAACGATTTGCTTTTGAAACTTGCAAACGGCTTGATAAAATTCTTACGCCACAAGATGACGTAAGAATTTTAGTTCCATCCAATGCAAAAACGATTCCAGATTATAAAAATATAAAAATAATCAGAATAGAAAAAGTTTTAACAAGTTTTCCACGCTGGGATTTATTTACATTTGCGGCCTGGTGCAAAAAACTAAATGCAACAGGTATCAACTTTAGTAACACTGCCCCACTGGGAAAACGTTGCGGCATAAGTTTTATTCACGACATTTATGCAAAAGATTTTCCAGAAGATTTTTCTTCAAAAAAAGAAAAACTCATAAAACTTTACAGCTGCTTTAATTATAAGAACATCGCAAAAAATGCAAAAAAAGTTCTTACGGTCTCTGAATTTTCAAAAAAGCAGATTCAAAAAGCTTATGAAGTCAAAGACGAACGGATAGAAGTAATTCCAAACGGCTGGGAACATTTTAATTCCGTTCAGGAAGAACAGATTCCAGATACAGATGGATTTCTTACTCCAGGCACTTACTTTTTTATGCTTGGCTCTCTTCAAAAACGTAAAAATCTTGGATGGATTGTTCGTTATGCAAAAGCACATCCAGAACAGAAGTTTGCAATAAGCGGAAAGGCAGTTTCCGGCTTTGTTTCAAATGATATTGCAGACTTACAAAAGCTTTCAAACATAAAACTTTTGGGATACGTTACCGACGGACAGGTAAAAACTCTTATGAAAAACTGCCGCGCTTTTATTTTTCCAAGTTATTATGAGGGGTTTGGCATTCCGCCACTAGAAGCATTAAGCGTCGGTACAAAAATAATTGTAGGAAACGCTGCAAGTCTTCCAGAAATCTACAAAAACGCCGCAATTTATATTGATCCGCAGAATACAGACTGTAACCTTGAAGAAATGCTTAGTGTTTTTGAAAAAGACAGCTCTTCAAAAGAAGCGGTTCAAAAAGTTCTGGCTGAATACTCTTATGACAAAGCTGCTCAAAAACTGTATAATATAATTTCACAATAAATCTGGAGAATATATGTCGTTTGCAAATATTTTATACACGATGATTCTGTACCCTCTTGTACAGTTGATTGAAATTTCTTTTAAACTCTTCGACAAATTATTTGACAATACAGGAATCGCAATTCTTGGTGTAAGTTTTACAGTTACACTTTTGTGCCTTCCTCTTTATATTGTTGCAGAAAAATGGCAGCAGATTGAACGCGACACACAGGCAAAACTCAAGCCGGGAATAGACAGAATCAAGCAGACTTTTAAAGGCGATGAGCAGTACATGATTCTTTCTACATTTTACAGACAAAATCATTACCATCCAATGATGGCTCTTCGTTCAAGCTTTGGACTTTTAATTCAGATTCCATTCTTTATGGCAGCTTATTCGTGCCTTTCAAGCATGTCAGCTTTACAGGGTGAATCTTTTCTATTTATTCGTAACATGGGACAGCAGGATGCTTTATTCCGCATTGGAAACTTTCCTGTAAATATTCTTCCAATTGCAATGACTATAATCAACATTATTGCAGGTGCAATTTATACAAAAGGTTTTGCAATTAAAGAAAAAGTTCAGATTTATGGAATGGCTCTTATCTTCCTTGTACTTTTGTATACAAGTCCTGCAGGTCTGGTTCTTTACTGGACAATGAATAACGTCTTCAGCCTTGTAAAAAATGTTTTCTACAAGCTTAAAAAGCCTGCAAAAACACTTTATCTTTGCGCTGTTGCCTGCTGTATTTTGGGAACAATCTTTATTCTATTTATTTATAAAACAAAAACAGCTAATAAACTAATTGCAGTATTCTTCTTTGCTCTTATTTTTGCAATTCCACTTTACGTTAAAGGTTTTGCAAAACTTCTTGATACAAAACTTTCTTACTTTGTAAGTAATACTAAGGCAAGAAATGGACTTTTCTTCTTCTCTTGTCTATTAATGATTATTCTTACTTCTGTTCAGATTCCTGCAGCCTTAATTGGTTCTTCCCCTGCTGAATTCTGCGGAATCGGAGGAAACACAACTCCATATTTTATTTTTAAGAATGTATTTGTTCAGTCTTTAGGAATTTACTGCTTCTGGGCTTTGTGTATTTACTTTCTTTTTGGAAAGCGTATTCAGACTCTTATGGCATTGTTTATGTCATTTATTGCACTTAGTTCTGTTGCAAACGTATTTATTTTCCAGGGTAACTACGGAGACATTTCCCAGACTCTTACCTTCCTGAACGTAACAGATTTTGCTTCATTCGGATTAAAATCGATTATCAATCTTCTTTTTACACTGGCACTTTTTATTCTTCTTTGTATGTTTGCAGCAAAAAAAGAAGGAAAGCCAGTTTCCTTTGTTATAAACATTCTTTCACTTGCGCTTTTTGTTAGTGCCGTTCCTAACTTTTCTTATATCAACAAAGAAATCAAAAACTATATTGAAAATGCAAAAACAGACAGTGTTACAACTGCAAGTCCAATTTTTACACTTTCAAAAAATAATAAAAACGTAATTCTTTTGTTTCTAGACCGTGCACAGGGCCAGTTTGTTTCTGAGATGATAAAAGAAGATCAGAGCTTTAATAAAAGTTTTTCTGGTTTTGTAAATTATCCTCAGACTCTTTCTTACAATGGACACACAATTATGGGTGCACCTGGAATGTTTGCAGGTTATGAATACATTCCGTCAGAAATGAATAAGCGTGATTCAGTTCCTCTTGTAACAAAGAACAATGAATCTCTTCTGATGCTTCCTCGTATTTTCAACGAGCAGCTGGGATACACATCAATCATTACAGATCCTTCATGGGCTAACTACAACACATTTATTGATACTTCTATTGTAAATGATTATCCGGCTCTTAAGGCATACAAAACAATTGGCTCATACAACGATTTATGGTTTAAATCTCATCCGGAATCTGATTTTTCTGGAAACACAGAAAAAATTCTTAAAAGAAATATGCTTTACTTTGCACTTTTCCGTCAGATTCCAATCTGCATGCGTGAATTCATTTATTACCACGGAACTTACTGGTCAACAGATGAAGGCTTAAATGATTTTTCAACATTGATAAGCAGTTATGCGCCACTTACTTTCCTTCCAGAGCTTACAGAAGTTAAGGAAACAGAAAACGGAACATACACAAGTATTACAAACGAACTTACTCAT
>JAILHD010000065.1 GCA_024696155.1 Treponema sp. | reverse complement strand
TTCATTCCCTGCTGAACGACGGTCCAGTTGCCGCTGCGGGTCAAAATAAAATTATGCTGATAGAGCTGGAATCCGTCCTGAAGGGCGTTGTTGTCTACTTTTGCGACCAGACGGCTGTTTCGGACAAGGGAATCGCCATTGAGACCTTCGCGCTCGGAAATGCCGAGAAGTTCATCGGGAGTCATTCGGGAATAGCGGCCACGACCTCCGCAAACGTAAATGCCTAATTCTTTAGCCCGTGGATTGAGTCCGCGTTTGAGGGCGTAGAGAACGCTTGTTGTAATTCCTGAGCTGTGCCAGTCCATTCCCATAACTGCGCCGAACGACTGGAACCAGAGCGGATCTGAAAGGCGTACCAGAACTTCGTCAGGGCCGTAATTCTGCACGAGAGATTCTACAATCAGAGTGCCCATGACCATCATTCGGTCGGCAAGCCAGCGTGGTACTGTGCCGGTGTGGAGAGGCAAATCTGCGTGTCCAGAATTACGAATCATAGGATGAATATAGCACAAAAGACATTTTAAGTGCATAATATGCCTATGAAAAACAAGAAAAATAATGAACTTGCGGTGTGCGGGTTTGCGACTGTAAAAAAGCTGGAGAAAAATCATCCAGAAAAGATAAAGAGACTTTTTTTTACGGAAGAGGTTGCGCCGAAGTTTGGCGGACTTTGTAAAAAGCTGGCACAGAATCACGGGATTTATAATCAGAAGCCGGCTGCGGATCTGGAAAAACTGAGCGGAACGGTACATCATCAGGGTGTTGTTGCAATGATTGATATGCCTGACATTCAGCCGCTTGATTCGGATATTACGGACAGCTGGGTTGAAAACGGCGAAAATGCGGTTCTTTTGGATAGAATCGGGAATGCGGCTAATTTTGGCGCTATTGTGCGCAGTGCGGTTTTTTTTGGAATCAGAAACATTATTATTCCGCTTGATGAGGCGCAGTCTTCTATTACAACTTCGTCTTACCGCGTTGCGGAAGGCGGCATGGAATACATAAATATTTATTCGGTGCGCTCATCGGCACGGCTTTTAGAGGCTCTTGCGGGAAAAATGGTCCGTGTTGGCACTGATTTGAAGGCACGCAAGCAAGTTAGCGAACTTAAAAAGATTTCTGATGGCGGGAAAAAGCCTGTCCTTCTGGTGCTTGGAAATGAAGAACATGGAATCAGCGACACTGTGCGTTCAAATTGTGATGAGCTTGTAATTATTCCCTGGGGCGGCATGAAAGACGGCGTGAAAGAAAGCCTTGTAGACAGCCTTAATGTGGCACAGGCTTCGAGCGTGCTTTTTTATGAGTTGATGAAATAGGTAATATGGGAAAAATCAAAATTATCAAAGGCGACATAACAAAGCTTAGCTGCGATGCAATTGTAAATGCGGCTAACTCTACCCTTCTTGGTGGCGGCGGTGTTGATGGTGCAATTCATTATGCTGCGGGGCCTGAGCTGCTTGTTGAATGTCGTACACTCGGCGGCTGCAAAACAGGGGAAGCTAAAATTACAAAAGGGTATAATCTTCCATCCAGTTTTGTGATACACACTGTTGGTCCAATTTATTTTGAACACAGGCCTGCAGAGGCCGAGGCTCTTTTGACTTTATGCTATGAAAACTCGCTGAATCTTGCAAAAGAAAATGGTCTTAAGACAATCGCTTTTCCTTTGATTTCTGCCGGTGTTTACGGATATCCCCAGCGCGAGGCAATAATAGTTGCAATTGAGACAATGAAACTGCATCAGAATGATTTTGATGAGATTACGCTGGTGCTGTTTGGAGAAAGAGAATTTGGGATTGCAAAAGAGGATTATCCGGAGTTTTTGATTGAGCGATAAAATTATATGAACCGCACAAAACTTCACGAATCCATAATCAATAATTCTCAAATGACTTTTGCCCGCAGCGGAGGTAACGGCGGCCAGAATGTAAACAAGGTGAATACCAAAGTTCATCTAGTTATTCCGGTTACTTCCCTGGGCGGCCTTAATGATGCAGAACTTGTTCGTCTTCGTACAAAACTTGATGCCATTATCAATAAGGAAGACTGTCTATTTCTTGATGTTGATGACGAGCGTTACCAGGAAAAAAATCGGGAAATTGCTCTTTCTCGTATGGAAAACAGAATTGTCCAGGCTCTGGTAATTCCCAAAAAGAGAATCAAAACAAAGCCAACCCGAGCCAGCAAGGAACGAAAATTAAAGCTGAAGAAAATCCGAAGTGAGATAAAGAAGAATAGAGGGAAGATTATATAAATTAACTTTTTAACCCCAAAATTAAGGTGTTAATTGGTGTTAAAATTTTATAACGACTGTTTTTTTTCTTCTTCCAGGATATTTATAAAATGATAAATAGTGCTGTAAGTTTTATTTACTTCTGTTTTATTCTGCATATTTGTAACGGCGGTCATACGATTATCCCAAAGCGAATCCTGCTGTTTGATCGTAAGCACTGCCTTTTTGTACTGTTCCCAACCGGCTATAGAACATAATTGTTTTATACATTCATCACTAGTCATGTCTTTTTCAGGAGCTTTCTTGTAATGTGAAATAAACCAGATTTCAATGCATGGTTTACTAATCAACATAATACCATCACATTTTTTTAGAGAATCCAGC
>JAILHD010000015.1 GCA_024696155.1 Treponema sp. | reverse complement strand
ACAACTGCAACCTGCTCAAAGCTGAGCCATGTAGGGAAGGCGCCTGCAAAGTTTTCAATCAAAATACCAAGGAAGCGTTCCATAGAACCAAGAATAGCGCGATGGAGCATTACAGGGTGGTGTTTCTGGTTATCTGCACCGATGTAGGTAGCATCAAGGCGTTCTGCACTTGGAAGCTGATAATCTACCTGGATTGTACCACACTGCCATTCGCGGCCAAGACAGTCGTATAGCTTGAATTCAAGTTTTGGACCGTAGAAGGCACCTTCACCAGGCTGAATTTCGTATTCAAGACCAGCTTCGTGACAAGCGTCAGAAAGGGCTTTTTCTGCTCTTTCCCATGTTGCAAGGTCACCTACGTGATCTTCCGGCATTGTAGAGAATTTTACTACAAGGTCATTAAAGCCAAAGTCATGGTAAACTGCCTTCAAAAGCTTACAGAATTTTGCAACTTCGGCACCAATCTGCTCTTCTGTACACAAAATATGTGCATCATCCTGAACAAAGCCGCGTACACGCATAATTCCGTGCAAAGTTCCGGAAGGTTCGTTACGAACATCATGACCAAACTCTGCAAGGCGCAAAGGAAGGTCTTTATATGAACGCTGGCGGCTCTTAAAAATCTCAAGTGCACCTGGACAGTTCATAGGTTTAATGGCAAAAAGACGTTTTTCACTTTCTGTAATGAACATATTCTGCTGGTAGTGTCCCCAGTGACCAGAACGTTCCCACAAAGTGCGAGGCATAATTGCCGGAGTGTTTACTTCAAGATATCCGTCGCGGCGAACCATCTTTCTCATATAATCCTGAATTGTTGTGTAGATAGTCCATCCGTTTGGATGCCAGAAAATCTGACCAGGATCTTCTGGATCAAGGTGGAAGAGATCCATCTGAACACCAAGCTTACGATGGTCACGTTTTTCTGCTTCTTCAATCATCTTAAGATAGTCTTTTAACTCATTTGGTTTTGCAAAACATACTGCATAAACACGTGTGAGCATCTTGTTGTTAGAGTCTCCGCGCCAGTATGCACCTGCAATTTTTGTAAGTTTAAAAGCCTGTCCGTTGATTTCTTTTGTGTTAGCAACGTGAGGGCCGCGGCAAAGGTCAAGGTAGCCGTCCTGCTCGTAAGTTGTGATTGTTTCGCCTTCCGGCAAATCCTTAATCAGTTCAATTTTATAAGGCTGGTCTGCAAAAAGTTTTAGGCCCTCTTCTTTTGAGATTTCTTTGCGTACAAAATCATGGTTACCTGCAATAATGCGGCGCATTTCTTTTTCAACGGTGGTGAAATCGGTTTCGGTGAATTTGGTTTCGGTTGGGAATTCAAAATCGTAGTAAAAACCGTTCTCAATAGCAGGTCCAATTGCAATCTTTGTGCCAGGGAACAGTTTCAGAATAGCTTCTGCCATTACATGCGCACATGAGTGACGCACAGTCTGTAGTTTTTCATCAACTGCCATAGTAATACCTCTAAAAGTATGAATAATATAATAGAAAACAGTTTAATGATTTCGGAAAATTTTATCAATGTATATGAAAATCTTCCTATAACTTTCATAATTTTATATAATGCCCGTATGATTAAAGCAGAAATTAAAGATAAAGAACTTAAAGAGCATTTAGATTCACTGGAAGCTGATAAATTACGTATTTTTACTATGGCTGACGGTCGTGTGCGTGGGGCGCTTTTTCATGGAAGCCGTTTTGTAAATCAGATGAGGGCTCAGCACAATCTTGGTATTCTTGAAACAATGATTTTAGGTCAGGCAGGACTTTGTGCTGCTCTTATTATCCCAATGATGAAGGACCGTGAACATACGGTAATAAAATATGAAGGAACTGGCAGTGCAGAAGGTTATTCTTTAGAAGCTGATTCGACTGGATATGTACGCGGATATCTTTATAACGAGCATATTAAGCTTGAAAAGCCTCTGGAGTCATGGGATTTAAAGCCTTTCCTTGGTGTAGGAAATCTTACTTTTAGCCGAGTTCACCCGGATGATAAATATCCTCAGTCCAGCACGGTTGATGTTGACGACGGAAATATAGCAAAGGATTTTGCATGGTATTTCAGCCAGTCTGAGCAGCTAAAAACTGCCTTTAATACAAGCGTTCAGTTTGACAAGCAGGGACGGGTAGTCGGGGCTGGTGCAATGTACCTTCAGATTATGCCTAAAACTGGCGGAACAAAGAAAATCGGTTCACAGGTAGACAGCCACCAGGAAGAAAGTGAAGATGAAGAGGATTTAATCCGCCGCGTAGAAAATGCATTTACTGCTTGTCCGTCACTTGGCCAGCTTTACAGTGAAAAAACTGTTGATTCAGAAGATATAATTCTGGGACTCTTTAGAGAGTTTGCTCCAACGATTACACTTAGCCGCGACATTATTTTTGATTGCAAGTGCAATGAAGAAAGCTATCTTAATTATCTTAAAAATCTTCCAGCAAAGGAAAAGGAAGCTATGAAAAAAGACGGGCTTGATCCTGTAGAAATTGTCTGCCGTAACTGCGGAAGCGTTTACAGATTCCCGCTTTCTTCTATATAAGGTTGACGAATTTTTAATAAATGCTTATATTTAATACTACTTGGGGGTGCACCGGTTTCGACGGAATCGCGAAATCTTGTGTTGCAAGTAGGAGTGAAGGTTCCTTAAACTGACAAGAAAATAACTGCAAAACGTAAAGAAGAAGATTCTAACGAAGAACAGTTCGCAATGGCAGCTTAGTTTGCCTTGCAGGACCCCGGCGGCTCTGTTCCGCGTTGCCGGACCGTCTTTTACCCATCGGGACTTGCTTTCTAAAGTTTCTGGTATTTAGGAAGGACATTTAATCAGAATAAGGAGGCGACGCTTGTTATGCTGCTACCGGCTCCCGACAACCACCTCGCATAACTAAACTTGTAGAGGCACCTGGTTTACCTTTTCGGACGGGGGTTCAATTCCCCCCATCTCCAATAGAAACTCTTGTAGAAATACAGGAGTTTTTATTTTTAACTGAATTTTGGGGGAATTGAACCCCGCGGAGTGAGCGCCGACCGAATAGGGAGGAAGAGGTGCCATGGATGGCACCGAAAGCGAACGTAGATGGGGTGGAGTACCAAAACAGGATGTTTTGGTGCGGAACCCGGTTCAATTCCCCCCATCTCCAAAGAAACTCTCGTAAATAAAGCGAGAGTTTTTTTATTTTAAATGATTTCTTTAGGGGGAATGGAACCCGGTTCAATTCTCCCCATCCCCAAAAAAAATACTTCAGATTAATCTGAAGTATTTTTTTATACTTGTAAATGTATCTCTGATATTACTCGCCGTCGTGACTTGTGCGGAATTTCTGCTGGAACTTCTTAAGCATAGCTACGGCATTCTTCTTTCCATTATAAACAAAGCCACCGTTCCAATATTCCAACGCAGCGAACAAAGCGTTACCGCCGTCCTGACTGTCTGATTCTTTAGTTTTAAAAGATACATAATCTGCAAGCTGTAAAAAGTCATTGTTGTGAAGGCATTCAAGACGCTTTCTGTTAAAGTCATTCCATTTATCCAGATCTTTAAAACCTTCACCTTCGTCCTGAACAATAATGTGTGCATGAGTAGGGCTGAATGAATACCATACAGTTACTTTCTTGTTAATATCACAGTGGTTACCATGTTTAACGGCATTCTTAATTACTTCACTAATCTGCTGTTCAAGAAGGTTTAACTCTTTGATTTCTGTTGGTGCTGACTGCACAATCAAAAGAGTAAAATATCTGATCTGTCTAAAATCAGATGGAAACTCCTTTTTAAGCATATTTGTCTTATCAAACAAAGGATCATTTTCATCCGATCTAAGCTCTTTAAATTCCTGCATTTTATACCTCTAAAAAGATTATGGCGAAAGTATTAACTTACTCTTTAACCATCAAAAGCGCTTCGTCAATGCTGTTAGCAATTGGGAAGTAGCCCATAAGTTTTGTAAGTTCGATAACTTTCTTTACTGAACCATGGATGTTTGCAATTGCAAGATTAAGGTTCATCTTTTTAATTGTAGAACAGATGTAGATCAATGCACCGATTCCAGACGAGTCGATGTAGTCTACCTGCTCAAGGTTGATTACAAAATTCTTAACGTTCTTCTCCAACATTTTCATTACAAGCTCTTTGAGTTTGTAAGAGTTGTAGAGATCCATTTCTCCGGTTACGTCAATAATGTAAACATCACCATTTTTACGTATCTTCAGTTCCATTAGAAGCTCCTTTCTATTGTATTTTTATAACCAGAAGGCTTTGGTCATCATATTGCTGTGCAACGCCACAGAACTTTTTCAAATCCTCCTTTACCTTATTCGAAATTTCTTTAGCACTTGCATTGCAATTTTTTATTATAATTCTAGACAAACTACTTGAAGAGTATTGTACACCATTTTCGTTCAATGATTCAAGCAAACCGTCGGTACAAGCTGCCAAGATGTCTCCAGAATATAACTTTAATTTTATATCCTCAAAAACAGTTTCTTTTGTAACTCCCAAAGGTTCACTTGGAGTAGAAATCTGTTTTATGGTTTTATCTTTAGCAGAGAAGAGGAACACAGGATTGTTTCCGCATGTAGAAATCTCTGCTTCTTTTGTTGTTGAGTTGTAATTAATAAGGGCTACACTTGCAAAATGGTCGATTTTAGAAGTGTCGCCGCAGATTCCTCTGTTTGCCCATGTCATAATTGTAGATGCTGACTGAGCTGTGTTTACGGCAAGGCGGAGAATTGCACGAATCATAATCATTACGATTAATGAGTTCATACCTTTTCCTGCAATATCTGCCATGATGAACGAAACTTTATCTTTGCGTGAAGCAAGAATGTCGTAATAGTCACCGCAGACACCTTCTGCCTGATTAGAGAAACAACCGATTGAAGTTTTTCCAATAACAGGAAGCTTTTGTGGGAGCAAATCTTTCTGATACTTAGAAGCAATGCTACCACCTTTATTCAATTCTGTTTTTTCTGCATAAGCAAGGAAGCTGTAAAGAGGATTCATTGTCATAGAAATAGCGTCTGCAAGGTCTACAACTTTTTCTAAATCATCTTTAGAGAACTTAGAGTCTCCTGGATTTTTAGAAAGACCAATAAGACCTACAACGTTTTCTTCTTCGCGAATAGGTGCAAAAATATAACTTCCGCACTTTAAGAAGTCTTCCGGACCATTCTGATATACACGAGGGTCTTTAATCGAATCTTCTATGAGTACAGGCTTTCCTTCTTTGAAAATATCGCCAAAAATGTTTCCGCTAAGCTGGAACTGTGCAAAACGTAAATTTGTTTCTACACGCAAAGGCTTGTGCGGCAAATCATCTGGCAGTTTGTAAGGTGGCGGGAATGAACCCACAAATGATTTTACGGCAAGTACCTGATCGTAATCATCAGAAATAAGAATAACACAACCGTCTGCCGAAACTTTTTCTCTTAAAACGCCGTTACAGTATTCAAGGAAGCTTTCCATACTGTTATCGCTTGAGAAGAAAGTTGACACCTTATTTACAAAATCATTATGAACCTGAAGGGTTCTTTTGTGCTTTTCTTCAAGTTCTGCAATTAAAGCGGCAGAAACTGTGTCCTGGTCACCAGAATGACTTGCTTCCTGAGCGGCTTTTGCTGCTCTTTTTGCTTCGCGCTTTTCTGGATTATCAAAGGTTTTGAAAAGAATAAATATTTCTACAAGGAATTCTGCTGCAATTACTGCAAAAACAAAGAAAATTAACTGCTTAAACAACAGGACATAAACTGCACCGCCGGTTAAAACAGCAATTGTAATATAAAATATAAAACTTGGACGTGCTTTATCACGTAATTTTAGAGTAATTAATGAGAGAAGAAGAAGCAATCCGAAGACTGCAGAAATTATAAGCGGAACACCGATGAATGAATCAATTGAAGTCAAAGTTATTTATCTCCCTTTACTAACATACCTTATAATACAAATTAAATTATAATCTTGAACATTTCTGCCGTCAAGTTTTTTTAGCGCTATACATAGTGCTTTTAAACAGACATTTTATTCAGACTACACTTAATCATTCTGCTGAATTTTTTTACGCATAATAAATCCTTTTGCCTGATTTTTTATACGGCGCATCAAAGGTATTTTATTCATTTTGAAAAAATCAGAGACGGCATCGTCCATAGAAACGTTGTCGTCTCCGAATTTTGATTTTAAATCATCCCAGTAACGAACAATCCATACGTAAAGATCGGCAATTGTCTGTTTTTTAAAGTGCTTCATAATCTTTTTTTTCTGAATTGTGATTACAAGAGGGTAGTAAACGGTTTCAAACCAGGATGTAATAGCCTCTTCCATAGAAATTTCTTCAGACTTATGAAGATTCATGTAATATTTGTGAGTAAGAATATGATTATAGATTACGTCGTAACAGCCTGTGGTAGAAAAATCCAGGCACCAGTAATCTGTAATGTCTCCAAAGCCTGTTTCTGCATAAAAACTGCGTTTTTCGTAATTGATAATCTGGCGGATAACGTCTTTAAGGTTGTTAGGGCGTTTTAAAACGACCTCACTCTGAAGAGATACTACTTCTGCATCAATAAATTCTGTTCCGCGGGCCTTTGCTACAGAAACACGGTGGTTTCCGTCGCGTACAAAATATAGTCCTGCAAGTTCGTAAACTTTAATTGGAGGAAGAACTACAGAATTAATTGCTGCTTCATCTACATGCTGCCAGCGGTTTTTAAGATGGTTGTTTTTTGGAAAAAAGCGGTTATCAAAATCATTGTAACGACCTTCGCTTCCTACAACTTTATCTACTGCAATTGTCTGCATGCCGATGTAAGTTTCGTTTTTAGGTTTTATAAGCTGTTTTACATCATTTAAAGAAAGAAGACGTGCTTCTTCAGGGCTTAAAAAATGCTGAATTTCGTTAAAGAATGCTTTATTATGAGCTTTTGAGAAATCCTCTTCTGACTGTGCTGCTGCTATACTACTCATTGTGTAAATCCTCTTGTTCAAGTTCTTGTGATACATTTTCCGAACTGATTTTTAAATCTTCGGGAAAGTTTAATATACAGTGTGCATAGGCATTAATAATTTTTGTGCCGTAATATGTTCCAATTCGTTCTTCTCTCATATCATAAAGATGAATGTGCCCGTGAATCATCAGGGCTGGCTTAAATTTTTGTAAAAACCAGTTAAAGCATTCAAAACCAATATGACATGGATCTTCGTGGTCGTGTATGTGCCGCGGAGTAGCGTGGGTCAAAAAAATGTCCATATAGCGGCCGTACCTGATTTTATTCCAGATAAGTCGCGGAACAAGTTTTAAAAGCTTTGCCTTCATTTCGCTGTCTGTGTACTGGCAGGCTCCGTTATTATATTTTGAAGAACCTGACATTCCTACAATTAAAAGCGGAGTCTTTCTTCCGGTTTTTGGGTCTGTGTACGAAAGTTTTTTATTTTCCAGACATTTTGAGCCTGCGTAAATTGCTCCGTGTCCAGGTGGTTCTGGCTGTGGAAACTGTTTTGAGCCCTGTGCATGATTTTGCAGGGGATTTATTTCGTAATATCTTAATTCCTTAAGGTTGTGGTTTCCGAATACAAAATACGTAGGCTTATTTAACATTGTAACAATAAAATCAATGTAATCCATTGGAAGATCGCCTGCGCATAAAACAAGGTCTATATCCGGAAAAGCATTTTTTAAGTTCGGATTATAAATGAGAGGATCGACATAATCAGATACGCATAGAATTTTCATCTTAGTTTTTTGAAAACCTTTATGAACCTGCTTTAGAAAGAACTGCTTCCAGCTTCTTTTTTTCTACAAGTTCTACAGGACGGTTTTCTGCAAAATGCTTTGCTGCCTGCGAAAAACTTGAACTTGTAAAAAGAAAGGCTTTTACAGCATTCATTGTCTTAAGAAGTTCTACCGCTTCGCGAACAGGTGCTTCTTCAATTGGCTCTGGATTTCTAAAAAAGCGGATAAGAAGTACCTGCTTTCTTACATTCATCCACGATTCGTCAGTTTTTGCAACACCTGTAATCTGACATCCCCATTTTTTAAGGTCGCAGGTAAGTACCTGAAGATTAAGACCTTTTTCTGCTGTATTTTTGCAGATTTCAGGAAATTCGTCGTTACTGCAGGTAAGATAATCTTTAAGATAATCGTTTGCCTGAAGGTCTTTATATTCCTGAAGTTTAGATGCAACATCTCGGAAGTTCTTGTTGCGTTTGTAAATTTCTTCCCACTGCTTAATTGCGTCATCAATTTTGCGGGATTTTTCGTAACAAAGACCTAAGAAGTAGCGTGCAAACAAAGTTTCTGAATTTGAATTTGTTTTATCCAGGTCAATTGCGCGCTGAAAATCCATTGCGGCATTGTCGTAGCGGTTTGCAACCATAAAACAGGAACCGTGTTCAATAAGTGCCTTCTGCCTTACTTCCGGATCTCTCTGAGCTTTTTCAAAAGCTTTGATAGCCGAATTTAAATCTTTCTGGTCTTTAAGAATCTTTCCTAAATAGTAGTAAGAAAAATAATTCTCCGGGCTTAATTTGATTGCGGTGTCAATTTCTTTTCTTGCAGCTTCAAACTGTTTTGTGCGGTAAAGCATAAGACCAATTTCTGCATGGGCTTTTGCATGCTTTTTATCGAGCATGGCTGCCTTCTGCATAAACCCAAGGGCAATATCATAGCGGTTTTGAAGTTCGTAAATGCGTCCTGCCTGATAAAAGTTCTCTGCATTATTTGGTTCCATTTTTGTAAGAAGCAAAAAGTTCTGTAATGCATCATTCGGCTGGTTATGTTGCATCAAAAGCTGTGCATATTCCTTGCGGAACGGAAGTTCTTCTATGCCTTCTCCAAATAAAGCATTGTCGTTTACAGTTTTATATTCCAGAAGTGCAAGTTCTGTTCTGTTTTCTTTTAAGTAGGATTTTCCAAGATAGTAGTGGGCATTGTAATTTTTAGGTTCTTTGGCAACAATCTGCTTACATAATTTGATTGCAGCCTGTGTTTTTCCCTGTCGTAAAAGGCGGGGAACATTATCAAGCTTGTGTGGAGCCATAATGCTTTTTGCCACAACAATACCCAGTCCGCCAACTATAAGAAGTAAAATAATAATTAGAAATACAACAACCACGACAAGGATTCTCCAAGTTTATCTTAAAAAGTATTAAAAAATTTTCGATAAATAGATATAAATAGATTAAATTATTTGTGTTTTGATGTCAAACTTTTAGTAGGGATATTATGAGAAATAAAAATATTTCAATATTTGCAGGTGTGCTTTTTATTTTAGCAGGAACTTTACCGCTTTTTGCTTTTTCCGAAGGCGAACTGCTTTTTACCCAGAATAAATATAAAGAAGCAATTCCACTTTTAGAGGCAGAAGTTTCTACAGGAAGGGCAAATGGCGATGTTTATAACTATCTTGGTCTAGCGTATTTTCAGATTGGTGACTTTAAGAAATCAATAGAAGTTTTTGATGCTGCGCTAAAAAATCCCGTTACAAACAAAATTATTATTCAGTACAACCGTGGAAACACTTTTTATGCAATGAAGGATTATTCCAAGGCTGCAAATTGTTTTAGTTTTTCTATAGAGCAGGATAAAAAATTTGCTCCCGCATATCTTAACCGTGCAAATTCCTATTTAAAGATGAAGCGCTATCTTGAAGCAATTGGTGATTACACAAATTTCTTAAAGCTTGACCCCAAAAATCCACAGCGTGCAAAAATCATAAAATTAATTGGCCTTTTAAAAGAAGAATTAAAGCGTCTTGAGCAGGAAGCTGCTTTGCAGAGAAAACTTACAGAAGAATATTCCGAAAATCCTGAATTTTACGAAGTTATGGAAGGCAGCGAACTTTTTTACGATAATCCCGATTTTTATAATCCTGATGAAGAACTTTCAGAGATTTATTTTGATGAAAACTTTGG
>JAILHD010000011.1 GCA_024696155.1 Treponema sp. | reverse complement strand
CATGGCAAAGACGTCGTAGAAAGTATTCAGATTTTTCCGAATATTTTCTATGGCGTCTTTTTTGCTTTTAAACCAAAAGTTCTGACTTGATTGGAGGATAAAATGGAAAGTTCTGTTACAGAATTGTTCGGTGAAAACGTTTTTAACGAAACAACAATGAAAGCGCGTTTACCGAAAGAGACTTTTAAGCAGTTGATGAAGACAATTCAGGGTGGAGAAAAACTTGATCCTACTGTTGCAACTGTCATCGCTAATGCTATGAAAGATTGGGCTATTGAAAAAGGCGCAACTCATTACACCCATTGGTTCCAGCCGCTGACTGGCGTTACTGCCGAAAAACACGACAGCTTTATTGAACCTACAAGCGATGGAAAAGTAATTATGGAATTTTCCGGCAAGGAGCTTGTTCAGGGTGAACCTGACGCTTCTTCTTTCCCAAGTGGAGGCTTACGTGCTACTTTTGAAGCTCGTGGTTATACTGCATGGGATCCTACTTCTTACGTTTTCATTAAAGACGGAACATTGTGTATTCCTACTGTATTCTGTTCTTACACAGGTGACGCTCTTGATAAAAAGACACCACTCTTGCGCTCTATGGAAGCTATTTCTAAACAGGCTGTTCGTGTTCTTCACTTGTTTGAAGGTAACGAAGCTGTTACAAGCGTAAAGACTACTGTTGGTCCAGAACAGGAATACTTCCTTGTTGATAAATCAGTTTGGGAAAAACGCGAAGACTTGATTTTTACAGGCCGAACTTTGTTTGGTGCTAAAGCTCCTAAAGGTCAGGAACTTGAAGATCATTACTTTGGTAACATCAAAACTCGTGTTCAGGACTTTATGAAAGACTTGAACAAAGAACTCTGGAAGCTTGGTATTCTTGCTAAAACAGAACATAACGAAGTTGCCCCAGCTCAGCACGAACTTGCTCCAATCTTCAGCACAACTAACCTTGCATGTGATCACAACCAGCTTACTATGGAATATATGCGCAAAACTGCACGTAAACACGGTATGGTATGTTTGCTTCACGAAAAACCATTTGCTGGTGTAAACGGTTCTGGTAAACATAACAACTGGTCTATTTCTACAAATACAGGAAAGAACCTTCTTGATCCAGGTGCTACTCCAGATCAGAATGCTCAGTTCCTTTTGTTCCTTGTTGCCGTTATTAAAGCTGTTGATAACTATCAGGATTTGCTCCGTATTTCTGTTGCATCTGCTGGTAACGATCACCGTTTGGGAGCTAACGAGGCGCCTCCAGCAATCATTTCTATCTTCCTTGGTGATGAACTTACTGCTATTCTTGACGCTATTGAAGAGGGTAAACCTTATGGCGGAAAGGGCAAACAGAAGATGCAGATTGGTGTAACAGTTCTTCCTGAGTTCAACCGTGATACAACTGATCGTAACCGTACTTCTCCATTTGCATTCACTGGAAACAAGTTCGAGTTCCGTTCTTTGGGTTCTAACGATTCAATTGCTCTTTGTAACACTGTTTTGAACACTGCTGTTGCTGATATTTTGAGCGACTTTGCTGATGAACTTGAAAAGTCTAAGGACTTTACAAAAGATTTAAATGCCTTGATTTTGCGCACTATTAAAGAGCACAAACGCGTTATCTTCAATGGTAACGGTTACTCTGATGAATGGGTTAAAGAGGCAGAAAAACGTGGTCTTTTGAACCTTCGTTCAACTCCAGAGGCTTTGCCACATCTTTTGGATGAAAAGAACGTTAAGATGTTCAAGAAGTTTGGCGTTTACAGCGAAACTGAATTGAAGTCTCGTTTTGAAATCCACAACGAAAATTACTCTAAGATTATCAACATCGAAGCAGAAACTATGCTTGAGATGGCTAATAAACTTTATCTTCCTGCTGCAAGTGCATTTGGCGCTGAACTTGCTGCTACTATTGCAACAAAGAAGGCAGCTTGTGCTGGTGTAGACGTTTCATACGAAGAAGAACTTTTGAAGAAGGTTTCAAGCCTTACTGGAGAAATCTTTAAGAAAGTTCAGGTACTTGAAAAAGCAGTTTCTGATGCTAAGACAATTTCTGAAGCTTCTAAACTTGCATTCTTCTACCGCGAAACTGTATTTACAGCAATGAATGAACTTCGCTGTGTAGTAGACCAGCTTGAAGTTGTAACACCAAAAGCTAAATGGCCTGTACCAAGCTACGGCGATATGCTTTACAGTGTAGTTTAATTCTTGAGCTAATCAGTTTAGCTGACAGAAAGGAGTCGCTCGCGCGGCTCCTTTTTTTATGCTACAATGCAGTTTATGAAAGCTAGTACGGAATATAAGAAGGCCCATAAAGCAGATTTTGGCCATGAACGGATAGAAGTTTTATACGAAGACGAATGGATTGCTGTTATTTTTAAACCAAGCGGAATGCTTTCTGTCCCTTATCCTGGAAGCAAGGCTAAGACGGCACTTGTGATTTTAGAACAGATTATGAGAAAAAAAGGAACATGGTCAAAAAACCACAGGCCTTTTACTGTTCACCGTCTGGATCGTGACACTTCTGGTGTAATGATGTTTGCCTTGAGCGAAGCAGCGCAGAAAAAAATTATGGACAGCTGGCATCAGATGGTAACAGAGCGGCTTTATCGTGCCGTTGCAGAAAATCCATTTGGTCGTAATGCTCCTAAGCCTTTGCCAGACAGTGGACTTATTGATGATGAACTTGCTTACAATGCCTACAACGTAGGGTTTGTGCCTAAGCCTGGTGATAAGCCAAGTTTTTCTAAACTTACAAAACAGGCGGTAAAAAATCACTATAACAAGAGCCGCGGCGAGCAGTCTATTTATGAGCGTAATCTTACAGTGCGCGGCGGTAAGGCTGAGTTTAAAACCATTACAGCGCGCACTCATTATAAGGTAGTTTTACGTGGGAAAACTCATACTCTTTTTGAGCTGAGCCTTGATACGGGGCGAAAAAATCAGATTCGTGCGCATCTGGCAAGTAAAGGATATCCGCTGGCGGGTGATGAAAATTACCGTGCAAAGACAAATCCGTTTGGAAGGCTTGCCCTTCATGCCCGTACGCTGGAGTTTGATCATCCGTTTACGCACGAGCATTTAAAGTTTGAATATCCTGAGCCGGTAGACTGGGAAAAATTTATTCTGCAATAAAATCTTTAGAAAGACTGTAGGCAAACAAAAATTGTGCGCTATAGTAGAGCAGGTGAGTGATGTTGCTTACAATCTGATCTGAAACGAACGAAAGATTGCAGATGTCGCCAAGAGTAAACTGAAGAATAAAATCAGCTGCAAGGAATAAAAGGGCTGCAACTGGAACAATGCGTGCACGTTTATTTGGCAGAAGAATTGCATCAAGAGCCTTTAATGTTGCGCCTGCCAGAAAGAATGTGTAAATAGCAATAGGTAAGAACAGTGTACCAAAGTGGAAGAATGGAGAAAGCAGGTCTCCTGCAAGGAATACTATGGACATTACCACTGTAAGGCAGAAGTTTTTTATGGCGAATGATTTGAACTCCAGATATGCCAGAATGTAGAAAATCTGCATTATAAGAAAAAGCGTTATTCCTGCCGGAATATTAAGATTTATGGTGATGTCTGCAATTACTGCAACGGATAGTCCGCAGATCATTTTTATTCCATAACGGCGGAATGCAGGGCTTTTTTCTGTATTTTTGTAATAATTGTAAAAGGCATAAAAAAGAAAAACTTCACTTGATATTCCTTTTGCAATTACTTCTGCTGTGGGTAATCCAAGAAAGTAGAATATACGGAAAATTATAAACGAAATTACCGCAGCGGCAATTATTACAATGTTCATTAGCGCCTCCTTGATAACGAAATTTTATCACCTAAATCATAAAAAGTGGTAATGAATTCTTTGTTTTCTCGCAAAAATTTTATAAATTTTCTGATTTTTCGCATCATTTTGATGGTGCTGTAGTTGTGAGTAAGGCTAAGGTCTTCTACCATCCCATGGAACGAAAGATTATCTGTGATTATTGCTCCGCCGGGTGCAAGGTTGTCTTTAAACCGTTCAAAATGATTTATGTATTGTGCCTTTGGCCCGTCAATAAAAATCAGGTCGTACTGTTCACTTTCTGGTGCTGTCCATTTCCCGGCATCGCCAAGATAGCAGGTAATTCGGTCTGAAAGTCCGTTATCGGCAATATTTTTTAAGGCTTCCTCGTGTCGAGTCTTATCTAATTCAATAGTAGAAACTTTTACGCCTTTTCCCACGCGTGCAAAATTAATAGAAGAAAATCCGATTGCGGTTCCAATTTCTAAAACCCGCTGAACATTATGATCTTTTATATAGTCGCAGATAAAACTTATGCCTTCGTCCTTCATAATAGGAACTGAGTGAATGTCTGCAAAATCTTTTATATCGTTTATTTGGTGCATAACGGAATTATAGCGGGTTTGTAAAGCTTCTGCTATTCTAATCATTTTACTATGACAAAGTTGACACATTTTGTCGAAATGATTATCATTTAATCAATTTCATAAATCATTCTGTTGTGATAAAATATTTTTATCTTTTTATAAGAGGTGAATGATGACTCGAAGACGAGTAGTTGTAACTGGCGTTGGTTGTGTTTCTTCCTGTGGAAATAACGTCAGCGATACATGGAATAAAGTAAAAAACGGCGAAAGCGGAATTGATAAAATCACTCTTTTTGATGCTTCTAAACATCTTGTTCAGATTGCCGGCGAAGTTAAAGATTTTTCTCTGGAAAATTATGGCGTAGACAGAAAACTGGCAAGAAAGATGTCTCGTTTTTCTAAATTTCTTTTGGGTGCAACAATTGAGGCTGGAAATCAGTCTGGCTATACAGCAGAAACTTTAAATGGCGTAAAAGCTGGTATTGTAACTGGTGTTGGAATTGGTCTTAGTGATGACCTTGAAACTGCCTATAAAAAGTATCTGGATCCTGCGGCTGGAGTAACACGTATTCCTCCGCTTACAGCTCCTCTTGTTTTGAATAACGAGGCTGCTGCACAGGTTGCAATGCACTTTCAGATTCATGGTCCTTCTTACACCGTTTCTACAGCCTGTGCTTCTGGAACTGATGCTCTTGGTGTTGGCCTTGATTTGATTCGTGCCGGACGTCTTGATGTCTGCTTTGCCGGTGGCGTTGATGCAAATATCACAGGTTTTAATATCGGATGTTACCAGGCACTTTCTGCCCTTACTAATAAATTTAATGATAATCCTAAAGCTGCAAGTCGTCCTTTTGATAAAGACAGAAGCGGCTTTGTTATGGCAGAAGGCGCTGCAGTTCTTGTTCTGGAAGAATATGAGCATGCTAAGGCACGTGGTGCAAAAATCCTTGCTGAACTTGCAGGTTACGGCTGTTCAAGTGATGCATATCATATTACAGCACCTTGTCCGGATGGAGCTGGCGGAATTTTAGCTATGAAGGCTGCCTTTGAAGATGCCGAAATGAAGCCGGAAGAAGTTCAGTATTACAATGCGCACGGAACTTCTACTGCTGCAAACGATACTGCAGAAACTGCCCTTGTTAAGGCTGTATTCGGTGACTATGCTAAAAAACTTCACATTTCTTCTACAAAGAGCGAAACTGGTCATATGGTTGGTGGCGCTGGTGCAATAGAAGCAATTATGTGTATTAAGGCTATGGAAGAAAACTTTATTCCTCCTACAGCAAATCTTGATAACCCTGATCTGGAACACGGCTGTGATCTGGACTATACACCAAAAA
>JAILHD010000170.1 GCA_024696155.1 Treponema sp. | reverse complement strand
GTCTTTTATAATCTGGAAAATGAAAGATGTTTCTTTATCTTTTAACAAAAAAATTATTGCAAAAGGACATACAGAATTCGCTGTAGCTAAAGGATTAAAAATGAATCTTTGAAAAATTGTCATATTATACCTCCAATTCTCCATTCATAAGTTTTGGTAAAAGTTTGTCTCGTGCAGATTGTAACTGTTTGTTCTTATGTTTTAAAATTTCCATTTTTTTGATAAATGAATTTGTTATGGATGAGAATTTTATTATAAGTTCTTCTGTTGGTACTAAAATCTGAATACGTTTTAAGCCTTCATTTGTTAATGAAACTTGAGTGGCACCTGTCGCAAACATATTTTTTTGTTTATCAAAATTATCAGAAGCAATTGTAGTATAAATAAAACCAAAATATTTCTCTTCTGAGGTAAATCCAGCAAACCCTGAGGATATAATACTGTTTGTTGCTAATATTTCAGATTCACCATAACAACATAATATTTTGTAAGAATTACTCATTCTTGCAAACCAAACTGAATTTTTACAAGGTTGAACTGAAGCTCTCGATGGTCGTTTATTAAATGTTATTTTTACTCCGTCACCATCTAAAAATGTTCCAGAAACGTCAGCTGTTGCGTAATAAGTTTTATATCCTTCAAAATATGATACATAGGGATTTGTTTGATTAAAAAATGAAAAAGATAAAATAGAACCTTTCTTCCATCCCTCTGGCACACCATCAACAATCTTTACATTTTCATGGCCGGGGAAGTTGAGTCTTACAAACCATTCTTTGTAGAGCTTCTGTGCTGCTTCTTCCAAAAGTTTTATCTGCTTGCGGTTGTTTTCTATGAGGTCATCGTATGCAGAAAGTATTCCTGCGATTTTTTGTTGGGTTTCAAGAGGTGGTAGGGAAAGTTCTATGCTTCCAAGTAATGTTGTATTTATACTTGGCATTGTAGCACCAATAGAAATTGTTTCGAGCCATTTACCGATAAAAGGACTTTTTAATTGATAATATATAAACTTTGGAAATGCTTTTTCTTTATTCAGACAGACTTTTAAGCAATCACTTCCTGTAAGCCATCCATTTTCGCCTTTTGTAATTATTATACATTTTCTTACATCGCCTTTTCGTGCAACCATTAAATCTCCATCAAAAACTTGATGTCGCACTAATCGTTGTAAATGCTTTTCTGGAACTCTTGCTAATGAATCGAGTTTTACTTTACCATCTATCATATCTTTAGGCATGATAATAGGAGTTCCTTCGTCAGAATAATCCGAACTATGCAATTGAGAACCGAACGGGCCGGGTTGAATTGTAGTTGCTAAATCTCCAAGCTTAACTTTTTTCCAGTCTATTGCCATTTATTTTCCTTCTGTTAAAACTTTTCTGTCTTCAACATTTTCCAGAACCTTCATCTGCTGGATAGCGATTTTGTTCAATTTTTCCAACCGTTCGTTTTGTGGAAGTCCGTCATTTATAAATACCGCATTCAGATTTTCCATATTGCTAAGACAAATCAACTGATTTATTGTTGCATAATCGCGAATGTTTCCTTTTAAGTCTGGATTTGCTTCTCGCCACTGTTTTGCTGTAACACCAAACATAGCGACGTTTAACATATCTGCTTCATCTGCATAAACAAAAGATTTTTGAGCGGGTGTAAGTTCCGGCGGAATAAGATTCTGCTTTATAGCATCTGTGTGAATACGATAATTGATTTTTGCAAGCTCTCGTTTTGCACTCCAGCCAAGCTGCTTTTGTTCTTCTTCCTTAAGGCGCTGGAATTCTTTTATAATATAGATTTTAAATTCAGGACTAATCCACATTGCAAATTCAAAAGCAATGTCTTTATGAGCGTATGTACCACCATAGCGACCTGCTTTTGCCTGTAGACTTATAGCATTAGTTCTTTCAACGAATTCTTTTACGCTAATCTTAAAACTATTTAATCCTGATTGACTTTTAATTATGGCGAATTCGCCATAATTAAAATCTGGGTTATAGACTTGTTCCCAAATACCAATATATTCCAGAGTATTTCGGTTTCTGAGCCAGTCTGTTATAAAGAAATCTCCGTCTTTTGCTTTTAACATATCAGTAAGACAAAAATAGTCTTCGTTATTAACTTGAACTACTGTAATCTCTGTATCTTTTACATTTATCTTTGCCATAATAAAATCCTCCATTTTGAGCTAAACCCATCGAATTCGAGGGGGTTAAGGTGGTCAAATTCGACCACTTTTCTTATCCGTTCAACCCAAGTTCTTTCAGATTTGCATTAATTGTTGC
>JAILHD010000152.1 GCA_024696155.1 Treponema sp. | reverse complement strand
AAAAAAACTACAAGCTTTGTTGCCGGCATTTTATTGTCGGCTTTTTCGGTTTTACCGCTGCCTTGTCTTTTTGCAAAAATTTCTTTTGAAAAAAGCGATATAAATCAAAATGATGAACTTTTATTCACTGTAAGCCAGAAGGCGCTTGGAACTGCAAATTATTCTTCTCTTTTTTATTCAAAAATCAAAAATGGTGAAGTTCCTGTTCAGCCGGAAATTATAACTTATTATCCTGAGCAGATGGAACTTTTAGATGGCGGAAATATCCTTCAAATCCGTAACCGCTATGGAATTGCCCGCTATGACCGTAAAAACGACACTATTAAGTGGGTAAAAAAGATTTCCGGTTTGCCAGAAAACTTAATGCCTGTTCCAGTTTTTGAAGCAAGTCCAAACGGCAAATGGTTTTGTAAAATAGAAAGAACTGAAATCTGTTCGGGCCGTCTTGTTGTAGAACGCAGTTCAGATGGAAAGCGCATTGTTCTTGCAGAAAAAATCCTTAATTCTTATGAAGAGATTCCTGTAAAATGGTCGCCGGAAAGCAGCATTCTTTTGTACGAAAAAAACGGAGCTGTATATTTTTGTAATCCCGATGCCCTTGCGGCTGGGGTAGAAATTGAAGAGCGTTTCCGTAAAATCGGGCGAGGAACAATCAATTCTGTAAGCTGGGCTTCTGAAAAATATCTGGCTTATATAAATGATTACTTATTATATAGAATAAATACAAAAGAAATGTACACCGTGGGGCTTTATGCGGGAATTATAGAGCAGGGAAAAGCAATCGGGCGCCTTCCGTTCCAGTTTAACTCTGTTACAGACAAGTTTTTCTGTAATAAAGAAGCAACTTCAATTGTAACAATTCAGAATAATAAAAGGCTCTTTTCTTATCTTACAATTCAGGGACTTTCCTGTGACTATATGGATGTAATTTATTCACGTCCTTATACAGATTCTTCTGCGTCATTAAAAGATGCTTACGTTTTCTGGGACAAAAAACAAAATCCTATTTTATGGATGGAAAAACTTCCATATCTTGGAACTAAAGAAAAAGGAACAGTTTATCGTCTTGGAAAAGAATCTAAGCTTGTACTGGAAATTTCAGATTCTGGTCGCCCATATGTCAGTCCAGATGGAAGCCGCATAGCAGTTTTTTCAGAAAACGATATTTACATTTATGACATCAATTCTTTGCAGTGTATTGCTGAACTTTCTGGAGAGCGTGTAAACAATGTTATCTGGCTTGATCGCGCTCAGATTTATGTGGGAGGAACTCAGACAATCAGGTTATGGAATCTTCTTTCTAATAATGCAGAAACTGTATGTCTTTCAAGCTCTAATGAGTGCTACTGGTATGGCGATGATAATCAAATTTACTCGAATGTTATTGGCGGAACTTATTACCGCTATAACGTGGCAAAAGGTACCTGGTCTCCTGTAGCTTCTCCTGCAAGAATCGGGGCTGTTAGTCAGAACGGACGCTATCGTATTTTTACAGGAGCCACACAGAATCCTCGTTATGAAAACGCACTTTTTATTAGAAGCCTGAGTGATATTGCGGTTACAAAGCCTGTTTATCCTGTAAGTGTAGAAAAGCAGGCTCCAAAAAAGAAGGTTGCGCTTATTTTTGATGCATACGACAATGCAGACGGCCTTCCAAAGATTCTGGGGGCATTAAAAAAATATAATGCAAAGGGCACTTTCTTTATAAACGGAGAATTTATCCGCCGTTATCCTATGGAAACAAAGCAGATTGTTCAGAACGGACAGGATTGTGCCTCTATGTTCTTTACAACTGCAAACCTTACTTCTCCTGGCTTTACAATCACAGAAGATTTTATTCGCCGGGGCCTTGCCCGCAACGAAGATGAATTCTACCAGTGCACAGGCACAGAACTCAATCTTTACTGGCATGCTCCAGGCTATGCCGTTACAGATGCCATCAAAGAATACGGAAAACTTGCCGGCTATTCTTATGTAAACAATAATTTTAAGTATTCAGACACAGATATTCAGAACATTAAGGCAGAAGTTGTCATAAACGAATACAGTGCAATGCTAAAATTTGCAAATTATGGAATTATTCCTGTTACAACGGGATTTTCAACTGGTATTCACGAAGATCCTGTTTATTTACACATGGATTTGTTAATCAGTGCTCTTCTTGATGCTGATTACGAAATTGTACCGTTGAACCAGCTCTAAACAATTTGCAGACATGCTGTTTCTCTAAAATTAAAAAATATGCTAGAATGGCGTATATTTTGGAGTAAACATGTTTGCAAAAGTTTTTTTGAATGCAAAAGAAGAGAGAGAAATTTTACAGGGCTTTCCATGGGTATTTGATAACGAGATTTCACATTTTAAACACCGTGTTGACCCTAATGATGATAAATCAGAATGGAAAAATGAGACTCTTAAGGAATGCACAGTCGCAGATGGTTCTGCTGTAGAAGTTTGCACTAAGGCAGGCGGATTTTTAGGCACTGGTATCCTTAATAAAAAATCAAAAATCGCAGTGCGCCTTATTGGTACAGAACACGCTGACGTTATTTATTCTGATACAGAAAAATACTGGGAAAAGAAAATTGAAGCAGCTTACAATTACCGCCAGCTTTATTATTCTCCATATGATTCTTATCGTCTTGTTTTTGGTGAAGCAGATTTAATTCCAGGTTTTATCTGCGAACGCCTTTGCAGCGAAGATGGAAAAGTATTCCTTGTAGTTCAGTTTTTGTCTATGAGCTGTGATATTTTTAAAGATGAAATCATCAAGGCTCTTAAAAAAGTTTGTAAGCCGGACGGAATCTATGAGCGCAGTGATGAAGCTGTTCGTGAAAAAGAAGGTCTTCCACTTGTAAAAGGCTGGCTTGACGATAAATCTTTTGATACAGACATTGTAATTATAGAAAACGGAATAAAACTTTGTGTTGATATTGCAAACGGTCAGAAAACCGGCTACTTCCTTGACCAAAAATTCAACCGCGAAGGAATTAAACGCTTCTGCCACGGTAAAAAAGTTCTTGATACCTTTACTCACACAGGTGCCTTTGGCCTTAATGCCTTTAAAGCAGGTGCTAAAGATGTAACTTCTGTTGATATTTCGGAAGATGCCGTAAAAATGGTAAATCACAACATCAAACTCAATGGTGCAGAAAAAGTAATGAAGGCTTTATGTGCTGATGTTTTTGACCTTCTAAAAAAATACGAAGCTGAAGGCGAAAAGTTTGACGTAATAATTCTTGATCCTCCTGCCTTCACAAAATCTGCAAAGAACATTCAGAAAGCTTACGGCGGATATAAAGAAATCAACCTGCGCGCTATGCGTCTTTTGAACGAAGGTGGCATTCTTGTTACCTGCTCATGTTCACACTTCTTTGATTCCACAACTTTCTATGACATGATTATGCATGCCGCAATGGACAGTCATAAAAAGGTTCAGATTCTTGAAAAACGCGGAGCTGGTCCTGATCATCCGCTTCTTGCAGGTTATCCAAAATCTGAATATTTAAAGTGCGCAATCTGCGTGGTTCGTTAGAATGACTTTTGGCGGGATATATGGCTAAAGATAAAAGTTATAACTGCGTAATAGTTCTTGGCCCTACGGCTGTGGGAAAAACTTCTATTGGAGTTGCCATTGCGGGAACTTTTAACGGAGAAATTATTTCTGCAGATTCCCGCCAGACTTACCGCCACTTAGACATTGGTTCTGGAAAAGATCTTGATGAATATGTCTGGGAAGGAAAGTCTCTGCCGTATCATCTGATTGACATTGCTCAGCTTCCTGACGAATATAACGTTTACAATTATCAGAAAGATTTTTATGCCGCTTTTAAAGACATTATTGCCTGCAAAAAACTTCCCGTTGTTGTGGGCGGAACCGGCATGTACCTTGATGCTGTTGTACGCGGTTATGAAATGGTAATTTTACCAGAAAATCCTGAACTTCACGCAGAACTGGAAGCAAAATCACTTGAAGAACTTGGACAGATGCTTCTTAAAGAACAGCCTGATTTACACGTAAAAGCAGACCTTAAGGAAAAAGACCGCGTAATCAAAGCTCTGGAAATTATCCAGGCAAAAAAACAGGGAATTAAATCAACCTCGGTTGAGCGACCCGACATAAGACCTTTTATAATTGGAACAACTTTACCAAGAACAGAACTGTGGAATAATATTTCTATCCGTCTGCGTGAGCGTCTTGACGCCGGGATGATAGAAGAAGTCGAAAATATTCATAAAAGCGGAATTACTTTTGAACGTCTTGAAAAGCTGGGACTTGAATACCGCTTCTGCTCAGAGTTCTTGCAGGGAAAATACAAAAACCGCGATGAAATGGAAGAAAAACTTTTTATTGCCATCCGTCAGTTTGCCAAACGTCAGGAAACCTGGTTCCGCATGATGGAAAAAAAAGGTGTAAAAATCAACTGGCTGAGGCAGGGAAGTAAGCCTGAGCGTATGGAAGAAGCGATTGCTCTTGTAAAAGAAAATCTTTGTTAAATAAAAAAAACGCCCCTATTGGAGCGTTTTATACAAGGTTTTAATCAAAGTAGGTCAGGCACTTACAACTACTTTTTCTTTAATTTCTGTCAAATATCCGGTTCTGATGCAGCTGTCAAATAATTCGCGGCTGATGTAGTCTGTTTTAACGTCTTCGTAGCCATCCATGTCGCGTACGATTTTTACAACAAAACCGTCTTCCATTTCACGAAGAATTGTCATGTAGTCAGAAGTTTTTCCTATGCTCTTTAATGTGTAACTTTTCATATTGCCTCCCGCAATTAAGTTTAAGCACATCTATGAAGTAATATTTTTATCAAATTTAGTGTGGAAATCACGTTCCCATACCTTAATATTCGGTTATAATAAAAAAAATGTTAGAAAAAGATGAAAAAAATCATGATTTTTCTCAAAAAAATATTGGTTTTTGTGACGCTCACTTTCATTTTGCGGTATGTAAGGAACATGAACCTGATTTGGACGTAACCTGGAATTCCTGCTCATGTGCCCACTGTTTTTCTGAATGGGAAATACAGAAGGCTGCACCAGCCAACGTACTTAAAGCTTTTGGCCTGCATCCGCAGTTGTGTACAAAAACCGATTTTGATTTAAAACGTTATGCTTATTTTCTTGAAAATCTTTTGCATGAGCGGAATGCGGTACTGGCAAATGGTGAAGAGCCTCTTTTAAAAGTCATTGGCGAAGCTGGTTTTGATTATTTTACGCCATCCTTTAAAGAAAAACGTGCTTTGCAGGAGGAAATGTGGAATCTTCAGCTTGATTTAGCGGAGTTTTATAAAGTTCCTCTTGTTATTCACTGCAGAAAAGCAAACGAAAAACTTTTTGAATATGCCCCGCGTCTTAAAAAACTTCCTTTTGTGCTTTTTCACTCTTTTATGGGAAGCGTAGTCGAGGCAAAATCCCTTATTGGCCGCGGAATAAACTGTGCCTTCAGTTTTGGAAAACAGCTCAAAAACGGAAACAAAAAAGTAATCGAGTGTGTGAAAAACCTTCCTCTGGAAAATTTGCTTTTAGAAACCGATGCGCCTTTTCAAACTCTTAAAGGTGAAGCATTTACAAAGGCTAAAGAAATTGCTGTGGTGTACGAAGAAGCAAGTGCCTTGCGGGCCATTAATATGGAGGAATTAAAGCATCACTTGATGGAAAATTTCGCAAAATTAGCCTCAATAAATTCTACTTCCTAAAAAATAATTTATATAGTAAAATATTAAATCTTTTAAATAGAAAATACAAAAGGAACAAAAAATGTTATTGGATAAAATTCTTACTGCAATCTTCGGCTCTCAGAATGACCGTGATGTAAAAGCCCTCCGCCCAATCTTGGCGGCTGTAAATGCAAAAGAGGAATGGGCAAAAAGTCTTAAGCCGGAGGAGTTCCCAGAACAGACTAAGAAATTTAAAGAACGTCTTGCTAAGGGCGAGACACTTGATGATATTCTTCCAGAAGCGTTTGCTTTGGTTCGCGAGGCTGCTTTCCGTATCCGCGGAGAGCGTGCATTTGACGTTCAGGTAATGGGTTCTATCAACCTCCATCAGGGTAAAATTACAGAAATGAAGACTGGTGAAGGTAAGACTCTTGTTGCCGTTGCTCCGGCTTATTTGAACTCTCTTGAAGGAAAGGGTGTTCACGTTGTAACAGTAAACGACTACCTTGCTGAACGCGATGCCAACACAATGCGTCCTGTATTCAGCTATCTTGGCCAGACAGTCGGCGCAATCCTTTCTAATATGGATACAGAAGCCCGTAAGGCTGCTTATGCCTGTGATATCACTTACGGTACAAACAACGAATTCGGTTTTGACTACCTTCGTGATAATATGAAAATCGACCTTAAAGATAAGGTTCAGCGCGGTTTCAACTATTGTATCGTCGATGAAATTGACTCTATCTTGATTGATGAAGCCCGAACCCCACTTATCATTTCTGGTGCCGGCGAGGACGATACTTACAAATTCCACGAAGTTGATAAATATGTAGGTGAGCTTAAGGAAGTAGAAAAAGACCCTAAAACCGGTGAATATCCTGATGAAACTCAGATGGAGCCGGAAGAGCGTGCAAAAATCGAAGGTGACTACACTCTTGATGAAAAATCAAAGCGCGTATCATTTACAGACAAGGGTATGCTCCACATCAACGAAATCCTTCACAAGCACAATTTGATTACTGGTGCTTTGGAAGATGAAGAAAACTTTGAGTACACACATTACTTTACACAGGCATTGCGTGCTCATCTTTTGTTCCACAATAACGTTGATTACATCGTAAAAGACGGACAGGTTCAGATTGTAGATGAATTCACAGGTCGTGTTCTTGAGGGCCGCCGCTATTCAGACGGTTTGCATCAGGCTATTGAAGCAAAAGAGCACATCCGCATTGCTCAGCGCAACCGCACAATGGCTACAATCACATTCCAGAACTTCTTCCGTATGTATAACAAGCTTTCGGGAATGACTGGTACTGCCGCAACAGAAGCAGTTGAATTTAATAACATCTATCATCTTGATGTAGTTGCAATTCCAACAAACAAACCGGTTGCCCGCGTTGATGAAAACGATCTTGTTTACTTAAACGAAGAAGATAAATGGGAAGCAATTGCTAAAGAAATTGCAGAAGCTCACGCAAAAGGTCAACCAATTCTTGTTGGTACAGTTTCGGTTGAAAAATCAGAACACCTTTCTGCCTTGCTTACCCGTAAGGGCGTTCGTCACGAGGTTTTGAACGCTAAGAACCATGCCCGCGAAGCTATGATTATTGCAGAAGCCGGTGCAAAGGGCGCTGTAACAATCGCTACTAACATGGCCGGTCGTGGTACTGATATTAAGCTTGGTGGCAGCCCTGAATTCCGAGCAAGAAAGCGTGTCGGAACAAATGCTACAGAAGAGCAGTACAAGGAAGCTCTTGCAATTGAAAAGGAAAACTGGAAAAAAGATTACGAAGAAGTAAAGGCACTCGGTGGCCTTTATGTAATCGGTTCTGAACGCCATGAATCACGACGTATTGATAACCAGCTGCGCGGTCGTTCCGGCCGTCAGGGTGACCCTGGACGTTCACGCTTCTTCATCTCTATGGACGACGATTTGATGCGCCTCTTCGGTGGAGAACGCATGAAACTTATGATGCAGAGAATCGGTATGGAACCTGGTGAACCGATTGACCATCCATGGCTGAACAAGGGAATTGAAAAGGCCCAGTCTAAAGTAGAAGACCGCAACTTTGAAATCCGTAAACACCTTCTTGACTATGATGATGTTTTGAACGAGCAGAGAAGTGTAATTTACATGCAGCGTGATGACATCCTTGCAGATGATAATCTTTCTGAGCGCGTAATGAACAACGCAAAAGATGTTGTTGAGGATTTGTTTGATGAGTTTGAGGATGCCAAGAAGCACGACAAGCATTCAAATGCACCTCTTAATGCATTGAACGAAAAGCTCAGAAACTACTTTGGTTTCCAGCTGCCTAACGAGCGTGTTACTAAAGAGGCTGTAATTGCTGCCCTTCAGAATGATATTACAGAAAAAGAAACTCTTGCTGGTAAAGAAAACCTTAATATGTTTATCCGCTACCAGTACGTTCAGATTATTGATAAAAAATGGCTTGATCAGCTTGAAACTCTTGAAGGACTTCGCGAGGCAGTTTCGCTCCGCGCTTACGGTTCAAAGAACCCTCTTACAGAATACAAAAATGACGGATTTGATATCTTCTACGAAATGCTGGATTCAATCCGCAATATGGTAATGAGCCGCGTATTTAAAGTACGCATTCAGCTTTCTCCAGAAGCTGCTGAACAGCGTCGCCGTATGGCAGAAGCTCAGGCCGCAGCTGCAAATGCCCAGCACAACGAGGCTCAGAGTATGGGAAGTCAGGCTGCACAGGCACAGGCTGCAAGCTCAGCCCGCCAGAATTTCAGTGGAGCCCAGGCTCGTGCACAGGCTGCCGGTAGTGCAACTAATGCCCGCTCACAGGGTGACAACGTAACTGTACGCCGCACAATGCCAAAGGTAGGACGCAACGATCCTTGCCCTTGCGGAAGCGGAAAGAAGTTTAAAAACTGCCACGGCCGCTAGTCGATAATTCTAACTGTAGATAAGATTAATAAGAACTATAAAAATGCGGAACAAAGGTTCGTGTTTTGCGGAGCATTGAACGCAGGAAGCGCAAGTCTGTTGAAAGCAGACTTGCAAGTATAATCAATACTTTTCTGCGTTCTCTGCGGAGCAAAATACGGTTCTTTGTGAAAGCATTTTTTTTGTATTTTTAGACTTTGCCTCTGCGGGTTGCAGGCCAGAAGCGGTAAACAGGTTTTCCAATAATATATCTTTTGTTTACATACTGTGGCTTCATAATCGAGTAGTAAGTAACAGAGTTTTTATCATCTGTAGTTAATGCTTTTTCAAACTGATCATAAGAGTGGCGAAGATCTAGAGAATTAAAACGGTTATCGCCCATCATAAAGTAGCAGTTAGAAGGAATATACTGTGGATTTCCTTTTTCATCATTCTCTGGGAAAAGAGGCATATTTCGCTGATCAAGGTGTACCTGAATATACCCGTTGATTTTGTTTGCAAGCTCATACTGTTCAAGAATTTGTTTGTCATTTTTCCAGTCTGACTCATGTGTTCCGCTTTTAATCAATTCTGCAGTTCTTAGAATAATGTTTCCAAAAGTGATTTTTGTAATTACGTTCAGGCGGTAGTTTGCTTCTGAATAAACGTCTCGTTCATTGTATTTTGAGTCTATCCAGGAAGTCATAAAATCTGTAAACCATTCAACTCCGCCTTTTTTTGTAATAACGTCGTATGCAATCTGACTTGCGTTAAAAAATAACAGATATTCAAAGTTAGAAGGTACTGAAAAATTGCCAGAAGTTTTTACATTTGATGTATAAAGATTCATGCTTCTTACAATTTCTTTTGCACGGAATTCTGCAACTTTTAAGTCGTAATTTCTTCTGTAATCTTCAAACTCCAAAAGCTGTTCGTATTCAGAAGAAGAAAGAGGGAATGACTGAACTTTATTTTTTATACTGTTACTAAGTTCGTTCAAATTCCATGTTGCATATTTATTATCAAGAGGAACTTCTTCAAAATCGTGCTGACGGGTTCTTGCATAAAGCTTTCCGTCTTGCATTACAAGCTGTTCGCCTGGAACACCGCAGATTCGTTTTACAAGCGGGTCGGCCTTTAATTCTCCGTCTGCATCTTTGTTTATATTTACAGTCATAAAAGTGAGCATATAAATCAGCTGACTTGTAACGGTTTTTACTTCGCTTTTTCGGTCAAGGCTGTAGTGGGGATTTCTAAGAACGATTGTCTGTCCGCGTTTGTATTTGCGTAAGTCTGGCAAACCGATGTTTGTAAGCGGGAATTTTGGACCGCAGTCAATTTTAGAAACAATAACACGGTCTTTTACAAGGAAAGTTGGAACCATCGATTCTGAAGGAATCTCATAAAGCTGGAATACAAAAATCTGAAAAAGCATTACTGTAAAAATTGCCCAAATGAGTGCATCCAACCAGTCAACAGCTTCATAAAGAATGCGTGCAGTTCCTTTTGGCTTTTTAAACTGAGGCTTTACTGCCCAGCCTTCTGATAAAGTTTTAATGTGCTTTTCGCCCATTCTGTTAGAAAGAATAAGGCTTGTAACAAAAATTACAGCCCATAGCAAAACTGTAATTAAATCGTAAACATATGGTGTGCCGTTTTTTCCTGCACGGCGAAGAATAAAGCATATTAAAAGAAAATATGGCAGATACTGAATAAGTTTTAATACCGCAAAGGCCTTTGCCCCATCAGTCTCTTTAAAAATCTTCTTATATAGAAGAAAGTATAAAATTCCAGAATATACAAGAGCCATAGGAAAAGCCAGAAGCGAAATATCAAAAGAAAAATTAATTAAAAGAAGTGTAAAAAGTCCTGCAGCTGCAACGTTGATGTTTGCCACATTTTTAAATGTAGAAAATTCTTTGTTCATGTTTCTACTATAACATATATTAAAATATTGAAAAATCCCCAATAGTGTGGAATTATATAGATATGAAAAAGAGTTTTTTCGCTGAATATGCTGCAATTGTTAGTGCTTTTTTATGTCTTTTTACAGGTTGTTTCCGCTCAGAAAGTATTGAATCAATCAACGAAAATGAGCTTTTTAAAGTTCCCTATGGAAATTTTGAAGAGCAGCTTGGAATAAAAGATTTAAATGGAATTGGCGGTGTCCGTTATGGCATTTTTATGCGCGACGGTTTCTTTTATATTAGTAACGGCGATGCAAAAAAGGTGATGGAGTTAAACTCTTACGGCGACCTTTTAACTCTCTATTATAATGAAGATTCAGAAATCAGTTCTCTTTTAAAAAATTCTAAGCGTGATGCAAAAAGCCTTCATTACGAAATTTCTTATCCTTTTGATTACGAAGGTCATATTGCTGTAGATTCTCAGAAAAATGTTTATGTTGCCTGTGCCATGCCTCGTGACCGCCAGGAACAGAGTGATGATGGAACAATGCTTTACAGTCAGACTGTTCTGCGCATTGCACGAAACGGTTCTTCTGTTGAATATCTTGGTCAGCAGGGGCCTGGAGGAATTCCTTTTCCGTATATAAAAAATATTTACCTTACAGATAAAGATGAACTTGTGGTTGTAAGCAATTCTTCTGATGGCGTTGTGGTTTTCTGGTTTGCTACAGACGGTTTTTTGAAATATAAAATTCCAGTTCCAGAAAAATCAATTCCAAAGGCTGCCGGTGCAGAAGACGCTCCTGAATATTTTATTACTATAGATAATGTTATTCCTGATCTTTCTTCATATTTTCTTTATGTAAAAACAGATTACTATTCTAACTATATTGATGAAGAATCTAAGGTACAGTCGGGAATAAATTATGTTCAGACTTTGCTTTATCCGCTTGATATTGAACAGAGCAAATTTGGTGAGCCTGTTTCTATCCCTCCTTACGAAGAGTCTGTAGTTGCAGATTACAGTCGTCTTACTTATAAAATTCCTTATGATTTCTTAGGCGTTACAAAATCCGGCTGGAAATTCTTTATCATAAAAAATGAAGACGGTTTTACAATTCAGATGGTACAAAGCGAAAATCAGAAAATCCTTCGCCGTCACTTTACTGCAGACCACAATTCAATTTTATATGATGCACTGACACTCTCTCCAAACGGAATTATTACTGCACTTTATCTTGAAAAAGATAATGCCCGTGTTGTGTGGTACAGAACCGACAGTCTTATTGAATCGATTTTAAAGAACTAGCGGGGGCAGATTTTGTTCGAAGACGTAAAGGAAATTGTTGACCCCGAAAGAGAAAAAACTGACTATCATTTTTTTTATAATCACGATGAGCGGATAAAAAATGCCCCGCAGATTGTAAAAGACTATTATGCTGGAAAAATGAATCCTTTACGCGGTTTTCAGGCGCTTTATAAAAATAAGGCAAATCTCTATATTCTACTTGCCCTTATATTTTTTGTGGGTGTTGCTTGGATTTATACAGGTTTTAATCGTTCCAGAAATTATGCAAAAATCAATGGAATTGACTGTGAACTTTCGGCCTTTTGTTATGAAGATGAAATTTATTCAAGCTGTAAATTTTCGCTCAATCCAAAATCAAAAAGAACTGATGATGCACAGATTCAAATAAAATATCAGGCTATAAATGCAGATAATCAGGTTGCCTGGGAAAGCGACAATGATTTTGCAACTTTTTCTGGCAAAGAATTTTTTTTACGCACAAAACTGATGGATTATGATATTATAAGAATGGATGCAGTTGTGTCCGTTGACGGTGAAGAAAAAGAACTTTCAACGCCAGTAAAGAGGTAAAAGTGAGCAGATCTGTTGCGTGTATAGATTTAAGAGATGGTAAGGTTTTTATTGCCAAACGACAGAATGTTGGTGATATGGGCGGCAGATGGGAATTCCCTGGCGGAAAAATTGATGCAGGAGAAGACTTTGCTGCTGCAATCAAACGCGAAATGAGCGAAGAATTTGGCGTAGAAGTAGAAGTTTTTGAAAAACTTTGTGAAGTTACTTTTGAGCACAAAGGAAAAGAATGTTTTGTTGATGCCTTCAAAGTCCGTTTTGCAGAAGATGGTCTTAGCCGCCGTTTTACTCTTACAGAACACACTGATTATAAATGGGAAGATTTTAATAAAATCCCTGAATTGAACTTTGTAGATTCTGATTTGAAAATTTTTGAAAAATTAAAAAAGATGGGGCTGTAATTTTATGAAAAAATATCTTTTTTTGATATTTTGTGCTGTTTTTTTTGTTTTTATTTCTGGTTGTAATAAAAATGATGATAAAGCAGAAACAGTAGATTTTGATAATTCCCATCCATATGCTATTGCCCCTGATGTTGACTGGGCTGTTGTAGTAGAGCCTTATGTTGGTTTTAGAGGAGCAGATGAACATGATTCCTCTACAAATTCTTATTGCCGTAAAGATGAAATTTTACAGGTAATGGGATTTTCAATTAACCGTTATGGTGAACAGTGGTATCTTTTTGAAAAAGGCTGGATTCCAGCTTCAAGCGTTGTAATTTATTCAAACCGCTATAAGGCAGAAGCTGCCGTAAAACAGGCTGCAAAAAACAGCAAAAAAGGTAAATAAGATGCTGATTATTGCAGAAATCGGAACAAGTCACGAAGGTTCAAAAGAAAAGGCACTCTCTTTAATTGATGCAGCTGTAGAAAGCGGGGCAGATGCAATTAAGTTTCAGTGGGTTTATGCTGATGAGATTTTGCATCCTTTGACTGGTTTTGTTGATTTGCCTACAGGACGCATTCCTTTGTATGAACGTTTTCGCCAGCTGGAATGTGACAAGTCTTTTTATAAGGAACTTCTGGATTATACTCATTCTAAGGGCTGTAAGTTCTGCTGTTCTCCGTTTGGACTAAAAAGTCTTAAGGAACTTTTAGAAATTGAGCCTGATTTTGTAAAAATTGCTTCGCCAGAATTGAATCACTATAAAATGCTTGAAGCCCTGCGTGATTACCGCGCGTCACAGAAGCAGGCTGGAAAAACTCCTGTTCCTGTAATAATTTCTTCTGGAGTTTCAAAACTTTGTGACATAGAACGAGCATTTGAAATTTTGGGAACAGAAGGCGTAAGTTTTTTGCACTGTGTAACTAGTTATCCCGCTCCTGAAGCTGATTATAAACTTGGAGTTATGTCGTCACTTGGAAAAGTTTTTGGCGTAGAATACGGCGTAAGTGATCACAGTCTTGATCCTATGCTGGTGCCTTCTTTAAGTGCTGCACTTGGCGGCTCAATTATAGAAAAGCATTTTACTTTGAGTAAAAAAACAAGTGGTCTTGATGATCCTGTGGCCCTGGAACCGGAGCAGTTTGCGCTTATGGTTCATGCTGTGCATCAGACAGAAGCATTGATGAATCGTTACGGACGCGAACGTGGTTTGGAAGAAGTTATCAAGCAGTTTAGCGAAAACTTTCCGCGTGAACAGCTTGAATCAATGCTTTTTGACTGCAAAAAAGAGCTTGCGCCTTCAGAATCTGCAAATTACGGGCGCACAAACAGAAGCCTTCATTTTATGCGCGATATGAAAAAAGGCGAAAAAATAGGCGAGGGAGATATTGCAATTTTACGCACAGAAAAAGTGCTGAGTGTTGGAATCAGTCCCGCCTTTTATGATATGATGATTGGCGCTGAACTTGCCTGCGATGCTAAAAATGGTGAAGGCCTGCAGTTCAGTCATGTTATAAAAAAGTAAATAAATATTTAGAGGAATAAAATAAATGAAAACAAATGCATTAAAGGGAATGAGAGATATTTTGCCGGAGGAACAGAAGCTCCGTGACTACGTTCAGGGAAAGATTCTGGAAACTTACCGTTCTGCCGGTTTTGAGCGTATTTCAACCCCAATACTTGAAGATTCAGAAAATCTTGATAAATCTGATGGCGGTGACAACCTCAACCTGATTTTTAAGGTTCTTAAAAGAGGTGAAAAGCTTGATGCAGCCCTTGCTGCAGGAAATGCCACTGCAGCTTCTCTTTCTGATATGGGATTGCGCTACGATTTAACTCTTCCTTTGAGCCGTTTTTATGCTGCAAACAAAGAAAATCTTCAGACTCCTTTTAAGGTAATTCAGACTGACCGCGTTTACCGTGCAGAACGCCCTCAGAAAGGCCGCCTTCGCGAGTTTGTTCAGTGCGATATTGATATCCTTGGTGATTCTTCTCCAAATGCGGAAGTTGAACTTATTGACGTAACAGCCAGAGCCATGCTTGCAATCGGCTTTAAGGATTTTTCTATTAATATTAATGACCGCCGAATTTTGCGAAACATGCTGGAAAATTTCGGCTTTGCCCCTGATACACTTGATTCTGTCTGCATTTCTTTTGATAAGCTTGATAAAATTGGTGCAGACGGAGTTAAGGCTGAACTTACAGAAAAAAATATGCCTGCTCCTGCTGTAGAAAGCCTTTATGATTTTATTAAGTCAGCAGAAAATGGCGGTTCAATCACTTTGGAAAGTGTTGTTTCAAAATGTGCAGACCCATCGATTGCTGATGACCTTAAATATATTATTGAAACTGCCTCAAAAATTGCAGGCAGCCGCTACAAAATCAATTACTGTCCTAACCTCGTTCGCGGACAGGGCTACTACACAGGCGTAGTTTTTGAAATTGCCTGCCCTCAGTTCAGCGGTGCAGTAGGTGGCGGCGGCCGTTACGACAACATGATTGGAAAATTCATTGGTCAGAATGTTCCTGCTGTTGGTTTTTCAATCGGTTTTGAGCGCATCTGCGGAATCTTGTTCGAGCAGAAATATCAGATTCCTGATGCAAAAGAGAAATGTGCGCTTTTGTATGAAGACGGAGTAGACTTCTGTGAGGTTATGAAAAAGTCTGAAGAACTTCGCAAGGATTACGCCGTTGCAATTTTCAAAATGAACAAAAAGCCTGGCCCTCAGTTTGCTATGCTTGAAAAATGCGGTTACACAAAGTTTGAAAAAATGAAGTGTAACTAAACAAAGCTTAAGATTTTAGAAAAAGAGGCGCGAGTGCGCCTTTTTTTTGTTCTAATAACTTTAAAATATATTTTATGCAACATAATTTTTCTAAAACTTATTGACATTACATTTTTAAATCACTAGTATGTTACCGAACAATCGGTAACGTTACCGATTGTTCGGTAACCTTATGAGTGAAGAAGAACTATCAACGAAAGAAAAAATTATTCAGGCAGCCTTTTCTTTATTAAAAACACAGGGCTACAATAGCATTTCTCTATCGCGGATTGCAAAGGAAGTAAGTATTTCCAAAACGGCTATCTATCGTCATTTTAAAAACAAAGATGACCTGGACCTTGCAATTAGAGAAAGAATTGCGTCTGAAGTTCTTGTTCATCTAAAAGAAGTTGATGCCCTCTATAAAGAAAAAAAATATGACGAGTGTTTAGTTTCTGTTCTTAGATTTATGAAACTTCACCCCGAATATGTAAATTATTCACTGTTTTCAACTCCTGATGTAGGAGAAGATCAAAAATTATATCAGTTTCATGATGCAGGCATTTCTTTTGCCAAAAATTTTTATGATGAAAATCACAATATTATAAATCACAGGCTTTATAACCAGGGGCTTTTTGTAATTGTTACAATAATTGACTTTGTTCTAAGCTGGTTTGGTTTATGTTGTAAATGCGGAGCACCTTACAGTCAGACAGAGCAGCTTACAGCTTTTAATATTTCTTATGCAGATTTTGAAGTTCAGGTTATAAAACTTATTAAAAACGGACTTTTTGATGGACTTGCAGAAGGCGAAGTTATTCAGTATGAAAATTCTTTTGCCGCTATGGATACTCTGTGCCTCGATTCAATGAAGGCGCTTCCGCCTCTTGATAAAAAACTTGTTGCCCTTGCAAATGTAGTTCATAAAGTTGGTTTCCCTAATGTTACGGTAGAAGCACTTGCAAATGAACTTGGAATGGTAAAAAGCAGTCTTTACACATGGTTCAGTGATAAAAAAGAAATGCTTAAATCACTTATTTCTCCAGAAATCAACATGATGATTTCTACCATCCTTGACAATATGGAAAAGGTTGAAGGACTTGGAAATAAGCTTTATGTGCTTTTACGTACCGAAACTTTATATTTTGTTACCAGAAAAAAAATGCTTTCTGCATGCAAGTGGATTCAGATTTATGGAAACTTTGAACATGAAGGTTTTGAGAACGTTGTTTCTCCAGAATTTTCAAAAAAAGTGAATGAGGCAATCGGAAAACTAATCGTTTCAAAAACAAAAACTAGTTTTCCATGTTTTGATTTAAATTTATTAATGGGCTGGATTTTTTCTTTTCCAGTTTTTCTTGTTGTGAATGCCCTGCATCACAAATTTACAGAAAATGAAATGCATTCAGCACTAAGGAGTTTATATTATATGATAGCTGGTGGACTTAATTTAGAAGAAAATATGAACAAAAATGGAGGAAATCGTTGATGAAAAAATCAAGATTTTTTATTGCGGCATCATGTTTTTTACTTAGCCTTTCGTTTTTGAGTGGCCAGGAAAAAATTACTTTAACAATAGATCAGGCAGTAGAATATGCGCTGGAAAACAGCAAGTCTCTTAAAAGCGCAGCTATTGATCTGGAAGTAAAAAAAAGAGCAGACTTTTATTCATGGAATACTCTTTTGCCATCTGCAAGCTTGAGCGGAACTCTTGCAAGAAGCAATAATATTGATTCTATAAAAAGTCAGATGGACACAAGTGCCGTAATTATGGGAATGGTAATGAATCCGTCATGGAATGCTGCACAGGCTTATGCAAATAAAGATAAAATCATAGACGGTATGATAAAGGATGAGGAAGCCACTTACTGGCACCCGGTAGGAAATCTTTCTTTTCAATGGAACTTTAACCTTGCCATGATTGGATCAATGATTGTTTCCCGCAAACAGTATGAAGCTGGAAAAATCAGCTGGGAAAAAAGTTGCAACGATACAGAACTTCAGATTCGTCAGCTTTTTTACAGCATTCTTTTGATGCAGGAAAGCCTTAAGATTGATGAAGAATCGTTAGCAAATTCAGAAGCCCGAATGAAGCAGGCAGAAATTAATTATCGAAATGGTCAGGTTCCTGAACTTTCACTTTTGAATGCTCGTGTTACTTATCAGAATAAAAAACCGAGTGTAGAGTGGTCACGTCAGCAGGTATCTCAGCAGCTGGATTTGTTTGCGTTCCTTCTGGGCCTTCCTTATGGTCAGAAAATTGAATTGAATGGTTCTATTGATGATGAATATGAAAAATTCCATTCAAATCTTGTAGAACTGGATGCAAGTGAGCTTTATTCAAAACATATTGATAATAATCCGGAAGTTCAGACTCTTAGAAAGACAATTTCTGTTTTAAAAAGTGGTATAACTGCTGCTAGCTTTAAAACTTTTACACCATCTCTTTCTGTAGGCTGGGGATTTCAGCCAACTGTTACAGACATCAAAAAAGACTGGTTTGATGATTCAAATTATACAGATGGCGGTAACCTTACAATCACTCTTGTCTATACAAATCTGTTTGATATGCTTCCTTTCAGTGCTAATATGCAGAAAATCAAGGATACAAAACAGGATCTTGCAAAGGCTGAACTTGGTCTTGAACAGCTTTATCAGAATACAGAAATGAAAATCAATAACTCTGTAGCAGATATTAATAAGAGTCTTGATAACATTGCTTCTATGAATCGAAATATTGAAGTTGCCCAGAGCGCTTATAATTCAACTTTGCGGGGCTATAACAATGGTTCACAGGAGGAACTTGCTGTAAAAGATGCAGAAAATTCTTTAAAGCAGGCAAAACTTGGACTTATGAATGAAAAACTTACTTTTATTACAACTGTTATGAAGCTTGAAAACGAGCTTAATACAAAACTTGTTAAATAGAAAAGGGAGACCATATATGAAAAAATTAATTTTATTTGCATGTGTTTTAACATCTGCCATGCTTTTTACTGCCTGTGGTAAAAAAGCAGACGCAGAAACAGAAGAAATTTTGTACGCAGTAACTGCAAAAAAACTTTCTGCAGGAACTCTTGATGACTATCTGGAATTTGGCGGTGATGTTGATTCAGTTTCATCTGTAAGTGTTTATCCAGATATGGCAGGAAAACTTTCTGGCGTAAAGGTTGCTGTTGGCGATACTGTCAGAAAAGATCAGATTATTGCTTATGTTGACGCAAGCCGACCTGGTTATAATTATTCCGAAAGCCCTGTAAAAGCTCCTGCAGCAGGTCGAGTTATTTCTCTTGTAACAAATATCGGAACAACTGTGAGCCAGGCAATGCCGGTTGCAAAAATCAGCAACACCGAAGAAATGGAAATTAAAATCAATGTTCCTGAACGATTTATCAGCCGAGTAAAAGAAGGCCAGTATGTAGAACTTACTTTTGATGCTTATCCTGGCGAAGTTTTTGCGGCAAAAGTTTCAGAAGTAAGCCCTGTGCTGGATAGTTCTTCACGCACTATGCTTACAAAAGTTCTTATTGTTCAGCGTGACAATAAAATAAAAATCGGAATGTATGCCCGGGTAAAACTTATTACTGAATCAAAGGAAAATACAATTGTACTTTCTTCTACAGCAATTGTTACCCGTGATGGTAAATCTTATGTATTTGTTCTATCAGAAACTACCGGTGAAAATGAAAAACTTTCTGTTCATCAGCAGCCTGTAAAAACTGGTCTTACAATTGATGACAAAACAGAAATTGTAGAAGGACTTGTTGTTGGTCAGACAGTTGTAACAAAAGGTCTTAGTCTCCTTAGCGAAGGTTCAAAGGTAAATGTAGTTTCTCTTACTGAATAAGCGGAGTGTTTTATGACATTTGTAGAAAGATTTGTTAAAAAACCGGTAACAACGCTCCTTGTTTTTATAGTGCTTGTTGCCCTTGGTATATACTGTACTTTCAGTCTGCCTCTGGACTTGTATCCGGATATGGACTTACCGTACATGCTTGTTTACACTGAATATGGAAATGCCGGACCAGAAGAGGTTGAACAGAGTCTTACAAGAACTCTTGAAGGTTCTCTTTCTGGTGTAACTGGTCTTAAGAATCTTATGTCTCGTTCTATGACCGGTATGAGTTTAATCTTCCTTGAGTTTAATTACGGCAGTAACCTTGATGCTGCTGCCAATGATATTCGTGATAAGATAGATCTTGTGCGAAGTTATCTTCCAAAAGATGCAAAAACTCCTATCACAATTCGAATGGACCCTTCTATGATGCCTATTATGATGCTTACTGTAAAAGGTCCTCGAACTCCAGAGGAAATTCGTACTTTGGCAGAAGATACACTTAAACCTCGACTTGAACAGATTGATGGTATTGCTTCTATTAACGTTGTTGGTGGTCGCGAACGTTCAATTAATGTTGATATTCCTCGCGATCGTCTTGAAGCTTATGGTCTTAGCGTAAGTACAATTGCACAGACAATTGGAGCCCAGAACGTTCAGTCTTCAGGCGGTTCTATTGAAAGTGAAGAAATTAACTATTCAATTAAGACAAACGGTAAGTATACTAGTCTTGAAGACTTAAAAAACACTGTAATTTCGTATAAAACAACATCGACAGATGGAACTTCGGCTCCTTCTGTTGTTAAACTTCGTCTTCGTGATATTGCAGATGTTTATGAGGGATATAAAACTCAGTCAACACTTGCTTTCCTTGATTCAGAGCCTTCTGTAATGCTTATGGTTACAAAGCAGAGTGGAAAAAACTCTGTAGCAGCCGCTAAAAAAGTTCGTAAGGTTATAGAAAAACTTAATAAGGAAATTCCTTCTGATCTGAGCATTGTAGAAACTTATAATACTACAGATATCATTGAGCAGACTGTTCATGAGGTTGTGAAATCTGTAGTTATTGGTGCTGCTCTTGCTATCATTATTTTGTTCATCTTCCTTCGTTCATTTAAGACAACATTTATTATTGGTCTTTCAATTCCAATTTCTGTATTTATCACCCTTATGCTTATGTATTTTAAGGGAATCTCTATAAATATGATTTCTATGGGTGGTCTTTTACTTGGAATTGGTATGCTTGTAGATAACTCAATCGTAGTTCTGGAAAATATTTTTGCTTACCGTCAGACTGATGCAAAGCCAACTGTTTCTGCAATCCTTGGTTCTCAGGAAATGATTTCTTCAATTACTTCAAGTACGCTTACTTCTATCTGTATCTTCCTTCCAATGGTAATGTTCCAGAAGCAGCTTGGTATGATGGGCCAGATGTTTAATAACCTTGCGTTTACAATCATCTTCTCTCTCCTTTGTTCTCTGTTTGTTGCTATAGCTCTGGTTCCTGTTTTGTGTTCAACCTATCTTCCACTTGATAAAATGTCAGAAGTAGAACATAAGGGAATTTCTTATGGTATTAACCGCGCTTTTGATAAATTCTTTTTGAATCTTGGAGATGTTTATGGCCGCGGTGTAAAATGGGTTTTGCACCACAGAAAACTCTTTATTTTTAGTATTTTAGGCCTTCTTTTTGCTTCGTTTGTTTCTATTAAATGGATTGGATTTATTTTTATGCCAGATTCATCAGAAACTTCTATAAGCATTGATATTGCTCTTCCAAAAGGTTCAACTCTGGATGCAACATCTTCTGTAGTTTCAGAAATGCAGCGAAAATGCTGGGAAGTTCTTAAGGGGGTAAAATATACTTCTACAACAGTAGGTGGAAGCTCGTTCCTTTCTTCAAGTGCAACTACAAACGAAGCTACAATTCGCTTTACATTCTATGATGCAAAAGAAAGAAAACCTGGATGGGATAACGACAAATCTGCAAAAGAAAAAGTTCAGGCATTCTTTAATGATTTTCCTGGAACTCAGGTAACATTCTCTCAGAATATGAACGGGGTAGGTTCCGGCGGAACTGTCGTAGAAATCAGATGTGATGATCTGGATCTTTTAAGAAAAACTGCAACTGATGTACAGAATGCACTGGAAACTTATGGAAGTGATTTTATTACTTCTGTAACCAGTGATCTTGAAGATGGTCTTCCTCAGGCAGAAATTGTTGTAGACCGTGACCGTATGTATGAACTTGGATTGAATGTTTACAGTGTAGGTTCAGAAATCAGTGCTGCAATTAACGGAACAACAGCCAGCCGTTACACTAAAAACGGTAACGATATTGATGTTATTGTAAAACTTGCAGAAAAAGACCGTAAAAAGCTTAAGGATCTGGATTCAATTTTTGTAATGAACAGTTTTGGTTCCAGAATTCCTCTTTCAAGTTTTGCTCATGTTGAACAGACTACTTCTCCGGTAACAATTTACCGTCAGAATCAGACTCGAATTATTAAAGTTACTGCTAAAACTGTATCTGGTGTATCTCTGGATGTTATTCAGACAAAAATCAATAAGATTATTAATGATAACATTCCAAAGGATGATGCTGTAAGCATTACAATCAGCGGTGACTTTGCCGATATGATGGAAGCTGTTGTAAAATTTGGTGCAATCATCATTATGGCGGCTATTCTGGTATTTGTAGTTATGGCCAGCCAGTTCGAATCTCTTGTGGATCCGTTTATTGTATTGTTTACAATTCCACTTTCATTTATTGGTGTAATTACAATTTATGGAATTACAGGAACAAAGCTTAACGTAATCACGATTATGGGTGTTCTGGTTCTTGTTGGTACAATCGTAAATAACGGTATTGTACTTGTAGACTACACAAATCTTCTTCGTAAACGAGGCTTGGAACTGGAAGAAGCTTGTATTCAGGCTGCAAGTAACCGTCTGCGTCCAATTTTGATGAGTACACTGACAACTGTAATTTCTCTTGCTCCTATGGCATTCTTCCCTGGTGAAGGAAATACTTCTATGCAGCCGATTTCGCTTACTGTATTCGGCGGTATGACTTTTGGTTCTGTTATGACACTTTTCTTAATGCCAACTATTTACTTTATTGTAAACTCTAAGCGTATGAAAAAGGCAGAAAAGAAGGCTGCTAAGAAGTCACTTAAGGAACGCAGAAAGCTTGAAGATCGGGGATTCACTGATGCTGATATTAAGCATATTGAAGGCTATTCAGAAAATATTGCTGTAAGAACTTCGTCTTCGCAGAAGCCAGATAAGAATAAGTAGGGAGGTTTTATTATGGAAAACAAAGTTCGTATAGAAATAATGTGTTCGCAGGCTTTGGAAGAAGACTTTACCGAAGAATTTAAAAAGATTGGGGTTGGTCAGAAGTTTACAAAAATCAATCCAGTAATGGGTGCTGGCTTTAATAAGCCTCACCTTGGAGATAATGTCTGGCCTCAGCTTAATTTTATGTACATAATTTATTGTACAGAAGATGAGGCAGAAAAAATTAAATCCATTGTTACAAAATTCAGAAAACTTTTTATTACAGAAGGAATCGGCTGTTTTATTTCTTCTGGTTACGAGTTTTAGATTTTCCTTATATAGTATAAAAGCGCAAAATACTGTATTATTTTCTAAGGATTATGCAAAAATGGGCGTATAGTACGCCCTCTACTATATATTAAAAGGAAAAACAAATGGATTTTGTTGAATTTGGTCTTGATGAAAGACTTTTGAAGGGAATTGAAGCCGCCGGTTATGTAAGCTGTACACCGGTTCAGGAAGAGGTAATTAAGGCTTCTCAGGATGGTTCCGATTTATATGTTCAGTCACAGACAGGAACCGGAAAAACTGCTGCATATCTTGTTGCAATTATCAACGAGATGATTACAAAAGAAGAAGCAAAGGGAAAGAAGCTTCTTGTATTAGTCCCAACACGCGAGCTTGCCGTTCAGGTTGAAGAAGAAGCTAAAGTTCTTGTAGGAACTTCTGGTCTTAAGGCATTCAGCGTTTATGGTGGAGTAGGCTACGAAAAACAGATTTCTACACTTAAAAAAGGAGTTGATATTGTAATTGGAACTCCTGGTCGTGTAATTGACCTTCAGGAAGGTGGAAATCTTGATTTGAGCAATGCTGCATTCTGTGTAATTGATGAAGCTGACCGCATGTTTGATATGGGATTCTATCCTGATTTGCGCCAGATTCTTAAATGTATTCCAGAAGCTGAACAGCGCCAGACAATGCTCTTCTCTGCAACTTTGAACTCTTATGTAAAGAATCTTGCATGGGAATACACACGTGATCCTAAAGAAATTACAATTGAAGCTGAAAACATCACTGTAAGCGAAATCCAGCAGGAACTTTTGCATGTTGCAAGCAGCGACAAAATGAAGCTTTTGATTGGTATTTTAAAAAAGGACAATCCTGCAAGCGCAATTGTATTCTGTAATACAAAACGTACCTGTGAGGTTGTTGCAAAACGCCTTCAGATTAATGAAATTAAAGCAGACTTCCTTATTGGTGATTTGCCACAGTCAAAGCGCCTTAAGCTTTTGAACTCATTTAAGGCTGGCGAAGTTCCTGTTCTTGTTGCAACTGATGTTGCTGCACGTGGAATTGACGTTGATGACCTTGCAATGGTAATCAACTACGATCTTCCTGTAGAAGCTGAAAACTATGTACACCGCATTGGCCGTACAGCACGTGCCGGAAAATCTGGAAAGGCATATACTTTCTGTTCTGAACAGGATGTTTACAATCTTCCAGCAATCGAGCGCTATGTAGAAATGACAATTCCTTCTTCTGTGGCATTTGAAGATCAGATGCTCGAAGATAAATCAGCCGGCATGTACATTAAGACAGAAAACTGGCGTGATGATGACACTTACGATAACCGCGGTGGCTACAGAAAAGGTCGTGATGGAGACTTCCATAACAAGCGTGGTGGAAAATCTGGCGGTAAGGGAAGAAATGGCGAAGGCTACAAAAAATCTTACGACGGTAAAAAATCTGACTACAAAAAAGACGGATATAAGAAAGATTACAAGAAGGGCGACTTCAAAAAAGGAGCACAAAAAGGTAAATCTTATATTGATCCAGAAAAACTTGCAGGTCTTTCTTACGACGAGCGCATGAAGATGTACAAGGAACGCTATGGAAACGGCGGTGCTTCTAAAGCTTCTGGTTCTTACAAGAAAACTGATTATAAGAAAAAGCCATATAACAAGGCTGGAAAGAATGCTTCTAAGGGTGGACGCTACTCTAACAACAAAAAGGCAGCTCCTGCTCCTAAGAAGACCTTCTGGCAGAAACTTAAGTCTTTCTTTGGACGCTAGTACTCAGGCGGACAGCCTATAGTTAAATAAAGAAGCGGGATAAATACCCCGCTTTTTTTATCCGTAAGTTCTTATAAGTTCCTGTGCCACGTCCGTTTTTTTCATGCTTCGGTCCATTGCTGTTTTTTCTATGTGACGGTGGGCTTCCTGCTCTGTCATGTTCAGGTTCTGCATTAAAAGCATTTTTGCCCTGTTTACAAGTCTGATTTCTTCCATTTTTACTTTTAGCTTTGTAGTCTGACTTGAAAGAATCTGAACTTTATATTGCATTGCAATTGCAGCTTTAATCATATTGTAAAAGTAAAACTGGTCAAAAGGGCAGTTTATTGTGATAATTCCGCTGCTTTCTACGCGATAGCTTACTTCTTCAAAAAGTTCGCCTGGTGTTAAAAGCAGAATTGTTGAAAGCGAATCTGAAACATCACTTGCAAAATCTGCACCTTCACCTTCTGCGTAATCTGCGATTATAATAGAATAAACTCGTTCAGAACATTTGCGTCTGGCAAGATTAAAATCGTTTATAACCTCGGTTTCAAAAAGCGGGGGCGCAAGCATAACGCTGGTTAATGCGGAAATTTTACTGTCTTTTGTAACAACTAAAATGCTGTGCGAGTCAGACGTCATCTTCTAAAATCCAAGAACCTTTTTTACAAAATCACTCTGATCTGCAATTTTTTTAGCGCTTTCAAAAGTATCTGGCAGAGCTTCAAGAGAACCTGCCTTAGAGGCATCTTTTGCTGCAAGGAAAAGATTTGTTTCTACTGGAGCTGGCGGCTCAAGTTTGTTTACAATTCCGTCTAGTGCTGCATGAATCAAAAGTGTAAAGGCAAGATATGTGTTACACTCGCTGTCTGCCGAACGGATTTCCATTCGTGGCGTTTCTTTTGTTGCAGGAACGCGTATAAATGCCGAACGGTTTTCGTTACCCCAGCAGATGTATTTCGGCGCTTTGTGTTCGCCAAGGCGTTCGTAAGAATTTTCACATCCGTTCAGATAGTAAGTTAGTTCTGGGGCGTGCTTAATAATTCCTGCCAGTGCATGTTTGTTTTTAGAAACATCTGTGCAGGAAAGATTGATGTGAAAGCCGCTTCCTGCTTTATCAAGCAAAGGTTTTGGAGAAAAGTCTGCATAAAGACCGTTCATTGCGGCGCGTGTTCTTACAATCCATTTAAAAGTTGCTGCATTGTCTGCGGCACTAACGGCATCTGCATAATGGAAGTCAATTTCGTTCTGGCCGGGGCCTTCTTCGTGATGGCTTGCTTCTGGCTGAATGCCCATCTGTTCAAGAGTAAAACAGATTTCGCGGCGGATATTTTCACCTTTGTCTTCTGGTGCAATATCCATATAGCCTGCGTTATCAAACGGGATTTTTGTAGGTTCGCCGTTTTCATCAAGCTTAAAAAGATAGAATTCAATTTCTGTTCCAAAGCGGAATTCAACGCCGTAATCATCTTTTGCAGTTTTTACAGCTTTTTGCAAAAGGGCACGGCAGTCTTTTTCGTAGAGTTTTCTATCAGGGTAACGGATATTACAGAACATTCGCACAACTTTTCCTGTGTTTGGTCTCCACGGAAGAACCGCAAGGGTAGTTGGATCTGGATGCAAAAAGAGATCTGACTTTTCTGGTGTTTCAAAACCGTAAATTGCCGAAGCGTCAAAGCTGATGCCGTGTTCAAAGGCTGCTTCCAGTTGACTTGCCATAATCGAAATATTTTTTTGAGTTCCTGTCAGGTCAAAAAAAGCCAGACGCACAAATTTTACATCTTCTTCGTGTATATAATCTAAAACTTCTTCTTCTGTGTACATAACTTTTCCATTCTATAATGATGCTTTTAAGAATTCAACAAACAGTGGGCTTGCGTTATTAGGTCTGCTCTTAAATTCTGGATGGAACTGAACGCCCACGTGGAACTGACCTTCAATTTCAATGGCTTCTACAAGAGTGTCATCAGGTGAAGTTCCGCTTATTACAAGGCCTTTCTCCTGCATTTGTGCGCGGAAGTCGTTGTTAAACTCGTAGCGGTGGCGGTGACGTTCTGCAATGTTACTGCTGCCATATGCCTTTTCAAGTATTGTACCTGGTGTAACTTTACAAGGGTAAGAACCAAGACGCATTGTGCCGCCTTTAATTACGCCTTCCTGATTTTTCATCAAATCAATTACAGGGTGTTCACAAAGTTCATCAAATTCTCTGGAGTTTGCATCTTCGTAGCCGAGTACAGAGCGTGCAAATTCAATTACTGCAATCTGCATTCCAAGACAGATTCCAAAATATGGAAGTTTATGGGTGCGTGCATAACGGCAGGCAGATACCATTCCTTCAATTCCGCGGTGACCAAATCCACCTGGAAGAATGATTCCCTGGCAGTCTTTAAAAATCTGAGGCGCAGTTTTATCTGTAACTGTGTCACTGTCTACCCATTTGATTTTTACGTTTTTGCCGACAACAAATGAGGCATGATTCAAAGATTCTACAATGCTCAAATAAGAGTCGTGGAGTTTTACATATTTTCCTACAAGTGCAATCTGAATTTCTTCTTTACGTGCGTGAATGGTGTCTACCATCTTCTGCCAGTGTGAAATATCGCATGTTGTGCCTTCAATTCCAAGTTCGCGGCATACAACTTCGTCCATTTTCTGGTCGTGAAGCATTAAAGGAACTTCGTAAAGGCTTCCCAGTGTTTTGTTGTCGATTACGCAGTCTTCTGTCACGTTACAGAAAAGAGAGATTTTTCGGCGGATTTCTTCAGGCACTTCTTCATCACTGCGGGTAACAATGATATCAGGATGAATTCCCACAGCCATGATTTCTTTTACAGAATGCTGAGTTGGCTTAGACTTAAATTCATCTGAACCGCTGATGTATGGAACAAGACATACGTGAATAAAAAGACAGTTACGG